>SVKP01000015.1 GCA_015068395.1 Oscillospiraceae bacterium
CGTACCACTACATCACCTGCATCTGCCATAACCTCGCCAATCCCGACGCGACGCCACCGGGCACCTGCTCCTACTCGATCACGACGCTGCCGCGCGTGGACGGCTGGAAAACCGTCTCCGCCGACGACTACGACCGCGTCAAGCACGAGGTCGCGCGCCAGCTGATCGACTACATGAGCGAATATCTGGGCGTGAACCTGCTCGACCACGTGCTCGAGTGCGTCATCGAGACGCCGATGACCATCGCGCACTACACCGGCATGTGGAACGGCTGCATCTACGGCTACGCCCACACGATGGAGGACCACATCGTCGCGCGCCTCCAGACCGCCGCGGCGGAGCATTTCATTGAGCATCTTGAGTTCTCCGGCGCGCACCAGATCAGCGGCGACGGCATGGGCCCCGCCGTGACCAACGGGCGCAAGGCGGCGAAGAACGTGCTCGACACGATGGCAAAGGAGGCGAAGGCATGAAGGTCAAGGGATTCTTAAAGGACGTCGGCGGCGCCTCCCGCGTATCCAAGGCGCGCCTCGCCGCGTTTCAAAACGCCTCCCCCCTGCCCGTGAAGAACGACCCCATCGGCGACGTCGCGCGCACCTGGCACCCCGGAAAGCTGGACCTCGTGGTCACGGATGTCCGTCCGGCCAGCAAGACCACGACCACCGTCCGCTTTGAGCGGCAAGACGGGCAAAAGCTTCCGCCGTTCTACGCCGGGCAGTTCATGGTCGTCGACTTTCCCATCGGCGAGAGCCTGATCTCTCGTCCGTACTCCATCAGCTCCGCGCCCTATCAGGCGCGGCTGGACGAGCACGCCTTTGTGGAGATCAGCGTCCGCCGCAGCAAGGGCGACGGGTTCATCTGCGACTACATCAACGACTCCGTCAAGGTCGGCGACAAATTCCGCGGCATGATCGGCTGCGGACAGTTCTACTACGAGCCGCTGCGCGACGCGAAGCACGTGGTGGCGCTCGCGGGCGGCGTAGGCATCACGCCGTTCGCCTCCATGGCGCGCGAAATCGCCCACGGCACGCTGGACATGGACCTCACGATCCTCTTCGGCTCCGTCACGAGCGACGACATCGCCCTCCGGGACGAGCTGGACGCGCTGCAAAGCGACAAGCTGCGCGTCGTCCACGTCCTCTCCGGGGACGAGCCGGATTGGACGGGCGAGCGCGGCTTCCTGACGGCGGAGCTGATCCAAAAATACTCCGCGCCGGACACGACCTATTTCATCTGCGGCCCGCAGGTGATGTACAAATTCCTGCGCGAGGAGCTCAAAAAGCTGGATATCCCGCAGCGCCGCGTCCGCTTCGAGGTGTTCGGGCAGGCGAAGGACATCACGGTCTACGAGGGCTATCCGCAGGAGGTGAAGAACAAGACCTTCTCCCTCACGGTCGTGCGCGGCGTCCACGAGGACGTTATTCCCGCGAAGGCGACGGAGAGCCTCGTCGTGGCGCTCGAACGGGCAGGCATCCGCATCGAGACGGGCTGCCGCAGCGGCGAGTGCGGCTTCTGCCGGACAAAGGTACTCTCGGGCAGCGTGTTCGTCTGCCCCGAGGGGGACGGCCGCCGCGCCGCGGACCGCGACTTCGGCTACGTCCACGCCTGCGCCGCCTACCCCACAAGCGACGTAAAGATCAAGATACCCATCGAATAGCTAAAATGGAAAGGGTTTCCTCCCAAAATCGTGCGGGAGGAAACCCTTTTTCATGAAATTGTGTCAGTCGTCCACAAGGTCGCTGATAATCTTTTGCAGGCGCGCGTCGAGGTCCTTTCGCTCCTGCTCCTGCGGGCTGAGCGTATCCGGATTGTCGTAGGAGCTGCGCAGCAGCGTCAGGCTCGCCAGAGCCTCCAGCTCCTTTTCGTGCGCCTGCCGGTTCAAATCGGCCAAAACGGCGTCGAAATCCAGCTCGTCGTCCGGCTGCTCCCGCTTTTCCCTCGGGTCCTTCTCGTCCGCCATCTTTCTCGCCGCCTTTCTGCCCCAAGCTTCCGGACATTTTTCAGTCTAGCACACTTCTTCGCGTTTCGCAACAAAAAAACGATACCAATTTCAGCCCGAAAAACTGTAATCCTCGCACAGTCGGCGGCCCAGATAATCCGTCACCTTGCGCATACCCTGCGCGTTGACGTGGTACATGTCCGCCATGTCCTCCGCGAAGTCGAAGCCCATCTCGTCGGTGCGATGCATCAGGTTGAGGTAGGTAAGGCCGTTTTCCGCCGCATAGTCCGCCACGCCGTTGAGCACCTCCTGGCGGTGGTACTCGTCGTCCTCCGGCGTCGTGAAGGGCACGGCAACCAGCAGCAGCTCGATCCCCTTCTCCGCGCAAAGCGCCGCGATCCGGTCCAGATACCGAAGCTCGACCTCCGCCGCCGGGGCGGTGATATCCTCGGGCACTACCTTCCAGCCCTCGTAGGGGACATAGTGCCCCTCGAGCACCTGCACGCCCTTCGCGCTGACGTCCGGCGGCGCAAAGTCCTCCGCCGTCAGCTCCTTCCAGCGCGTGTGGTAGACGATGAGGTCGAACAGATACTCCGCGCGCTCGCCGCGCTCCAGCAGGTCATAGACCATCCGCACCTTGGGGACGCCCGGGCGCAGCTGGTCCGCCGTGTGGTGCATCGTCGCAGGCGTGTCGATCAGGCTGTCCTGTATCGTCTTGTAGACGTCGAGCACCACGACCTTGGGCGTCTGGAAGCGCAGCGCGTCGCACAGCGCGTAGTAGGTCTGGGGAAGCACCTGCCCGTGCTGGGCAAAGTTCTCCGCGCGGATGCCGTACTGCTCTCCAAGATACACGGCGTCGATGGCGTTGAGCGGGTGCGACGAGCCGAGGATCAGCACGTCCAGCGAGTTTTTAGGCTCAGCGTAGAGCGCCGCCATATAATCCCGGCAGCGCTTGTCCTCCAGCACCTCGCCCGCGGCGTACAGCAAAAGCACCGCCAGCACGAAAAACAGCGCCGCGCGCACAACGCCCGTCTTCGCGGCGGGTTTTATTGTCTTTTCCATGCTCCCGCCCCCTCAAAACGCAAAGTAGATGAACGCCGCGGCGTCGTACTCCGGGCCGTAGACCCCGAAGACAGCGACGGCGAGGATCAGCAGCAGATACGCCGCCCAGCGCAGCGGCAGCGCGCGGCGCTCCAGCGCATCCAGCACGGAAAAACGCTCACCCAGCGCGTCACAGCCGATCAGCACCGCGAGCGCCGACGCCGCCGCGATCATATCCGGCCTGTCCATGCCGAAGGCGAACAGCCCCTCCCCCGCGAGCGCCTCCGGTCGGAAGTCGGTGACGACGGCGCGCAGCAGCGTCACCGCGTCCGCCATCGAGTTGGCGCGGAAGAAAAGAAAAGCAAAGCAGATGAAGAAGAAGGTCAGCGCCGTGCCGCAGACGCGGTGCAGGGCTCCGTCCTCCCGGATGTGCAGCGCCGCCCACAGTCTGCGCCGCGCCGGGAGCGTCAGCCGTCCCGCGACGAGGTACAGCCCGTGCAGCACGCCCCAGAACACGAAGTGCCACGCCGCACCGTGCCACAGCCCGCTGACAAAGAATACGATCAGCGTGTTGAGCAGCGTGCGCGCAAGACCCCTCCGGCTGCCGCCGAGGGGAATATAGAGATAGTCGCGCAGCCACGAGGAGAGCGAGATGTGCCAGCGCCGCCAGAACTCCCGCACCGAGGGCGCGAGAAAGGGGCGGCGAAAGTTCTCCGTCAGCGTGACGCCCAAGACCTGCGCTGCGCCGATAGCAATGGAGGAGTAGCCGCCGAAATCACAGTATATCTGGAAGGTAAACAGGACCGCCGCGAGCACGACCGCGCTGCCCGGCTGCCCCTCCGGCGCGTTGAACACGGAATCCACAAAAAACGCGAGCCGGTCGGCGATGACGATCTTCAGGAAGAAGCCCCAGCCCATGCGCACCAGTCCCGCGCGCACGCGCACGCCGTCGAAGCGCTGCTCCGTCCGCAGCTGGCGCAGCAGCGAGCCGGAGCGCTCGATGGGGCCCGCGACGAGCTGCGGGAAGAAGGAGACGAACAGCGCGTAGCGGAGAAAGTCGCGCTCCGCGTCGATGTCGCCGCGATAGACGTCGATGGTATAGCCCAGCGCCTGAAAGGTGTAAAACGAGATGCCCACCGGGAGCAGCAGCCCCAGCGCCGGGACGTCGAATCCTCCGCCCAGCAGGGACGCGGCGGCGGACAGGTTTTCCAGCAGGAACGAGAGGTACTTGAACACCGTGAGCACCGCGAGGTTGGAGATCAGCGAGAACAGCAGCGCCGCCTTCGCGCGCGCGCGGCTCTTTTTTTCGTCCGGCAGCGCCCGCGCCGCCTCGATCCAGCGCCCGCCGAGCCACGTGGCGGCAGTGGAGAAGAGCATCAGCAGCGCGTAGACCGGCTGCCAGCACATGTAGAAGTAATAGCTCGCCGCCAGCAGCCAGTAGTGCCGAAGCCGCGGCGGGAGAAGATAATACGCCAGCGTCACCGCCGGAAAAAACAGCAAAAACTCCAGGGAATTGAACAGCATGGGTCGTCTCCTTGCCAAAAGCGTCTGTGTCCATTATAGCCGCGCGCCGCGTTTTTGCAAGCTTGCTTTTGCGGCGCGGGTGTGGTATGGTTGTCTCTATGAAAACTGTGATCCTCACCGACGCCAAATACCGCTCCGCCATCAGCGCCGCGCGCACCTTCGGGCGGGCGGGCTATCGCGTCGTCGCCGTGCAGGCGCGCGGCGACGCCGGCGTGACGCCGCCCGTCTTTTCCTCGCGCTTCGTCGCGGAGTCCCATCTTCTCGACGGCGGCGCGGCGGACGCTGCGTACCCCGGACGCCTTTTGGAGCTTGTGCAAAAATACCAACGCCCCGTTCTCTTCCCCGTCGGCGCGGCGACGCTGAACGCCGTCAGCCGGGAGCGGGAGCTGTTCGAGCCATACTGTGATTTCCTGATCTCCCCGCCGAACGTGCTGGACGCGGTCAACGACAAGGAGACGGTCCACCGCCGCGCGCTGGAGCTGGGCCTGCGCGTGCCGCGGGAATACGACGGCGCACCCGAGGCGTTCCCCGTGATCGTCAAGCCCCGCTGCGGCGAAAAATACGGGCTCAGGGCGGAGGAGCGCTACGCCGTCGCCCACGATCGGGCGGAGCTGGACGCCGCCCTTGCGCGGATGCGGCGTTACGATCCTTCCCCCGTGGTGCAGGAGCTCGTCTCCGGCGCGGGCGCGGGCGCCTGCGTGCTGCTCGACCGCGACAGCCGCCTCATCGGCGCGTTTGGACACCGTCGTGTCCGGGAGTATCCCGTCACCGGCGGGCCCTCCGCCTGCTGCGAGAGCGTCTACGAGCCGGAGAAGATCGACGCGGCGTATCAGCTGCTGCGCTCCTTCGGCTTTGTGGGGCTTGCGATGGTGGAGTTCAAGGGCGAGCACATTTTGGAGGTCAACCCCCGCGTGTGGGGCAGCTTCCCGCTGACGACGCTCGCACGCTCGCCCATCGCCCTGCGCCTTGCGGAGGCGGCGGCGGGCGAGGCTGTAGAGTACGCCCCCCGCGACTATGATACCGGCGTGCGGATGCGCTTTCTGCTCAATGACACGCTTGCCACGCTCTCCCTGCTTACGCACGGGCGGCTGCGGGAGGGCTTTGGCGGCGTCGCCGACATGCTCCGCGCGCGCGAGGCGTTCCGCGACCGGGACGACCCCGCGCCAATGCGCGCCTATCTGAAAGCGACGGTGTTGAAGAAATGAAAATAATGCTCGATCTGCACGTCCACTCCGCCGCCTCGCCTGACGGGCGCATGCGCCTCGACGAGATCGTGCGCGCGGCAAGGGCGCGGGGGCTGAACGCCGTCGCCGTCACCGACCACGACGTCACGCTGACGGACGCGCCGTCCTACGACGGTTTTCTCATCATCCCCGGCTGCGAGTTCTCCACCGAGCACGGGCACCTGCTCGGGCTCTTTCTGCGCGAGCCGATCCCAAAGCTCCCATTCGCCGAGACCGTGGACGCCATCCACGCGCAGGGCGGTCTTGCCGTGCTGGCGCACCCCTTTGAGCGCTCGCGCGACGCAAAGCGGCTCGAGCCGCTCGTCGGCATGCTCGACGGCGTCGAGGTCCGAAACGGCCGCGCAGAACGCAAGATACGCGACGCGAACACGCTCGCGCTGGACTTCGCCCAGGCGCACGGCATGCGGCAGTTCGCGGGCAGCGACGCGCACCTGCCCGGCGAGGTCGGCGCGGTCTCCCTCACGCTCGACGTCCCCGCGCTGACGCTTCCCGCCGTGCGGGAGGCGCTGCTCTCGGCGGAGGTCACGATAAACGGCTCCGGGCGAAGCGCGTCGCTCAACGTCGCCCGCAGCCAGTACACCAAGCTGAAAAAAGTCCGCGCGCGCCCCGCCGCCTATGCCAAATGGCTGCTGTTCGCGGCGAAGTGCGCGGCGGAGGATCTGTTTCGGAGGAATTGAACCATGTCCATGCTCGTGAAGCTCGGCAAGCAGGGCAAAAAGCTTGTCAAAAAGCTGATTACGCCGGCGGAAAAGCACTATGTCGGCTATGCGCGCCGCATCGAGCGCGTGTGCGCCGGGCGCCGCGTGTGCGCCATGACCTTTGACGACGGGCCGATGGACCTGCCCGCCTCTCCCGACCGCTTTGACGGGCGCTCCATGACCGACGTGCTGCTCGACACGCTCCGGGACTACGGCGCGCATGGCACCTTCGACGTCGTGGGCGACACCTCGGAGAACTACCCGGACGAGGCGGGCAAGCCCGGCAGCGCGTCCTGGGGCGGTATCCGCTACGACCACTATCCCGACATCGGGCAGGACGCCCACGGCGGCGCGCTCCACTGCGAGCGGCTGATCCGCCGCATGCTCGACGAGGGCCATCAGATCACCAACCACGGCTACCGCCACATCATCTTTGGAAAAAAGCCCTTTGTCTACGGCGCGCGCGCCTGCCTCGGCTCGCTGGACGCCGCCGTCGCGGACCTGACGCGCCTCGACACGCTGCTGCGCGAGCGGTACGGCTATACGCCCACCATGTCCCGCCCGCCGCACTACGTGGACAAGATCGGCGACGGCTTCACCAGCTACGACGTCTGCGAGCGCCTGAGCTATCAGTACATGGCGGCGTCCTTCGACGGGGCAGGCTGGCTGCCCTCGGCGCTCCCCGACCCGGAGGCGGCGCTTCGTGCCGAGACCGAGGCGATGCTCGCGCCGATGCGCCGCGCGCTGGAGGCAGACCCGGACTTCTTCTGCGGGCAGATCATCTTCCAGAAGGACGGCTGCAACATGGCGCGACGCACGCCCGTCGCCTTCGCGCTGGGCGAGCAGCTCAAGCTGCTGAAAAAGTACGGCTACGAGGTCGTCACCGTGGAGGCGCTTTTGCGCGAAAGCCCGTTTGCGGACGTCCCGCCGGACGACCCGCTGCTGCCAAAGCTCCGCGCGCTCGCGGAGACTGCCGCGGTCGCCTTCACGGACAACCGCGTGCGCCTCGACCAGCCGATGACGAACGGCGAGCTTGCCATGCTGCTCGCGCCGAAGCCGGAGGCGATGGCGCGGCGCGAGGCGATGATCCGCAGGGCAGGCAAGAGCGTCCACCCCTACGCGGGCGCGATGGCGTGGTGCGCCGAGCAGGGACTGCTCCCCGCCGGGTCAAGCCCCGACGCCCCAATCACCGCGCTGCCGTCGGGGCGCTTCTCTCCCACGGGCGAGCTCAGCCGCCGCGGCGTCTTCACGGCATATCAAATGTAAAAAAATGCTCTTCCGAAGGACCGCGCGGCCCTCTGGAAGAGCATTTTGTTTGAATCAAAAGTCGATCTTTACGAACAGCGCGTCCTTGTCCTCCTCGTCCCGGCGCTCGTGGTCCAGCAGATAGATCGCGTTTTTGCCCGTGTTCTTTGCGTGGTACACCGCCTTGTCCGCGTAGTTCGCGATGTCGATGATCGTGTTGGTACGCTCGGTCATCACGATGTTCACCACCCCGGCGGACAGCGTGACCCTTCCCCCGTTCGGGTTCTTCTTGTTCGGAATGTCCAGCTTGCGGACACGCGCGCAAATCCTGCGCGCCACCTCCGCGACCTCCTCGTCCCGCAGGCCGTGGGTGATGCCGAAAAACTCGTCTCCGCCGTAGCGGGCGAAGCGGACCTTCTCCGTTTCCTCCTTTCGGCAGGCGCGCGCGACCTCCCGGATGATCTCGTCGCCCTTCGCGTGGCCGTAGGTGTCGTTACACTCCTTGAAATAGTCGATGTCGAGGAAGATCGCGCCGACCTTTTCCCTCTTTCTCGTCGCGGTCTCGATGAACTCCGAGGCGACCCGGAGCAGCGCCGTACGGTTCAAAAGCTTCGTCAGCGGTTCGACGGAGGCCTGCTCCTCGCTCTCCTTGACTCTCTGGTTCAGCTTGTGGATCTCGGCGTCCGCGCCCCGGATCTTTTTGTGCACGTTCAGCTGGATGGACTTCAATTCGCGCAGGCGCTTGTCAAACAGCCCGTCAAGCCGTTCATAGTATTCCATGGCGCGCTCATACTCGCCAATGTTCTTGTAATAGTCCGCCAGCATGCGGTTGGCGGTCAGCTGGTCCATCGTGTGGTCGCTTTTTTTCGCCAGAGCGCGCATCAGACCCGCGATCTTCTCCGCGGGCTCGCGCCGCCCGTTGGTCACAAGAATGTGCGCCGCCTCTCTGAGGTCCTCATAGAGCACATACTCGGTGGACGCCTCGCCCGCGATGTCCAGCGCCTTGTCGACGTACTCGCTGCCCTCCGCCGCATGGTCCATCTTGTACGCGGTGAGGGCAAGGCGGATGTAATAGTCGCACGCCATCGCCTTCATGTCCACCCGGTCGATCCACTCCGCCATGGATTTCAGCGTCTCCATCGCCTTTTCCGGCTCGCCCGCCTCCATCAGGCAGTCGGCGAGGTTGATGCCGTAGGACACAAGGTCCGTATAGTCCTCCGGCGTGTGGAGCCTGCCAAGGCGCAGGCATTCGCCAAACAGCCGGATACTCGTTTTGAGGTCGCCCATCGTGTGGTAACAGGAGGCGATGTTGTTCAGCGTGTAGATCCTCCACATGCCCTGAATGCGGTGCTTTTTGATGATCTGATACGCCTTGTCGTAGTTTGCGAGCGCCATCTGGAAGCTTTCCTGCGTGTCGTAGGCAAACCCCAGAAACATATAGGCGCGAAACATCAGGTTGTAATCGCCGGTCTCCTCCAGCAGCGCCACTGCCTTGAGCGCGTCGGAAAGCGCCTCGTCCCGTCTGCCAAGCCTCACCTCGACGACGCCGAGCGCCCGGCACGCCACGCCGACGAGGACGGTGTCCCCGGACTCGCGGCCCTGCTTAATAAGGCGCTTTAATTCCTTTTCCAGCTTCGCCGTGTCCCCGCCGTACTGCACGTTTGTCTTTTCGACCAGCGCAAGCGCTTCCTTTGTGCCCATTCCCGTTCCTCCCATGTCCGCCGGACTTGTTCCTGCTTGATTATACCCGCAAGACGCCCGCTTCGCAAGCATAAATCGCGGTATGGAAAAATCTCCGGCGCGGCGGGAAAAGCCTGCCGACTGGGCGAGACGCCGCACGGCAGGCTTGCAAGCATTCAATCCTCATAAAACTCCAGCGCAAAGAGGATCGCCAGTATACTAACGCCGTCTCTTGTTCCATTTTGTTTCAAAAGCTCCTTGACTTCCGAAACCGGCGTCCACTTTTTCCCCGACACCTCGTCGGTATCCCGGTTTTTCCCCTCCGTATCGACCCTACAGTCGTTCAAAGGGGGAACTGCCATCTTGTCATCGAGGTAATCCGACTTTTGCAAAAGCGGAAATGAATAATGAAGGCTGAAAACCTAAAAATGAAGAATACAAAGCGAAAATCCCGCCGACTTTGTCGACAGGATTTTCGCTTTGGAAAAGGTATCGCGTTTTGATAGAAAAACGATTAAGGGGGTGCACCGCCTGTTTAGGGGGGTGCATTTCAATTTAGGGGGGTGCAAACGGCAAAGGGGGTGCATTTTGAACAGTCGGGGTGCGCCGACAAACTGGTATTTGACGCTACCGATCCACTACATATTCAGCAAGTGCAAGCGCGATATCGAAATGCCCCGGATCATGCTGCGTGTGTTCGATTTGACCCTTTTCTTTTCTGTTGGTCCATTCCGGCGCATCTAGCAAGTCTCCGCTCGTGAAAAACATGAATGCTTCCAATCCACGGAAATCACAAACGGCTTGGACAGCAGATCCCTCCATCTCCACGGAAATGCAGCCGTCAGCCTTGTGCTTTTCGAAGTTATTGACGGTCTCTCTGTAGAAGGCGTCCGTAGTCCAGGTTTTGCCCATAACGTAGGGTATCTTGTTTTCTTCCATAAAAGCTTTTACAACGCCATGGTTTTTGATCCGGATATAGTCTGATGCCGGCATGTAGTGATAGGAAGTCCCTTCGTCCCGGTAGGCTTCAGTTGGGATCATGACCTTGCCTCTGGCGATTTCCTTGTTAAGGCATCCCGCCCCGCCAAAATGGATGATTTTATCAGTGCACAGAACCGTTGATAATTCTTCAATTGGCGCCACACAGGCAGGAGCTCCTACCCAAGTCCTGTAGAAGCCGAACTTCTTTCCATGGTATTTGAGCAGATATACGGAAGTTGGACCGCAAGCAATCAGGTATTCACCGACTTTTTTGCAGTCATAGTGAGCTATCACATACTTTTCGATCTCCTGTGAGAACGTAAAGATAACAGCATCCACTTTAACGGCGTTCTCACTCTTCTTCACATTGATCTTGGCAGGGGATTTATCGTCAAACGAATCTGTAATCATTGAATACTCCTTCCTCCGTTATCTGCAACATTTCAGTAAATCGTGATTATCCAACCACCATCCAGCAGAGCAGAGCAGACAGGTTTTGGCTCCGCTCATGCTGTCATCATAGCACAAAAAACAAAGCACGGCAATTCTATCAAAACTACCGTGCTTTTCTGGTGGAGCAAGCCGAGTTAAAAACAAACCCGTCGCTTGCTTCCACCGCGCTGATCAGATCATCGTCAATCGTTACGGGCTTGTCGCCGGAATTGAAGTAGATCGTCATTTTGTCGTCATACAGATAGATCGCATTGATAAACACGTTTATAAGCGTCTTTCTATATGAAATATCGTCCGCCTTGCCCTTTTTGAGCTGATTGAGGAAGAATTTCACTTCCGAAATGGTGAGGGACACAGAGCTTGCTTTTTCTACGGCATATTCGCTCTTGAGTGTGTCGTGTTCCTCATTGAGCCGCGAAATTTCGCCATAAAGTGACTTCCTCACGCTTTCTATATCGCACTCGCTCACCGCGTCCATCATGTTCTTTTGCTTGCGCTCATTGTTCCGGATGAGCTTTTCGATGCGGCGGAGGTTGGAGCTGTCCTTTTCCCGCTCACACAGGGCGACGACCTCACGCGCTATTTTGTCGATGTTCTCCGCCGTCAACAGCTTGCGGCACTCACTGATTACAAGGTTTTCGATATAGTCCTTTTGCACCGCTTTCTTGCTGCATTGCTTGCGCTTTGCGGCGTTGCATTTGTAATAGTAGTATGCCGCGCCGGTGTGAGAATTGCCCTTGATGCCGGTCATCATTTCGCGGCACTTGCCGCAAAACAGTTTTGTCGTCAAAAGATACTCTTGCCGTGCCTTTGCATGAGCAGGAGCTTTCTTGTTTTTCGACATAATCTCCTGCACCTTATAGAAAAGATCGTCGTCAACGATGCGAGGCATACCGCCGGGAATTTCCTTGCCCTTATAGGTGTAAACGCCGATATACCGCTTATTTTGCAGCATTGCCCGCAGCGAGTTTTTATTGAACGGGACTCCGCGCGAGGTTTTCACGCCTTGATTATTGAGCGTTTCGCATATCTGCACGACGGTTTGACCGCTCGCGTACATCTCAAAGATACGGCGCACAATGGGCGCGGTTTCTTCATCTATGACAAAATGCTTGTCCGGCGCGACCTTAAAGCCGAGGGCGATATTGCCGCCGGTGCAAAGGCATTTCTCCGCGTTTATATCCATGCCGCGCTTGATTTTCTGCGCCAGCTCCGCCGAGTAATACTCCGCCATACTCTCAAGCAAGCCCTCTACCAAAATGCCGGAGGCGTCGTCGGTGATGTTCTCACGCGCCGACAGGACGCGGACGCCGTTCTTTTTGAGCCGTGCCTTATATGTGGCGGAATCGTAGCGGTTACGGGCGAAGCGGTCGAGCTGATAGCAGATCACATATTCAAAGCCCTTTTTGCTGCTGTCCTCAATCATCCGCAGGAAGTCCGGGCGGGCGTCCGATGTGCCGGACAGGGCGCGGTCTATGTATTCGTGAACGACCGTATAACCGTTTTTCTTTGCGAAATCATGGCAGACCTTGAGCTGTCCCTCTATGCTTTCCTCGCGCTGATTATGCGAGCTGTAACGGGCATATATAACCGCGTTCATTGTGTTTTCCTCCTAAAAGCATTATTAAGCCGTAAAACATAATCTTCCTTTGTCAATCTTCCGCTTTTGTATTCTTTATCGCATTCTCTGATAAAGGTTTTGCATTGTTCCACAATTCCAATGTGATTGTGATTTTCTTGGGAATGAGCGCGGCTTCTTGCAGCCGCCTTTGCCCGTTTTAAGGGATCGTCGTTTATCCTTTGAGCGTCTTTAATAAGGCGCATAGCTTGCTGACAGGTTTTCCCGGTATATGTTGGGCTTTCGCGTTTACAGTATTTTTCATCTGTTTTCTTTTCGGTAACAAACCAGCGTCCGCAATGCTCACACCGCTTCACGAGATGCCCTTGACGCGCAAGCTCTAAAGCAACCGCTATATAGTATTCTTCTTCCGTTTCGTATTGATATTCTCGCGCAAAAATATATGGCGATTCTTTAATATCACTGAGCAGATCACGAACATTATAGAGATTTTGCGGAATCATGCACACGGTTGATACTTCCTGTTTTGTAAAGGTGTCAAATGCACGATATTTGAATTTCGGGATATGAAATCCATTTATCTCCATAACCATTATAAAGTTTGTTTCGGTGTAGAAACGCCGGTCTTCATTGCACAAAGCGTAAAAATCACATAGCAGCCGTTGAAATGATATTTCCCGGATGGACAACGCGCCTTTTCTCGCCTTTAACGCGCCGCCCTCAATACTATTGGTAGCTTCTTCCATCATGGAATGAAAAGCGCCTGTATTGAAAGAAAAACCCGGCTCTTGCATTCCGCTTTGAATGTGCGACCAGCTCAGAGGAAGATATTCGACAAGAGCATATCCGAGAGGATGAAAACTATTTTCAATACATTCTTTCGCTTGGTTTTCAAATACCAAAAGTGATTTCATACAATCCCGCCTCACAAAGTAAACTGCATTATTATTGTACTACAATAACTGTTATTGTCAACCCCAAAAGTAATACGCATTATTTCAAAATTACATTCTTGTATTTGCTATCTACACAACAATAACTTTTTGCTACCATTCACTCAAAGCTGATCAGCAAAGTTTTTGAGAGGATGATAGATATGCACAACATCGAAATTCGACAGGCTATCAAGGCGGCGCGTCTCATGCAGTATGAGGTCGCGGCGGCAGTAGGTGTGTCAGAATCAACGCTTTGCAAGTGGTTTCGCCGGGAGCTGACCGACGAGCAGCGCGAGCGCGTGCTTGCCGCCATTGACGCGCTGAAAGGCGGCGGCGCTTGTGGTTAATGCCCTCACCGTGGAAAAGATCGGAGGGGAAACCATGAGCGACGAACAGGCGAAATCATTTGCCGTTTCGATTTGCGCGAGCGTGAAAGCGTACATAGCCGCTCACCGCGCAGAATTTGCGGAATGGCAAGCAGGACAGGAGGCGAGCGAATATGAATAAACCCAGCTTTGTGGAGGGCTTTTTGCCGCAGGGCGAAGCAAACGCAGTCAGCACGGCGGAACTTGTGGCGGTGACCGGCTACCGCAGCGCCCGCGAACTACAGAAAGAAATCGAGCGAGAGAGGGCGGCGGGCGCGTTGATACTATCCCGCAGCGGCGACGGCGGCGGCTACTTCATGCCGAGCGAGGGCGAGGCAGGAAAGCGCGAGATCGCGGTCTATGTGCAAACGCTCCGCGCCCGTGCCGTGAACACGCTCCGCACACTCAAAACAGCCCGCGCCGCGCTCGCGGAGCTGGACGGGCAGGAAGAAATCGAGGTGATTTGATGGACGGTTTTTTCACCGTTGTTGTGGTAGATGGAGATTTTGCAGAGGCAACCGACTACCTCTCAGGCACAAGCTCCATTCGCTATGACGGGCTTTCTTGGGCTGATAGTGTGGAACTTGCCCGCTTGAGCTTCATGCAGGGCTTTGAGATCGTGATTTGGAAACAGAACGAGAGCGGCAACGCGGAGGGAGGTGGCGGCGAGTGTGGCGAGAAAGAAAGCGGCTGAACGCTGCGCCGTCCCGCCGTGGGCGTCTGCGAAAGCGGACAACCGAGAAAAACGCTTTGTACTTATCGGAAACAGCTTGTTTTTTTCGGAGGCGTTTCAAGCCTTGAGCGCGGGCGCGAAGCACGTTTATCTTTGTATGGCGCTGGAATGCGGCGGGCGGCGTGATTTTGTTTTCCCTCATGCCGCCGCCAAAAAATACGGCATTCCGGCGAGATCGTTTGACCGCTATGTTGCCGAGCTGGAAAAAGCGGGCTTCCTCACGAAATCAAGCGGGCAGAACACACGCACACCAAACGAATATCAATTCTGTTTTTCGTGGAAGCTGGACGCGCCGTAATTAAAACGCATGGTATGGCTATATATGGTAAATCTCCGCCAAAATGGCGCAGTGTGTTCAATGGTTGTTTTTTCACTGGTTACGCCAAAATGGCGTAGTGCAATAGGGTTTTTAAGGCTGCACTACGCCAAAATGGCGCAAGATCAAGCCTTGCACTACGCCAAATTGGCATAGCCAAAACGGAAGAAAACGGAATTTTTCGGAAAGAGGGTGATTATTTGACCGCAGCGCAAAACCGGGCGCTGAACGCGCTCTTGCAATGCAAAACCCGTGAGGAAGCCGCAAAAATGGCGGGCATATCGAGCCGCACCTTGCGGGCGTATTTTCAAAACGCAGAGTTTGCAGCGGCCTATCGGGCAGCGGCGGCGGATGTGCTGCAAGATGCCGTAATGGAGGCGCGGCAGGGTATCAGTCCGGCACTGTCAACCTTGCGAACGATTGCCGAGGACAGCGAGGAAGCCGCGCCCGCCCGCGTCAGCGCGTCTAAGGCGATTGTTGACAGCTTTTTACGGTTACATGACGCCATTGATGTTGAAGAACGCATAAACGCGCTTGAAGCACAGATCGGAGGGCTTGAAAAGCAATGAGGCATATTCGATTAGAATTAGAGCAACTGGAACACCGGGCGGCGGCGCTGCTGGACGATCAAGCTTTTGTGACCGTCACATTCTCCAACGGAACGCGCCGGACGATGAGGCTTGCAAGCGTTATCGACCTCTTGCGGGAGGGCGAACAGCCGCGCGTTATTGACGTACAGGGCGAGGAACGCACGGGCGACGGGCAGCTCCTACAGCTCATACAAGGAATTGCGAGGGGCGAGGCATGAGAACAGTACTAAAGGCGATGGAAAAGCGCGTGGAGGGCATAGCACAGCGACGCGGCGCGACTGTCAGCCCGCAGCGACGCGCCGAGGTGGAGGCTTTTGTCGCAGAGCTTGACCGGCGCTACAATTCGCCAGAAGAACGCGAGAAGCGAAGGGCGTGGTATGAAGCTGTTATGGCTGGCGTTATGCCGTTGCCGCCTAATCCCGACGCGCCGCCGCCTCCAAAACAATGGCTAAGCCTAGCGCAACGTGACCGCTTGACGGCGCGGGAACAGGTCGAAAACTTCCTTGATGATGAAACCGGCGTCGATTGGTTCGGCAAAGAAAAAGCAATGTCGGATGAAGCGTTTTCCGGGTATGTCGCGGAACTCCGCCGAAAAATCGAGGGGGAATGCGAGACATGAGAATACAAACGCGCCTTGACCGGCTGACAGAGCGGGCGCGGGCGCTTGCACCCGTTCCCTCATTGGTGCTATTTGTAAAAAACGGCGAGGAAATGAGCGGAACTTTTGACGATATGATTGCACAGGGCGGTGCTTTTCGTCGTTTCCTCGATAACGGCAGTGGATTACAGGACGTTTACCGGCTGCTTGCACTATGGGACGCGGAGGCGGGCGGCTATGGCGACATTATGACGACGAGAAAGAGAGGCGATACACCTTGAAAAACAACCCCGGCGAGTGGCAAGAGGAACGCAACCAATGGGGCGGCGTGCGGCGTTTCCGCATGAATGGCAAAATCAAAGAATATGAGCCGACAATCGACATTGACGGCGTAGAAATCCCCGAAAGCGAGCTTGAGGATTACCACCGGCGCAAACACGAGCAGACGGCGGCGAGGATTGAGCAGAGCAGACAAGCCGCGCTTTCCTCGAAAACCTATGCTTGCCCTTTTCGCGGCGGCGGGAATAACTGCAAGGGCGCGAGCTGCGCCATATTTACCGGCGACCGCTGCGCCCTCGCGCAGATCGCGGCGACGGCGACCGGCGACACACAAGGCAAGGCTTGCCCGTTTTCCCCGTACAAGTGCCGCGTAGATTGCGAACTATATAAAAACGGCTGCGTTTTGACAGCCATTAAAGAAAGGATTTGATACCATGTCAGAGTTTAACAAGTATGCTCGCAAGCTGGACGAGATCGCCCGCGAAGCCCTTACACAGTACGAAAAGGCGGCGAAGCGCAAAGAAGAAGCGGAAAAGGCGCAGAGAGCAGCCCCGGAGCGACAGGGCTTGACCGACGCGACCTATGCAGCCCGCGC
>SVKP01000167.1 GCA_015068395.1 Oscillospiraceae bacterium
CGGACAGATTTGCCTCCTCCAGCATCAGTGGCGCCTCATACAGGATGGGCAGCGTCAGGTTTTCGATTACGCAGTCCTGCGCTACATTGCAGAAGCTGGCGATCTTCTGGAATATGCTTTCGTCTGTAATCTTTTCATCTGCACGCAGCACGATGATGTCAGGCGAAATGCCCATGCCCTGAAGCTCTTTCACGGAATGCTGCGTGGGCTTGGACTTGTGTTCGCCGGATGCCTTGAGGTAAGGAACCAGCGTAACATGGATATAGAGGGAATTATCCTTCCCGGCTTCCCGGCCGACCTGACGGATGGCGTCAATGAAGGGCTGGCTTTCGATATCTCCGATGGTGCCGCCGATCTCAGTGATGACCACATCCGCGTCCGAGTGCTTGCCGACGCGGTAGATAAATTCCTTGATCTCATCGGCGATGTGGGGGATGACCTGCACCGTCGAGCCGAGATATTCGCCGCGGCGCTCCTTGTTCAGCACATTCCAGTACACCTTGCCGGTGGTCAGGTTGGAGTATTTGTTCAGGTCCTCGTCGATAAAGCGCTCATAGTGGCCGAGATCGAGGTCGGTTTCCGCGCCGTCCTCGGTGACGTAGACCTCGCCGTGCTGGTAGGGACTCATGGTGCCGGGGTCCACGTTGATGTACGGGTCGAGCTTCTGCGCCGCGACCTTGAGCCCGCGCGCCTTCAGAAGCCGCCCGAGCGACGCCGCCGTGATGCCCTTGCCCAGCCCGGAGACCACGCCGCCGGTTACAAAAATGTACTTGGTCATACAAAATCCTCCATAAAACGTCATTCACAAAACACCCGTCAAGAATACAACCAAACCCCGCGGACTGTCAATTGCAAATTAAGCGGTATGTGGCGCCATTTCCATAGACTGATATCATTTTTTACTCGACTTTCCGTGTGAAAGGGTCTATACTAATCGAAAATAAGAGGGGAGGGAAGCGGTACAGATGCAGAGCGGAGGAACGAAGGGCCTGACCGCGCGGTATGCCGCGGTGCAGGCGAGCTTTTGGATGAGCTTCTGTACGGCGGTCCGCTTCGCGGCGGTCTATTTGCAGGGCGTCGGCTACTCCAACGCCGCCCTCGGCGCGGTCATGGCGGCGGGCAGCCTGCTTGGCGCGCTGCTCGGCCCCGCGCTGTCCGCGTGGATCGACGGGAACGCGCGCGTGAGCGCGGGGCGGCTCATGCCGCCGGTTCTGGCGTGTCAGGCGGCGATGCTGCTGCTTCTGGCGCTCTTCCCGCAAAAGGGGCTCGCCGCCTCCGTGGGCTACGCGCTCTATATCGCCGTTGCAAACTCCGTCAACTCGCTGAACCTCAAGCTCTACGCGGACGCCGCGCACCAGGGCATGCCCATCGACTATGCCTTCGCGCGCGGCATGGGCTCGGGCGCCTATGTGCTGCTCTCGCTCCTGCTCGGGTGGTTGGTCGAGCGCGCCTCGATCCGCGCGATCCTGTACGCGGGGCTCGTCCTGTGCGCGCTGCAATGGGCGGCGTTCCTCTGGTTTTCCCGCGCCGTGCCGGAGACGGCGCGCCGCGGGGCGGGCGGGGGAGAGACGGGCGCGCCGCTCGCGGTATTCGCGGCGGAGAACCCGCGCTTCTGCCTGATGCTGCTCGGCACGGCGCTGCTGTTTTTCTCGCACAACACAGTCACCAACTACCTAATCAATGTCGTGCGCGGCGTCGGCGGGGACACCGGCACGATGGGCCTGCTCAACGCCTTTATGGCGGCGGTGGAGATCCCGGTCATGCTGCTGTTCTCGCGCGTGCTCGGCGGAAAAAACAGCGCGGCGCTGCTGCGCGCCGCATTCGTCTTCTTTGCGCTGAAATCCGCCGCCATCGCCGCGGCGGGAAGTATCCCGCTCCTGTTTGCCGCTTTTGTGCTCCAGGCGCCGTCCTTCGCGCTGTACACCTCCGCCGTCGTGCCCTACGTGGGCAGGACCGTGGCGCACAAGGACTCCGCGAAGGCGCAGAGCCTCGCGTTCACGATGACCACGGTCGGCTCGGTGCTCTCCGGCGTCGTCGGGGGACGGCTGTACGACGCCCTGCCGGTCGCCGCCGTCCTCTGGATCGCCTGCGCCGTCAGCGCCGTCGGCGCGGCGGTCTCGTTTTTCGGCGTGAAGCGCTGACAAAGAGGGACGCCGGGCGGCTCGCATGGCCGTCCGGCGTCTGTTTCGCTCAGTATCTCAATTCTGCGAGAAGGTCATAGAAAAACGTGGTAAACTCGTTTTCCGTTGTTTCCTCGCTCGCGGCGCTGTTCGTCTGCACTTCCTCGCTGCGCTGCTCCTGTTCCATGTAAGCCCCTCCCATCCACAACTGCAAAAAAGTATACCAGACACGACCGGGAGGGTCAATGGTGAAGGTGCACGAGAAAAAAACACAAAATCTTGTGCAGGCCGGGTATTGACAGGGGTGACAACGCAAAAAGCGGTTGACAGGGAAGGGGAGGGAAGCAACCGCGGAAAGTCAAGCCGGATATGCCCTCGCATTATTAAACAAAATTAAATCTTTGTTCAAAGAGGGAGACCGCCGCAGCATGGAGTTTGCCGAGTTTGGCAAACTTTTTGCGCAGGCGCTGCGCGGCAACAGGTCTTTCCCGCCATCCCTGTTACCTTAAGTGTTGCTTTTATACTGATCTTCGACTAAAAGTGGCAAAGCCTTGCGAGCAGAATTTTTGTCAGGCAAGGTGGAGGACGCAGGCGGGCTGACGCCCGCCAAGGACAACAATGCAGCATGACGGAAATTATGCTGCAAGGAATGTCTTGTTTTAGTTGAAGATCAGTATTAGGCATATCGAAATCTTGCTTGGTGATTTGGCGATTGCAACGGGGAAAAAATCCATCAGTTAAAGTGCCTTTGCTTGACAAAAAACGCCCTTCGGCGTAGAATACTCATGCAGAAAGGGCGCAGGAAAGCGGCTCGGCGGTTTGGCTACATACCCCGGAAGGGGGTGATAGCTTGCGAATTACGTTGCATATTTGGCAATTCGTTGTCACGATCATCGTAAAACGTGGAAATCGCCACCCTGCACGGTGACGATTTCTAGGCGTATGCTTATCTGATCTGAACTGTAAGGGTCAAACCGCTGACCGCGGCACCCTTTCTGCCTTTATTATATCTTATTTCTCTGTGATGTCAAGCGCATTTTGTAAGTGGCGGAGAGCGCAGCTTGATGAAACCGGCGAAGCCTAAACCCAGCAACACTTACAGTAACAGGTCTTTCCCACCATTTTTCTTGACATTGTGCCGGAGCTTGATACAATAGATAAATGGAACGCCTGAGGAAAGGTGTTGACAGGATATGGAAAAAAATACCCGGTCACTGAGCCGGAGCATCACGACGGCGTGCGCGCTGTTCATCGGCCTGCTGTGCGTGCTTCTGGCGATGGCGCTGGTCCGGCTGTTCAAAACCGCCATGTACGGCAGGTACCAGGAGCAGATGCACAGCATCCTGGACTATGCGCAGAGCTTTGTGGACAACGAGGACATGTCCCAGTGCGCGGAGACCTATGTGGAAACGGAGAGATACCGGGAGACACAGAACGCGTTCGATAGGATCGTCGACTATTACAAGGACCTGCATTATCTGTATATATTAAAGGTGACAGAGCCGGGCGACCCCGTCAAGATCCGCAGCGTGTGCTCCGCCAGCACCGCCTATGAGAAGATTTACGAGCCCGACGAGGTCCTGCACCTCGGCGACGGCGACAATTCGTGGTATTCGGACGAGGTCACGCAGAAGTTCCGGGAAATCCAGAGCGGGAGCGCGGAGGTCTACTTTGAGGAGCCGACGGAGTGGGGCGTGGACTACACGCTGGCAAGACCGCTGGTCGACCTTTCGGGCAGGCACTACGCGGTGCTGTGCGTAGATATCTCCATCGACGAAATCCATCGGACGATCGACCGAAACGTCTATATCTTTATCGGAATGGTCGCGGCGATGTGGGTGGTCTTTATCGCGACGCACATCCTCTGGATGCGCTTTGCCGTCATCTCCCCGCTGCGGCGGCTGGGGGACAGCGTGTCGCAGTTCGTCGCCATCTCGCACGGGCGGAACAGCCCGGACGAGCTGGATTACCACTCGCCCGACGTCCGCTCCAGCCGCGAGTTTGCCGTCGTGAACGACGCCATTGAGAACATGGTCACGGACATGAAGGACTATGTGAAGCGCATGGCGATTGCGGAGAGCGCCGTCACCGACCTGCGCAGCCAGGTCTCCAAGGACGCGGCGACCCACGTGGGAAACCTCGTCGCCTTCGAGCGGATGATGGAGAAGCTCAACCGCGTGATGGAGGAGCAAGGAACGGCGGCGCTTGCAATCGTGTCGGTGGACCTGAACGATTTGAGCCGGATCAACACCAAATACGGCCGCGCGATGGGCGACGAATACCTTGTCGGCTCCTGTGGACTGGTGTGCGACGTCTATTGCCACTCCCCGGTCTTTCGCGTCGGCGGCAACGAGTTCGCCGTGGTCCTGCAAAACCGGGACTACGAGAACCGGGACGCCCTGCTCGAGACCCTGCGCAAGGCGTTCGAGGAGGCGTCTGCGCAGACGATCGACAAGCAGCCCTGGCGCTGCTACTCCGCCGCGGTCGGCATGGCGGTCTTTCAGCCGGGAACGGACACGGACGCCAACGCCGTGTATGGACGCGCGGCAAAGGCGATGCACGCCGCCAAGACGGCGATGAAGGCTAAACAGATGAAATGATAAGACCCTCTCATACAGCCGCGAAGCGGCTGTATGAGAGGGCTTTTCGTCCCATTTACAGCGCCCGGATGCACGCCGCGAGGCCCGCGGCGAGGTCCTCGGCGCGCCATGCGTCCCCGGCGGGGACGTGGATAAAGCCGCAGCGCACGGCGGCGTCCCGATAGCGGTGCAAGACGCGGTAAAACAAATCGTTGCATACGTAGGCGCCCGCGCTGTAGGACACCTCGCCGGGCAGGCCCGCGTCGCAGACCGCGCGCGCCATGCGCCGCACGGGAAGCGTTGCAAACAGCGCGTTTTCCCCGCCCGCGACACAGGGCGCGTCCATCGGCGCATTGCCGAGGTTGTCCGGGATGCGGGCATATTGCAGGTTGATCGCCACCAGCTCCGGCGTGATGGCGGCGCGCCCCGCCGCCTCGCCCACGCAGACGATTGCGTCCGGCCGCAGCGCCGAGGCCGCCGCGAGCGCGCGCTCCGCCGCCGCGCCGAACACCACCGGCAGGCACAGCTTGTGCAGGGTATATCCGCCGACGGCGTCGGGCAGGGCCGCCAACGCGTCGCGGGAGGCGTTGTGCTCGCGCCCGCCGAAAGGCTCAAAGCAGGTCAGAAGAAGGCGTTTTTCCGTCATAGTCTTAACTCCTTTTTTCCTATATTATACTAATCTTCGACTAAAAGTGGCAAAGCCTTGCGAGCAGAATTTTTGTCATGCAAGGCGGAGGACGCAGGCGGGCTGACGCCCGCCAAGGACGACAACGCAGCATGGCGGAAATTATGCCGCAAGGAATGTCTTGTTTTAGTTGAAGATTAGTATTAGACAGCCGACAGCCTCCGCCCTGCTCGCGGAGACTGTCGGCCTTGTGGTTATAGGAGGGAGAAAATCACATCGGGCTGCTCCTGCCCTTTGCAAGTATAAGAATAACAGACACTCATGTCAAAACTTTGAATGCTAAGTAAACAAATTGTGAACGATCAGCGCCCAGGGAAGACGCCGCCCGGGAACGCCGTGGGGTCGACGGCGTTGACGATGCCGGAGACCGCCACGCTCCACAGCGACGCGCAGCCGGAAAACGCCTCCGCCTCGATGCTGTTGACAATGCCGGAGATCGACAGCGCCGAGAGCGACGTGCAGTTGCGGAACGCGCAGGTTCCGATGCGGTTCACGATGCCCGTGAACGAGAGCGAGGTGACGGCGCAGCCCTCAAAGGCGTGCGCGCCGATGCTGTTGAGCATGGAGGGCAGCTGGATCACGCGGATGCTGTCCCGGTACGCCGCCCACGGCGTCTGCGAGCCGTCGGCATAGTCGTACATGTCGCCCGTGCCGCTGATCGTCAGCACCCCGCCGCCATAGCTCCACGTGAGGTCCGGGCCGCAGGCGTTTTTGCCCGGCGTGGGCGTCGGGGTCGGCGTAGGTGTGGGCGTGGGAGTAGGCGTCGGGTTCGGTGTAGGCGTCGGCGTCGGGGCCGGC
>SVKP01000168.1 GCA_015068395.1 Oscillospiraceae bacterium
CTTGCCGGACAGAGCCGCAAGGTGCGCCACCGGGGAGAGGTCCATGACCTCCTGCACGTTGCCCTCGCAGAGCATCGCGAAGCCGGTCTGGCGGCATGCCATGACGTCGCTGTGGTCGCCGAAGATGTTCAGCGCGTGGGTGGAGACAGTGCGCGCGGAGACGTGGAACACGCTGGGAAGCTGCTCGGCGGCGATCTTGTACATGTTCGGGATCATCAGCAGCAGGCCCTGGGACGCCGTATAGGTCGTCGTCAGCGCGCCCGCGCCGAGGGAGCCGTGCACCGCGCCCGCGGCGCCCGCCTCAGACTGCATCTCAACCACCTTGACCTGCGTGCCGAAGATGTTCTTCAGCCCGTTCGCAGACCACTGGTCAACCAGATCCGCCATCGGGGACGACGGGGTGATCGGGTAGATCGCCGCAACCTCACTGAACGCGTACGAGACGTGCGCGGCAGCGTTGTTGCCGTCCATGGACTTCATTTTTCTTGCCATAGTCAATGAAACCTCCTGTTTTTTTGCCGCCTGACGGCGGTATCGGTACGTTAGGGCGGTATGCGGGAAAAGAATCGTCCGCGTCCGCACACACGATATGAATATACCACATTTTTTACCGGGTGTAAACGGCAAGACGGCAAGTTTTTTTCTTTTTCTGCATTCTTTCATGCAGCATGCCCGCAATTTCCTCCGCTTCTGAATATTTTATGTCTTTTTTCCCTTTTGGGATTTTCTTTCCCCCATTTTTATGATATGATAAGTTTTTGAGAGAAAGAGAGGGATCGGGCTATGGTGACAACGGTGCGTTCGCTGGGACTGCACGGCATCGCGGGCTATGAGGTGTCGGTGGAATGCTTTTTGTCCGGCGGGCTGCCGAGCTTCGACGTGGTCGGGCTGGGCGACACGGCAGTCAAGGAGTCCCGCGAGCGCGTCCGCGCGGCGGTGAAGAACTGCGGCGCAAAGTTCCCGGTCTCCCGCATCACGGTCAACCTTGCTCCCGCGGGCCAGCGCAAGGAGGGCACGGTCTACGATCTGCCCATCCTGCTGGGTATTCTACGCTGCGCCGAGGAAATCCCCGAGCTGCCGGAGGGCGCCGCGTTTCTCGGCGAGCTTAGCCTCACGGGCAGCCTGCGCGGCGTCAACGGCGTGCTGCCGATGGCGATGGCGGCGGCGCGCGCGGGCGTCACCTCGCTCTTTGTTCCGGCGGTCAACGCCCCGGAGGCGACGCTGGCGGAGGGGCTGACGGTCTATCCCGTGGCGGACGTCGCGTCGCTGGTGGCGCATCTGCGCGGCGAGACGCCGATCGCGCCCGCGCCGCGCTGGGCGGAACCGCCCGCGCAAAGCGGCGGGCCGGATTTCTCCGACGTCATGGGGCAGGAAAATGTCAAGCGCGCGCTGGAGATTGCCGCGGCGGGCGGGCACAACATTTTGCTCATCGGCTCTCCCGGCGCGGGTAAGTCCATGCTGGCGCGGCGGCTTCCGTCCATCCTTCCCGACATGACGCGCCGCGAGGCCTTGGAGGCGACGGAGATCTGGTCCGTCGCCGGGCTGACGGACGCGAAAAACCCGCTGCTCACCCAGCGGCCCTTCCGCGCGCCGCACCACACGCTCTCGTCCGTGGCGATGACGGGCGGCGGCAGCTTCCCCCGCCCCGGTGAGATTTCGCTCTCTCACAACGGCGTGCTGTTTCTCGACGAGCTGCCCGAGTTCCCGCGCGACGTACTGGAGGCGCTGCGCGCGCCCATTGAGGACGGCGAGGTGACAATCACCCGCGCCGCCGGGACAATCACGCTGCCAAGCCGCTTCATGCTCGTCGGGGCGATGAACCCCTGCCGCTGCGGCTGGTACGGGCACCCCTCCGGCCGCTGCTCCTGCACGGAGCAGCAGGTGAGAAAATACGTCGAGCGGATCAGTGGACCCATGCTCGACCGCATGGACCTCCACGTCAACGTCGCGAGCGTGGAGTACGAGGCGATGCGCCGCCGCGAACCGGCGGAGAGCTCCGCGGAGGTCCGCGCGCGCGTGAATGCCGCGCGGGAAATCCAGAAAAAGCGCTATGAAGGCACGGAGGTTCTGTGCAACGCGCAGATGACGCCGCCGATGGTCGGGCAGTTCTGCAAGCTCGACGCGGCGGGCGAAAAGCTGCTCAAGGGCGCGTTTGAACGTCTGGGCCTCACGGCGCGCAGCCATGACCGTCTGCTCCGCGTGGCGCGGACGATCGCGGACCTCGACGGCGCGGAGAACATCGGCGCCGCGCATCTCGCCGAGGCGATCCAATACCGAAATACAGACATACTGAAGGGAAACTGAACCATGACGCAGGAAATGATACTCTGCAAGCTGGGCGAGGTGGTCCTCAAGGGACTCAACCGCCGAAGCTTTGAGGATAAGCTGATCTCCAACCTCCGCCGCCGCGTGGCAAAATGCGGCAGCTTCCGCATTTACTCCAAGCAGTCCACCATCTACGTCGAGCCCGTGGACGAGAGCTGCGACCTTGACGCCGCGTTCGCCGCGTGCCGGCAGGTGTTTGGCGTGATTGTGGTCTCCCGCGCGCTGCCCTGCGACAAGGACGTGCAGGCGATCATTGCGACCGCGAGGACCTATCTCTCCGAAGAGCTCTCCGCCGCGAGTTCCTTCAAGGTGGAGAGCAAGCGCGCGGACAAGACCTTCCCGCTGACCTCCATCCAGCTTTCGCAGCAGGTGGGCGGCGCGCTGCATCAGGCGTTCCCCAATCTCGAGGTCAATGTCCACGACCCTGAGCTGACCGTGTTTTTGGAGGTCCGCGACGACGCGGCGTTCGTCCACGGCCCCGCCGTTCCCGGCGCGGGCGGGCTTCCGCTCGGCATGGGCGGCAGCGCGGTAACGCTGCTCTCCGGCGGCATCGACTCGCCGGTCTCGTCATGGATGATGGCAAAGCGCGGCGTCACGCTTGAGCCGGTGCACTTCTTCTCCCCACCCTACACCTCGCAGGCGGCAAAGGAGAAGGTCATCGAGCTGGCGCAGAAGCTGACACCGTGGTGCGGCAGGATGCGTCTGCAAATTGTACCCTTCACCGAAATTCAGGAGGAGATCCGCCGCAATTGCCCGGGGACTTCTTTACCCTGATTATGCGCCGCTTTATGATGCGTATTGCGGAGCAGTGCGCGGAGGAGGCGCGCGCAAAGTCTATCATCACCGGCGAATGCCTCGGACAGGTCGCCAGCCAGACGATGGAGGCGCTGCGCTGCACGGAGGACGTGGTCTCCCTGCCCGTGCTTCGCCCGCTCATCGGCATGGATAAGGAGGAGATCGTCCGCATTTCGCGCAGGATCGGCACCTTTGACACCTCCATCCTGCCCTATGAGGACTGCTGCACGGTCTTCACGCCGCGCCATCCCAAGACGAAGCCCCATCTCGACGAGGTGCGCGAGGCGGAGAGCGCGCTGGACGTGGAGAGCCTGTGCGCCAGGGCGATGAAAAACCGGGAATTTGTCAGAATCAAACTGTAAAACTATTTTTGGGAGGTCTATTATGAAAAACAAGAAGAACTTGACGCACGCGCAGTATGTTCTTTCCACCGTGCTATTTGCAGTCAACGTGGCAGCCTTCTCCGTCGCGATTGCAAACTACGTTCTCTCACTCATCGCCTTTCTCCGGGAAAAGAAAGAGGAAAAGTGATGGCACACCGGGCGGAGCTGATTGCTGTCGGTACCGAGCTGCTGTTGGGCAATATTGCCAATCTTGACGCGCAGATTTTGTCGGAAAAGCTGGCGGAACTGGGAATCGACGTGCTGTATCACACGGTCGTGGGTGACAATCCCGCGCGACTGCGACAGGCGTTGGAGCTGGCGCGCACGCGCGTCGACGTCATTCTGACCACCGGCGGGCTCGGACCGACCTATGACGATCTGACCAAGCAGACCATCTGCGAGGTTTTCGGGCGGAAAAACGTGCTGCACCCGGAGCTGGAAAGCTGGCTGCGGGCGTTGTTTGCCGACCGCGGACGGCCTATGACGGAGAACAATCTTCAACAGGCGTATTTGCCCGAAAACTGCACGGTTTTCCACAATCAAAACGGCACCGCGCCCGGCTGCGCGTTCTGTGAGGACGGCGTACATGTGCTGATGCTCCCCGGCCCGCCGCATGAGTGCGAGCTGATGTTCCGCACGGGCGCGGAGGCGTATCTGCGCGCGCTTTCCCACGAGGTCATCGCCTCGCACACGCTGCGCATCTATGGCAAGGGTGAGAGTGAGATCGAGGCGCTGCTGCATGATCGAATTGTGAACATGACAAATCCCACGGTCGCGCCTTATGCCAAAAGCGACGAGTGCATGCTCCGCGTGACGGCGAAGGCGTCCAGTCCCGAAGCGGCGGAGCAGCTTCTTGCCCCCGCCGTCGCCGAAGTGATGGGCGTCGTGGGAGAATGGGTCTACGGCGTAGATGTGGACAATTTGGAAACTGTCTGCCTCGACCTGCTCAAAAGCCGCTCGCTTACGCTCTCCACCGCGGAGAGCTGTACCGGCGGACTGATTGCCAAGCGGCTGACCGACATTTCTGGCGCGAGCGCCGCCTTCCTCGGCGGCGTGGTCAGCTATACGAATGGTGTTAAAAATCACGTATTAAACGTATCGCAATCAATTTTGGACGAATACGGCGCGGTCTCGGAGCCAACCGCGCGCGCGATGGCAGAGGGCGTCCGCGCTCTGACGGGCTCGGACTACGCGCTGGCGGTCACGGGCCTTGCCGGGCCGGACGGCGACGACCGCGGCAATCCGGTGGGGCTGGTGTTCGTCGCTCTCGCCGGGCCGGACGGCACGGCGGTCAGGGAGTGCCGCTTTGGAAAGCGCACGCGCGAGCACATCCGCCAGCAGACGGCAAACACGGCGTTTGATATGCTGCGGAGAAAACTGCAATGACGTACATAGACTATGAGAATTGGCAGCGAAAAGAGGTTTTTGAGTTCTTTTCCGCCATCTCCCATCCGTTTTACAGCGTCGGTTTCCGGCAGGATGTGACAGCTCTCGCCGCGTACTGCAAAAGGAACGGGCTTTCCTTCTATCTCGCGCTGGTCTGGCTTTCCACCAAGGCGCTCAACGCGGTGGAAAACTTCCGCTACACGATCGACGGCGGACGCGTCGCGCTGCTGGACGAGCGCATTCCCAGCTTTTGTGACCTTAGACCCGGCAGCGAGCTGTTCCACATCGTCACGCTGCCCGCCGGGGATGATTTGGCGGAGTTTTGCCGAGCCGCGAGGGAAAAGAGCGCCGCGCAGACGCGGTTCATTGACCAAACGAGCGAGGGCGCTTCCCTTATCTACTTTTCCTGTACGCCGTGGTTTGACCTGACGGCGCTGACCAACGAGCGCGATTTTGACCGCGACGACGCGATCCCGCGGGTCGCCTGGGGAAAATACGTCGAGGAAAACGGCAGAAAGACGCTCGGTTTCTCGATTGAGGTCAATCACCGTCTGGTCGATGGCTTTCACATCGGCCAATTCAGCGAAACGCTGAGCCGGTATATCTCGGAGCTTTAAAAAAGAAAAACCCCGGAACAGACGATCCTCTCACATTGGAGAAACGGCTGTTCCGGGATATTTTTTTACTTTGTTTTCTTGTTCTTGTCGAAAGCGACGACGACGCGGCGGTTCGGCTCGGTGCCGATGGAGAAGGTCGAAACGTCCTTTGTATCCTGCAAAGCGGTGTGGATGACGTGGCGCTCGTAGGCGTTCATCGGCTCCAGCGTCACGTTGCGGCGGTACTTGACCACCTTCGCCGCGACCTTGTCCGCCAGACGCTCCAGACTCTGCTCGCGCTTCTCGCGGTAGTTCTCGGCGTCGATTTGGACGCGCGCGCGGTTCTTTTCGCCGCTGCGGTTGATTGCGTAGCTCGTGAGCTGCTGAATGGCGTCGAGCGTTTCGCCCCGGCGGCCGATCAGGGAGCCGAGCTTTTCGCCCTCCAGGACGACCTTATAGCGGTTCTTTTCGACCTCGTAGACGCGAACCTCCGCCTCGCTCTCCATGTGCTGAAGCAGCCCGGTGAGAAAAGTGCGAATCTGCTCGGACCGCTCGTCGTGGACCTCCTCGCCGAGCACGACGGGCGTTCTCAGCTCGCGCTTTTCCTGCGGCTTTTCCTCGCGGGGCTTCTTTTCACGCGGCGCGGCGGTCTTCTTCTCGCCGTCCCGGTTCTTCAAAACCTCGGGCTGGAACTCCTTGGGCAGCTCCACCTTCGGCGCGTTCTTCTTCGCCTCCGCGGCGCGGCGCTCCTTCTCCGCCTTTGCCGCGGCCTCCTCCGCCTCGCGCTCTTCCTTCGTCTTGCGCTTTTCGGGCTGGAAGGTCTCTACCTTTTCCGGCTTGGGCTCCGCTTTTCCGTCGTCATAGCTCACGCGGACCGTCGCAGGCGTCGCGCCGATGCCGAGGAAGCCGGACTTTGCACGCTCAAGGATCTCAACCGATATCTCGTCACGGTCCTTGCCCAGCTGGACGAGCGCCTTTTCAATGGCCTCTTCCTCGGTTTTGCCCGTTACATCGATATATTGCATCATAATTGAGGGTTAACTCCTTCTTGTCGTCGTATTATTCGCCGTAGTGGTCGGGGCTGTAGGAACGGCCGCGCGCATAGGGGCGGTCTCCGATGCGGCCCGCTTCGTTGGTGGAGGAGCCTTTCTTGCTCTCGCTCTTTTCGCTCTGCGGCTTCTTTGCGGGCTTCCCGCCGCCGCGAGCTTTGCTTGCCGCCTCCTGATAGGCGCGCTGCTGTTCGCGCGCCGCCATCATCTTTGCCACGCGCGCCTCTCTCTTCTGGCGCTCCTTCTCCGTCTCCTCCTGCTCCATGCGGGTGGAGAAATACTTGTTGAGGATCACGTCCTGCACGATCTGGAACGCGCTGTTCGCGATCCAGTAGACGCCCAGCGCCGCCGGCAGCGTGAAGCCGATCCACAGCGACATCAAGGGCATCATCAGCATCATGGACTTGGACGAGCGCGCCGCGGCGTCGTTGGCGTCCTGCTGGCCGTTGCCCGCCATGGCGACCTTGGACTGGAAAAAGCTCAGCGCCGCGGAGATCACGGGGATCAGCACAAGGCCGATCACCGCCCAGCCGCCGGTGAAGAACTCCTTGAACACATCCTGCGGCATCACCGTCAGATCAAGGCCGAGGAAGTTGTAATCCATGCGGATCAGGCCGTTAATGCCGGAAAAGCTTCCGAAGTGGTCGTTGACGAACTGCGCGAGCTGAATTTCCTCATAGAAGGACGCGCGGCCCTTTGTCTCCGTCATCACATAGCCGAGGCCCGTGGCGATCTCGCGCACTTTTTCCACGGTCTCGCTCGAGAGCAGCATGAAGCGGCTGAGCGGCTGGCGGATGATGGAATACAGCGCGATGATGATGGGGAACGGCAGCAGCGACCACAGACAGCCGCTCATGGGGTTGATACCCTCCTGCGCGTAGAGAAGCTGCAGCTCCTCGTTCATCTTCTGCTGGTTATTCGCGTATTTCTCCTGGATCTCCTTCATCTTGGGCTGGAACTTGTTCATGCGGATCATGCTCTTCTTGCTCTTGAGCTGGAAGGGCAGCAGAACAAGCTTGACGATCAGCGTGAAGAGGATCAGCGCCCAGCCGTAGGAGCCTGTCAGATTATAAAAGGCACGCAGGATCCACGCGAACGGGATGCAAATGTAGTAGCCGAGTGTTGAAAACATCTTGTGTCTTCCTCCAAATATGATTGGAACGCAATTTCAGGGAACCGGGTCATAGATCTTGCCGCCGTGATAAAACGGATGACAGCGCAAAAGACGCCGCAGCGCAAGCCAGCCCCCCTCGGCCGCTCCGTACTTCTCGATTGCCTCCAGAGCGTACTCCGAGCAGGTCGGGATGAAGCGGCAGCAGGGCGCGCGCAGCGGTGAGATGTTCTTTCGATAATAGCGCACAAGCCACAAAAGAAACTTTTTCATTCGGTCCTCTCCGTCAGTTCAAGCTTATCGCAGAGCTTGCGGTACGCCCTTTCAAGCTCCTGATACGACGCCGTCACCGTGCGCGAGCGCGCAACAAGGATCACGTCGTAGCCCTGCTTCATGGTACCCTGCGACAGCCGGAACAGCTCGCGCAGCCTGCGCCGCGCGCGGTTGCGGACCACCGCCTTGCCGAGCTTTGTGCTCACGGTGACGCCGAGACGGTTTTTCTTTCTGTGGTTTGGCTTTGCATAAATGACGAGAAACGGAGAAACGCCGGACTTTCCCTTACTGTAAACCCGGCGAAACTCGTAATTTTCTTTTAGCGTCGTCTCACGTCTCATTTTAGCCCGATAGGGACGGCGAGAAAGCTGTTTTCTGCGTCCGTCCCTCTATGATATGACCATGGTTTCCCTGGATCGCCCTTTGACCCGGATCAATAGGTCAGGCGGGCGCGGCCTCTGGCGCGGCGGCGGGCAAGGACCTTGCGGCCGTTCGCGGTCTTCATGCGCTTGCGGAAGCCGTGCTCCTTGGAGCGCTGGAGCTTCTTGGGCTGATAGGTGCGTTTGGTTGCCATGTCGTTTTCCTCCTTTTTGATTTTACCGGCGAAGACGCATTTGTCCTCGCACTTACACGACGCGAGCGGTTGATTTTTTCGCTCACGCAGTAAACAATTTTCTTCATGTGAACATGAAGCGACGATCATTATACAGGAGTTCCTATTTTCTGTCAACCAAAACTTACAATTGATCTTGAATTTCTTTTTGATTTCTGTTCAACTTTATATTTAGTATATGTAGAAAAACGTTGCAATCTTTTTTATCATCTGATATAATCAACAAGTTAGAGACATAATCGGAAGGTGGGTTACAGCTTTGAATTCAATTGCCGATATCTGGCAGGTTGTATTGGAAAGGCTCCACGGAGAGCTCTCGGAAACCACGATCAACACCTGGTTTGACGAGATCAAAAGCGTCGACCTGCAGGAAAAGACCTTTGTGATCGTCTGTCCCAGCGAATTTAAACGCAACATGATATCCTCCCGCTATGCCGGACATATTCAGGAGGCGCTCAGAGATATCTTTTCGGAGGATATCTCCATCCGCCTCGTCTCGGGCGAGGAGGAGGAAAAGAAGCAAAAATCCGTCTCCCTGTTCGAACTGGACGACTATACCTTTGATACCTTCGTCGTCGGCGAGTGCAACAAGCTTGCGCATGCGGCGGCGCGCGCGGTGGCGGACGGCGCCAGCGCACACTATAATCCCCTTTTTATCTACGGCGACTCCGGTCTCGGCAAAACACATTTGATTTACGCGATCTCCCATCAGTTTCGCAAGCGTATGCCCAACGCGAAGATCGTTTATATCAAGGGCGACGAATTTCTCAATGAGTTCATCCGTCTTGTCCGCTCCAACCGGGGCGAGGAATTCCGTGCGAAATACCGAGACGCGGATCTTCTCCTTGTGGACGATGTGCAGTTTGTCGCCGGCAAGGAGCAGTCGCAGAACGAGTTCTTCCACACCTTCAATACGCTCTATGAATCGGGAAAACAGATCGTGCTGACCTCCGATCGCCAACCCAGCGAAATGACGCTGCTGGACGACCGTCTGCGCACCCGTTTTGAGATGGGGCTTCAGGCGGACGTGCAGGCGCCGGATTACGAGACCCGCATCGCCATCATCAAAAACAAGGCGATCCAGCGCGGCTTCGTCATTGACGACAAGAGCGCCGATTACATCGCGCGTAATGTGACGGCAAACGTCCGGCAGATTGAGGGCGTCGTCAACATGATCAACGCGCAGCGCGAGCTGACCAAAAAGAATATGAGCGACGAGGAGATCGAGGTCATCGTCCGCAACGCCGTGCAGAAAAACAACGAAGCGATCCCCACGCCGGACGCCATCATTGCCGAGGTCGCCCGCTTCTACGGCTACAATGAGGCGGACATTAGAGGCCCGAGCAGAACCAGAAAGCACGTAAACGCGAGAAACATCGCCATGTATCTGATTCGCAATATCACAGGGCTCTCCACAATCGAGATCGGCAAAATCTTCGGGCGCGACCACTCCACCGCCGTCCACTCGCTCGATCAGGTGGACGCGCGGCTGAAAACGGACCCCTCCTATTCGCAGGTAATCAAGGACATTACCCTCAACATTAACTATAAGGGATAAAATAATCCCAATAATTCACAATTGTTTCACGTGAAACCCTGTGAATAAAATATTTCCCATTTATATTCGTGGAAAACCCTCAGTTTTTCCACAGGCTTTTTAAGCGCTCCATTCTTTTATTTTTCGATATTTCTCACAGTTTTCCAAAATTTCCCGCCCTCTACCACTGCTACTGAATAAATAATATCTTTTCTGTAAGTGAGGAAAACAAAAATGAAATTTTCCTGTGAAAAGGTCGTGCTGCAAAACGCACTGGCAATCTCCTCCCGCGCCGTCGCCACCAAGAGCGCTATTCCCGCTCTGGAGGGCTTACTTTTAAACTGCTCCGGCGGCGAGCTGACTGTGACGGGCTACAACATGCAGCTCGGCATTCGCACGCGCTTCGCCTGACGTGGAGGAGGAAGGCGTCCTCGTGCTCAACGCAAAGCTTTTGGGCGACATTGTGCGCAGAATGCCGGACGATACGCTGACCTTTTCATCCGATGACAAGCTCGCGGTCAAGATGCACTGCGGGGACGCCGATTTTGACATCACGGGCTTGCCCGCGGTCGATTTCCCGGAGCTGCCGGAGGTGGAGGAAAAGAACGTGGTCTCCGTTTCCGAGTCCCTGCTGCGCGCGATGATCCAGCAGACCTGCTTTGCCGTCTCCACCAATGAGGCGCGCCCCGTCCACATGGGTTCCCTGTTTGAAATCAGCGCGGACGAGTTGACGATCGTCTCTGTGGACGGGTTCCGTCTGGCGCTGCGCAGGGAAAAGCTGGAGCATGCGGCGGGAGAGTTTTCCTTTGTCGCGCCCGGCACCGCGCTCAGCGAGGTGGAGAAGGTCTGCGAGGACGTGCAGGACGAGGCAAAGATCACGCTGGGCGACCGCCACATCCTCTTTGAGGTTGGAGAGACGGAGCTGATCTGCCGCCGTCTGGAGGGCGAGTTCCTTGACTATAAGAACGCCATTCCGCGCAAGAACCCGATCCACCTGACCGTGGATACCAGAAGCATGATCGAAAGCCTCGACCGTGTGGGCGTGATGATAAGCGAAAAGCTGAAAAGCCCTGTTCGCTGTGTATTTTCGCAGAACAAGGTCACCTTCTCCGCAAAGACCGCGAGCGGCGACGCGAAGGATATCTGCAAGATCGAAGGGGACGGAAAGGACCTGGAGATCGGCTTCAACAACCGCTATCTGACCGAGGCGCTGCGCTATGCCCCGGCGGATATCGTGCGGCTTGAGATGAACTCCGGCATATCCCCCGCCATCATCGTCCCGGTGGACGGTGAGGAAAACTTTCTCTATATGGTGCTCCCGGTCAGATTGAAGGCTTAATATGATGAAGAGTATTACCATTGAAACAGAATATATCAAGCTTCAGGACCTTTTGAAGCTCGCCTCCCTGGTCTCCACGGGCGGAGAGGCCAAGCTGATGATTGCCGAGGGCAGAGCCGAGGTCAACGGCGAGGTCTGCACGCAGCGCGGAAAGAAGATACGCCCCGGAGACGTCGTCCGTTATCAAAATCAGGAGATCACGGTGGCGTATGCAGATCAATAAGCTGTCGCTGGTAAACTTTCGCAATTATATGCAGCAGAGCGTGGATTTTTCCCCGGAGATCAACGTCATCGTCGGGGAAAACGCGCAGGGCAAAACCAATCTGCTGGAGGCGGTCGGCTATTTGTCGCGGGGACAGTCCGAGCGCACGCGCGCGGAAAGGGAGATGATTCGCTTCGGTCAGTCGGAGGCGCGGCTGACGGGAGAAATCAACTCCCGGGAGCGGGATTTTTTGGTGGACGTCCGGCTCTCAGTCGGAAAACGCAGAAGGATAGAGATCAATCAGGTGCCCGTAAAGCGCGCAAGCGAGCTTACCGGCGTGTTGGGCACGGTTTTTTTCTGTCCCGAGGACCTGCTTTTGATCCGGGAGGGCGCTGCGGCGCGCAGAAGATTTATGGACCGCTCGCTCTGTCAGCTTCGTCCGCGCTATGCCGCGGCGCTGGCGGAGTATGAGAGACTATACGAGCACAAGACCCGCATTCTGCGGGACAGTGAGGAACATCCTTCCCTGCGGGACGCCCTGCCGGAGTTCAATTCGCGTATGGCAATTGCCGGGGCGGTGCTGATCCACTACCGGGCGCGCTACTGCGCAAGGCTTGCGGAGCATGCGGCGGCGGCGCACAGGGAGTGCTCCGGCGACAGGGAGCAGCTGACGCTGCGCTACGAGACTGTCAAGACCGTGGAGGACCCCTTTGCGGAGCAGGGCGTTATTATCGAGCAGCTGATACTGCACCAGAGAGCGCATGAGCAGGCGGAGCTTGCGTCGCGCCTCTGCCTGTCCGGGCCGCACAAGGACGATATCGCGGTGGACATCGGCGGAGAAGAGGCGCGCAAATTTTCCTCGCAGGGACAGACGCGCACGGCGGCGCTGGCGTTCAAGCTGGCGGAGCGAGAGATATATCGGGAGATCACCGGGCAGTCGCCTGTGCTGCTGCTGGACGACGTGCTCTCCGAGCTGGACCCTAAGCGGCAGGAGTTCGTGCTCAACCGCATCGGCGGCGGGCAGGTGTTCATCACCTGCTGTGAGGAGGACCGTCTGGGCTCCCTGCTGGCGGGAAAGATCCTGCGCGTGGAAAACGGCGGGGTGAGCTGAATGTATCTTCATATCGGAAACAATCAGATGCTGCCCGAGCGGCGCATCATTGGCATATTTGATCTGGAAATCACGTCCCAGTCAAAAATCACCTCCGCCTTTTTGAAAAACGCGGAGGAGGAGAGCGTCGTTATCGACGTCTGTGAGGATATTCCAAAATCCTTTCTGGTATGCGATCACCCGTATCACAGGCAGATCGTGTACCTTTCGCAGTTGAATTCCCGAACCTTGATGGGAAGAGTGGAAGAACAGGAGAAAAGAGTATGAGCGAAAACAACGAGCAAAGCATGGTGACTGCCGTCGAGCAGGAGTACAACGCCTCGGAAATTCAGGTTCTCGAAGGGCTGGAAGCGGTGCGCAAGCGTCCGGGCATGTATATCGGATCGACCTCCCTGAGCGGATTGCATCATCTGGTTTACGAGATCGTGGACAACTCCATCGACGAGGCGCTTGCCGGTTACTGCACCGATATCACGGTCCAGATCAACGAGGGCGATACCGTCACGGTCATTGACAACGGCCGCGGCATCCCCGTGGATGTACAGGCGCAGACGGGTCGACCCGCGCTGGAGGTTGTGTTCACCGTGCTGCACGCGGGCGGAAAATTTGGCGGCGGGGGCTACAAGGTCTCCGGCGGACTGCACGGCGTCGGCGCCAGCGTGGTTAACGCGCTGTCCGAATGGCTGGAGGTGCAGGTCCACAAGGACGGAAAAATCTATGAAATGCGCTTCTCCCGCGGACATATCACGCAGGAGATGAAGGTCGTCGGCACGACCGACCGCACCGGCACGACCGTCACCTTCAAGCCGGACCCCGAGATGTTCGACGACACGACCTATGACTATGAAACCCTGCATACGAGAATGCGTCAGGAGGCATTTTTGAACGCTGGACTGCGCATTCGCACCATCGACGCCCGCCCCGGCCAGGAGAGGCAGGACGAGATGTGCTATGAGGGCGGCATTCGCGAGTATGTCTCCTATCTCAACAAGTCTAGGGAAGCCCTGCACGATAAGGTCATCTACATGAGCGGGCTCAAGGGCGACAGCTTTGCCGAGATCGCTCTGCAATACAACGACGGGTATCAGGAGAATATCATCTCCTTCGCCAACGACGTCCACACGCCGGAGGGCGGTATGCACGAGACAGGCTTCAAGGCGGCGCTGACCCGCGTGCTGAACAACTATGGCATCAAGGCAGGAATTTTGAAGAACGACGACAAGGTCTCCGGCGAGGACTGCCGCGAGGGCCTGACCGCGGTGATTTCCGTCAAGCTGCCGGACGCGCAGTTTGAGGGTCAGACCAAGCAAAAGCTCGGCAACAGCGACATGCGCACGCTGGTGGACAACGTGGTCTCCGACAAGCTGGAGCAGTTTTTGTAGGAAAACCCCGCCGTGGCGCGCGCCATCCTCGACAAGGCAATGATGGCGAACCGTGCGCGCGAGGCGGCGAGAAAGGCGCGCGAATCCATCCGCCGCAAGAGCGCGCTGGGCGGCGCGGCCATGCCGGACAAGCTGCGCGACTGCAACGAGAACAACCCCGAGCTGACCGAGATCTACATCGTCGAGGGCGATTCCGCAGGCGGCTCCGCCACGAGCGGCAGAGACTCCCGTTTTCAGGCGATCCTGCCGTTGTGGGGCAAGATGCTCAACGTGGAAAAGGTCCGCGCGGACAAGATATACGGCAACGACAAGCTTCAGCCGGTCATCGTGGCGCTGGGCGCCGGACTGGGCGAGGACTTTGACGTCAACAAGCTGCGCTATCACAAGGTCATCATCATGGCGGATGCCGATGTGGACGGAAGCCATATCCGCACGCTGCTGCTGACCTTCTTCTTCCGCTATATGCAGCCGCTTATCAGGGAGGGCTACGTCTACGCGGCGGTCCCCCCGCTCTACAAGCTCACCCGCGGCAAAACCACGCGCGTCGCCTTCTCCGACGAGGAACGCGACGCCGTGAGCGCGGAGCTGCGCGGCGACAATCCAAACGCAAAGATCGATATTTCCCGCTTTAAGGGTCTTGGTGAAATGGACCCGCACGAGCTTTGGGAGACGACGATGGACCCCAACAAGCGCACGCTCAAGCGCATCACGCTCGAGGACGCCATCGCCGCCGACGAGACCTTCTCCGTCCTCATGGGCGAGAAGGTGGAGCCGCGCAAGGACTTCATTGAGAAAAACGCGCATTACGCGGTCAATCTGGATTACTGAGAGAGGAGGTTTTCAGAAAAATGGCACATAAAAACGTGGATTATGATCCCGAATCCCTGCGCTATCCCGAACAAAAAATTGTAAACAGCGAGCTTGTGAAGGAGATGGAGACCTCCTATATCGAGTATGCAATGTCGGTCATCGTCGGGCGCGCGCTGCCGGACGTGCGCGACGGCTTGAAGCCGGTGCACCGCCGCATCCTCTACGCCATGTATGAGGACGGGCTGACGCAGGACAAGCCCTTCCGCAAGTGCGCCACCGCCGTCGGCGACGTGCTGGGCCGCTATCATCCGCACGGCGACGCCAGCGTTTACGACGCGCTCGTGCGGCTTGCACAGGATTTCTCCATGCGCTATCCGCTCATCGACGGACACGGCAACTTCGGCTCCGTCGACGGCGACCCCCCTGCCGCCTACCGTTACACCGAGGCGCGCATGGCGAAGATGGCGAACGAAATGCTGCGCGACATCGAGAAGGAGACCGTCGACTGGGACCCCAACTTCGATGAGACGCGCAAGGAACCCCGCGTCCTGCCCTCCCGCTTTCCCAACCTGCTGGTCAACGGCTCGTCGGGCATCGCGGTCGGCATGGCGACGAACATTCCGCCGCACAACCTCACCGAGGTCATCAACGCCTGTATCTGTGTGCTCGATAACCCGGAGGCGACGCTCTATGACCTGATGCAGCATGTCACGGGTCCGGACTTCCCGACAAAGGGCATCATCATGGGACGCAGCGGCATCCGCGCCGCCTATGCCACGGGCCGCGGCAAGATCATCCTGCGCGCGCGTACTGAATTTGAGGAGGTTCAGGGGCGCACACGCATCATTGTGACCGAGCTGCCCTATCAGGTCAACAAGCGCATGCTCATCAAAAACATGGCGGATCAGGTCAACGACAAGCGGCTGGAGGGTATCAGCGACATCGTGGACCAGAGCGACCGCAGCGGCATGCGCATCGTCATCGACGTCAAGCGCGACGCGAACCCGCAGGTGGTGCTCAACCGCCTGTTTGCGCAGACGCAGATGCAGACGAGCTTTGCCATTAACATGCTCGCGCTCGTCGACAACCAGAAGCAGCCGAAGATCCTCTCCCTGCGCCATATCATCGACGAGTATCTTGCCTTCCAGGAGGACCTGCTCCTCCGCCGCACGCGCTACGAGCTTCGCAAGGCGCAGGAGCGCGCACACATTTTGGAGGGTCTGCTCATCGCGCAGGACCATATCGACGAGGTCATCAAGACCATCCGCGAGAGCTATGACAACGCCAAGGAAAACCTGATGGCGAAGTTCTCCCTCTCCGAGGTGCAGGCGCAGGCAATCTGCGACATGCGCCTGATTGCATTGCAGGGGCTCAACCGCGAGAAGCTTCAGGCGGAGTATGACGAGCTGGAAAAGAAGATCGCGTACTACAACGAGCTGCTGTCCTCCGAGACCCTGCTGCGTCAGGTGCTCAAGGACGAGCTGACCGAGATCCGCGACAAGTATGGCGACGAGCGCAAGACCGAGATCCAGGAGGTCGAGGACGAGATCGACATCGAGGACCTGATTGAGGAGGAGCAGTGTGTCTATACGCTGACGCACAACGGCTACATCAAGCGCACCCCCGCCGACGAGTACAATGCGCAAAAACGCGGCGGCAAGGGTGTGCGCGGCATGACCACGCGCGAAGAGGACTACGTTGAGGCGGTATTCACCGCGTCCACGCACGACTACATTCTGTTTTTCACCAACAAGGGCCGCGTCCACCGCAAGAAGGGCTATCTGATCCCGGAGGCAGGGCGCGCCGCGAAGGGCACGAGCATCGTCAACGTGCTCCCGCTCGATGAGGACGAGCACGTCACCGCCGGTATCTCCGTGCGGACGCTGGACGTGGACGACCAGTACCTATTCTTTGTCACGAAGAACGGCACGGTCAAGCGTATTGAGCTGAACTCCATCAACACGCGTATGAAGGCGGGCATCCGTGCGCTCACGCTCGAACAGGGCGACGAGCTGATCGAGGTCCGCCTGACCGACGGCAAGCAGAACATCATTATCGCCACGCACGACGGCATGACCATCTGCTTCGACGAGAACGACGTGCGCATCATGGGCCGCGACGCGGTCGGCGTGCGCGGCATCCGCCTGCGGGACGAGGACTACGTCATCGGCGCGGCGCGCGCGCACGAGGGCAAGACCCTGCTCGCTATCACCGAGAACGGCTACGGCAAGCGCACGCCCGTGGAGGAATACCTGCGCGGGGACGAGCCGCAGAGCCGCGGCGGAAAGGGTCTCAAGGGCTATCAGGTCACGGACAAGACCGGCGCGCTGGTTGCCGTCAAGGTCGTCGACGGAGACGAGGACGTGCTTCTGGTCTCGGATGACGGCACGATCATCCGCACCGCGGTGAGCGACATCAACGTCTACAGCCGCACGGCGCAGGGCGTGCGTGTGATGCGCCTGCCGGAGGGCACGAAGGTCATCTCCATCGCCCGCGCGGAGAAGGAGGAAACCGAGAGCGCCGAAGCACCGGAGGCGTGACGGAGGGAACCAATGAACGATGAATTGACCAGAGTCGACATCGAAAAGATGAAAGCCGAGCTGGAGGACCGTCGGCTCAATATCCGCCCGAAGATCATGGAGGATGTCAAGACCGCCCGCGCCTTCGGCGACCTGTCCGAAAACTATGAGTACAAGGCAGCCAAGGAGGCGCAGCGCCGCAACGACAGCCGCATGCGCTATCTGGAACGGATGATCGCCACGGCAAAGGTCATCGATGCGCCCAAGACCGCGGACGACGTCGTGGGCCTGTTCAGCACGGTGACGATGTTCAACGAGAAGCTGAAAAAGGAGCAGACCATCCGCATTGTCACCACGCTTCGCCAGGACGCGTTGCACGGCCTGATCAGCAAGGAGTCCCCCGTCGCGCGCGCGCTGATGGGCCACAGGGCGGGCGACCGCGTGGAGATTACGGTGAGCCCGGAGATGAAGTACACGGTGGAGATCCGCTCGGTCGAGCCGGGAACGGACGACGCGAGCCTTGCCATCAGCAGCTTTTAAAGGAGGCCGCCATGGAGTACATAATCGTCATCATTGCCGTCGCCATCGCGATCGTGGATGCAATGGCAAAGAAGAAAAAGAAGGAAGGGGACGCCGCCATCGCGCGCGCGATTGCGGCAAAGTCCGCGCGTGAGCAGCCAAAATCCAAGCTGCCGACGCCTGTGGAACAGGTGAGCGAAAAAAAACGCGAGCAGATGGCGCGCACTGAGCAATGGCGCGCCGCAAAGGTACAGCAGGACGATGCGGAGCGCCTGCATTCGATCCATGTGGACACCTGTGAAAGCAAGCTCGAAAGCCTGCGCGTGCTCTACGACGCCGGTATCCTTGACCGCGAGGAATACGCCCAACGCGTCGCCCGCATCAAATCAAAACACGGTCAAGCCTGAGTTTACACGAGAGTACGCAGCGCCTCTCCCCCGGTACGCGACCGAGCGGAGGCGAGGGAGCCGCGCGTCAGCTTTAATCATCAAACATACAGCAAAACACCTCTTCCGAAAGGGAGAGGTGTTTTGCTGTGTGTTGTGTGTATTTTAGGAGGGAGAAAATCACATCGGGGAGCGTTCCCCTTTGCAAGTATTAAGATACAATAGAATTATGGCAGATTCTTGAATCGGGTGTAAACAAATTGTGAACAACCAAATTTATTTAAATCTTGTGCTCTGCTCGACCGCCAGCGCGTCACAGCGGTTGTTATAGGCATTATCGGCGTGTCCCTTGACCCAGTGGCAGCGCAGCTCGTGCTGCTGCGTCAGCGTCAGCAGCGTCTCCCAGAGGTCCGCGTTGAGGGCGGGCTTCTTGTCGCTTTTGATCCAGCCCTTCCGCTTCCAGCTCTGCGCCCAGCCGAGGGACAGCGCGTCGATGACGTACTTCGAGTCGGAGTACAGCTCCACAACGCACGGCTCCTTCAAAAGCCGCAGCGCCTCGATCACGGCGGTGAGCTCCATGCGGTTGTTCGTGGTCTCCGCCGCGCCGCCGGAAATTTCCTTCTCATGCGCGCCGTATTTGAGCACCGCGCCCCAGCCGCCGGGCCCCGGATTGCCGGAGCACGCACCGTCAGTGTAGATTTCGACTGTTTTCACGTTTTGATCCGTCCGTCAGATGCGGAAATTGACGCCCTTGCCGAAGATGAAGAACGCCTCGGGGTTTTCCGCCGCGTATTCCGTGCAGGCGGCAAAGTTCTTCGGCAGACGGACCAGGTCGCGCGCGTCATAGTTTAAGAAGATCCACTTGTCCGTGACCAGAAAGTTCCGGCAGGCGCCCTTCCCCGTCCGGCCCAGAATGAAGCGCTCGCCGAAGCGGTCGTAGCGGTCCAGCTCCGCCTGCTCCGGAGAGACATAGAACACCGAGCTGTCAAAGTAGCGGTCGCCCTCGTTTTTGACGTTCCAGATTGCGGGCTGCTGGTTGCTCTTGTAGGTGAGGACGCGGAATTCGGCGGGGTCCTCGATTTTGCGCGCGGCAATGGCATCCGCCGCCATGCCGTAGTGCTCTGCCTCGCGCTCCGAAAGCCCGGTAAAGAGCATGCCCTTTGCGAGGTCGACTGCCATGATGTCGATGAGCGGCTGGGAGGTGCGGTCTGGATGGTGCGGCGCGGAGATATAACTCAGCTGCTCCGTCGCCTTGTCGAAGAAGTACCAGTACCAGCGCTCCTTGCCCTCACGGCTTGAGGTATAGCCCCACGCGATGCGCCCGGCGGTCATGCTCAGGCGGAAGATGCGCTCCGCCTTCGTCTGCGAGGAAAAAACCTCTGTGGAGCTCTCCAGGGTCATGCGGTGCAGATACTGCTTGAAATCCGAGGTGTCATTGATGTAGCAAAGCTCGTTTCCATAGATATAAACGTCGGAGATCGTGCCGTTCTGATGCTCGATGGGATACTCGTAGGTCCTGCCGCGCACCACGTCGACACAGATGAACTTGACGTTGATGAACACCTCGTTGACCTGCGAGCGGACGAGGAACCAAACGCCGTGCGTGTTGAAGCCCATCAGGTTTTTATACTCCGCCTTGCGGAGCTTGGGCCGCACGTCCAGCTGCTGCACATTCCCGCCCTCGTCGTCCATGAGCGTGAATTCATCGTCCGGGAAATGCGAGACGTGCTTGAGCACCCATTTCCCGTTCACCGCCATGCTGTAGCCGTTGAGCATGGGATTGCTGTTGATAAAATAATACTCGCTGTGGCAGACGACGGGGTCCAGAGAGGCAAAGAGCTGGTCGAGCGAGGATGCTTCGTTCTTGCCCTGCGCCTGCTGCGCCGCGGCAGCGGGCGCAGCCGCGGGACGCGGCGTCTGGGCGGACGCGGGCGGAGCCTTCGTTACCGGCGCGGCAGCGCCGCCGACCTTCTCGCCGCATTGGAAACAGAATTTTGCGTTATCGGGCAGCTTTGCGCCGCAGTGCATACAAAACATGCGTCGATTCCTCCTTAAACACTGTCAATTCCTTATTATTTATCTTATTTGTAGTAATCCGTGCCGTCCTCCAGGACGATCGGGAGGTTATTGTGATACACCGGGAGCGTCTGGAACTTAAAGCGGCTCGCGCGGTGCAGCCGGTCGATCTTTTCACGGGTCTCCGGGTCGCAGACCCCGCGGCGGATATATTCGTTGACCGCGTGATAGGGAAAGCCGAGGTTGTCCTCGTCGGTCAGCCCGGTCAGCCCATCGGAGGGCGGCTTGATGAGAAAGCGCTCGGGCAGCCCCAGCTCCGCGCCGAGGGCGATGACCTCTTCGGTGGTGTACATGCCGATGGGCGAGAACGCTCCGGCACTGTCGCCGTAGATCGTGCAGTAGCCCACCCAGTCCTCCGAGAGGTTGGAGGTGTTGATGACAATGCCGCTCTCCACGCTCTGCGCGACGGCATAAAGCGTGGACATGCGGATGCGGGACGGGAGATTGACCGTCGTCTGGCGCGTCGGCTCGACGCCGTTGCGCTCCAGCTCGTCCAGCACGCCCCGCACGGCGGCGTGGATGTTGATGGTATAGTGCCGGATGCCGAGACGCTCAACCAGACCGTTGCTGTAGTCGATGTCGTTCTGTACGCCGTCCGGCATCAGCACGCCGACCACGTTTTCCTTGCCGTATGCCTCGCAGCAAAGCGCCGCGATGACGCTGGAATCCTTGCCGCCGGAGATGCCGACCACGGCGGTCTTGCCATGGCAGTCCGCCATCCGCTCGCGCATCCAGCCAATCAGGCCGGGCAGCTGCTCTTTTGCGTTGAAATCATACATATTAACACCCCCAATATATTATTCTATCATAGAAAAAGAAAAGGTCAACATAAAAGTTGATAGAATCGGGGTTATCTCCGCATTTATCCCATCAGCGCGCAGAGAGAGGCATAGTCGAGCGGCTGAAGCGCCAGGTTGACGCCGTAGCCAACGATGCGGGCAAGCTCGCGCAGCTGCGCGTCGATATCCCGCGTCGTGACCATGACGCCGCTCTCCGAGCCGCACAGCGCCGACGGCAGAGGATGCTCGACGCCCGCGGATTCCAGCAGGTCCAGCGCGAGCGTGCGCGCGTCCACGACCGTCGGCACGCCGAGGGCGAGGACGGGCACGCCGAGGCTCGCGCGGTCGATGGCGAGCCGCCGGTTCCCGACGCCGGAGCCGGGCACGATGCCCGTGTCCGAGAGCTGGACGGTGGTGCACACGCGCTCGAGAGAGCGCGAGGCAAGCGCGTCGATGGCAAGCACCACGTCGGGCCGGACCGTGCGCACGGCGGCGCGGATCAGCTCCGCCGCCTCAAGACCCGTGCGCCCCAGCACGCCGGGAGCGAGCACGCTGACCGGCGTAAAGCCGCGAAAGGAATTTTGCCGCCGCAGGTGCCGCGTGACCAGCACGTGCTCCGCCGCCTGCGGACCGATGGCGTCCGGCGTCATGGCGCGGTTGCCCAGCCCAACCACCAGCGCCGCGCGCGCGCCCTCTCCGCCCAGCAGCGCGCGCACCTCCGCGGCGACGGCGCGTGCCGCCCGCTCCAGCGCGTCCTCCGCGTGCCGCCAGTAGGGACGAAGATCCAGCGTGACATAGGCGCCGATCGGCTTGCCCAGCTCCCGTGCGCCTTCGCTGTCCGTGATCTCCACCACCGTCGCGCGGTAGCCGAAGGCGTCGTGCTCGCGCGTGACCACGCCGGGCAGCGACCCGGTTTTGCCCCTGCCGCGCCACAGCTCATGCGCCTCCAGGGCGAGATCGGTGCGTTTTTGGTTATCCATAGCGGTTCCTCCACTACAAAATATAGTGTTTTGCCTTAGTATCGCCCCCAAAACCTGCTTTATCCAAAAAAAACAGAGAAAATCAGCAAAAATATCTTGCATTTCCGAATAATCTTTGTTAAAATACCAATCTGCACGGTGAAGAGTATCGCCGTAGAAACAAATCGGAGGAGGTGTTTGGTTTGCCGAATATTAAGTCTGCGAAGAAGCGCGTGCAGCTTTCCGAGGTTCGCAACGCCCGCAACAAGGCGGAGCGCAGCGCGCTGAAGACCGCGCTCAAGAAGTTTGACGCTGCTGCCGCTGAGGGCAATCGCACCGAGGCCGAGGGCGCTTACAAGGTTGCGGTCAAGACCGTCGACAAGGCGGTTGCGAAGGGCATTCTGCATAAGAACAACGCCGCGCACAAGAAGAGTGCGCTGACGCTGAAGCTCAATGGTCTGAACTAAACACAAACAAAAAGGCACCGCCGTTTTTCGGCGGTGTTTTTGTTTGCACATTAGATTGTGTAAAACGGAGAAAAAACCGAGCCGCCGGAGAATCGTATAGGGAAAGCTGGACAAAAGCTCCGCAGTCTGATAACATGTAAATACGTATTACCCTGCACCGTAAACAAGAGGTCACAGTCGAAGGCTGGATATTATTATGAGGAGGAAATGATGATGAAACGGATCAAAGGGATTCTTTCACTGCTCCTTGCTCTTCTGATATGCGTGGGTTTTTTGCCACCCACGGCGAAGGCGGAGTGGGACAACATGGGCTTTTCGCAAATCAATATCACCAATGCCGGTGCGGAGGGCAGCCTGGATTATTCTTGGGCCAGCGGTGAGTTTGCCGATCAAATCAACGGTGAAGATATGCTCTCAACCGAGAACCTGAAGCTGCGGCTTATGCTAAAGGCTGCGACCCTTGAGGAGACGTTCCACTATTATTTCCTTGCGTCTGACAGCGCTACGACGCATGAGCTGACCCTTTACGGGAACAGGCACGTTGACCCCGCAACCATCAGCATGACCGGCGTAACGCTTTTGGAGGGCGGTTTTGTTGAGCATATTTACGGTTCGGGACAAGGCGCTATTTACTATTATGTTTCAAAGATCAGTGTACCCGCAAAGGGATGCACGGCGGTTATCAAGATTGGGGACAGCACATTATCAACGCTGTCGCTGCGCCGTGTGATCCCTACTACGTTCATTCCACAGGTTTCGACCATTTGGACAGAAAGCTATGTGGAAAACAGTGAGGGAAAAATCACATCATTTATTCTCCGCGTGTCCGGCTATGGCATGTATTCTCCGAGTCATCCCGAATGGTACAGGCTGATACTGGCGTGGGATACAGAAGATGCTGATATGATTCAATGCGTTGCAGTTTCCGACATGGATGATGTGGGCTGCTTTGAGCTTGCTTTTGTTGTTGGAGATTATGATGAACCAAATGAGTGGGTTTGGCCGGATTTATGGTATAAAAATGAGCGTTGCTATTATTTTGACGAAAGCAACTTAATGTATGAAAAAAACGAGAATGGATATGATGATCTAGACAAACCCGTTGTGGATTATGATGGCAACTATCGAACCAAGGGGTATGATGAAACAATTTTTGTTCATATTAAGGGCCTGAACGGAAATGGCGAAACCTATGAGGATGAAAGCTGGGCGGAGCAGTATATCGATCATCCTTATTACACCTATTTGGGCGGTTCAGTCGGTTATCCGACGCCGTACTACTGCGTCAATTATAAACCGAGTGATTATAAGATTCTGGTAGATGCGGACAATCCGGCGCAGGCTGTGCCAGCCCTTACAGGAACGGTGGAAAATGTCGGCGTCGCAACGGTAAATGGCGCGCGGCTGGTCGGCGCATGGTACGATAGTGAAGGCCGCATGCTCGGTTGCGCGGCGCAGACGATAGATATTAACGGGAAAACCGGGTTCACGCTTGTCCGGCCTACTGGAACGGAAAATGCTATGGAATATCGCCTGTTCCTTCTCGACGGCACGACTTTCGTTCCGCTGCGCGGCAGCGTGAGTGGATGGTATTCAGCAAATTAGATGATGTAAAGCAAGCTCAAAAGCCCCGCTCAGGCGGGGCTTTTGGCTTGACAAGCGGGCTTTCCTATACTAAAATACAGCCATTGCGTGAAAAAGGAGCTTTTGTTATGGACCATAAAGCTAAGAATTTCGATTCCATCGTCAACCTCTGCAAGAACCGCGGCTTCATCTTCGCCGGCAGCGAGATCTACGGCGGGCTTGCCAACAGCTGGGACTACGGCCCGCTGGGCGTGGAGTTCAAGAACAACGTCAAGAAAGCGTGGCTCAAGAAGTTCGTGCAGGAGAGCCCCTACAACGTGGGTCTCGACGCCGCGATCATCATGAACCCGCAGACCTGGATCACCACGGGGCACGTGTCCAGCTTCTCCGACCCCCTGCTTGACTGCAAGGCGTGCAAGGCGCGCCACCGCGCGGACAAGCTGATCGGCGAGGAATTCCCCGACGTCAACACCGACGCCATGACCTTCGACGAGATGGCCGCCTTTATCGCGGAGCATGAAAACGTCGTCTGCCCCGTGTGCGGCAAGCACGACTTCACGCCCATCCGCAAGTTCAACCTCATGTTCAAGACCGCCATCGGCGTGACCGAGGAC
>SVKP01000016.1 GCA_015068395.1 Oscillospiraceae bacterium
AACAAGCGCGTCAGCGTGCTCAAGAGCTACGGCGCGGCGTCGATCCCCGCCCACGTCATACGCATCGTGCCGGTATTCTCAGACGACCCGGAGATCCGCGCCTACTATGACTTCATGCTTGCCTATCGGCTGACGGGGCTGTATCAGGTCCAGTTCAGCCGCGAGGGAAGCTTTGCCAAGCTGCAAACCGCGCTGGGCCGGGAGCCGGAGCAGGCGTGGACCGAGGCGGAGCGGCAGTTTTTCCTCACCGGCTATCGGAAATTCGAAAAGGTCTTTGAAAAGCTGGGCGGCGATCGGCTCGCGCTGACCGTTGCGGACGCGCTGCTGGTCTTTCTCAAGGTCTATTCCTTCGACACGCTCCGCGCCATGTCGGAATCGGAGGTTTCCAGGGCGCTCGCCGCGGTCTGGGCGGACGTACGCGTCTCGACGCAGAGCGAGCCCGTGGCGCTGAGCACCGAAACCGAAGAGGATAACGCGGAGCCGGGCATGCTCAGCCGCCTCGTCATGAGCGTATTCCCCTCGCGGTTGAATCTTGCCTTCGTCAGCGAATACACCCCTGCCGAGAGCAACTGGACGCAGGGGCACGACCTTGGGCGGCAGTACATCGAGGCGACGCTCGGCGAGCGCGTGACCTGCCGCACGTATTACGGCGCGAAGAACCCCGAGGAGGCGATGGAGACCGCAATCGCGGAAGGCGCACAGGCGGTCTTCGCCGTCACGCCCTCGCTCATCGGCGCCTGCCGGAAGCTTGCCGCCGCGCATCCCGAGGTCCGCATCCTCTGCTGCTCGATCATGATGCCCTACACGGGCGTGCGCACCTACTACAGCCGCATCTACGAGGGCAAGTTCATCACCGGCGCGATTGCGGGCGCGATGTGCAAGAGCGGGAAGATCGGCTACGTCGCGAGCAGTCCGATTTTCGGCGTCCCCGCGAGCATCAACGCCTTCGCCCTCGGCGTGCAGATGACCAATCCCGAAGCCCGCATCCGGCTCGGCTGGTCCTGCGTCGAGACCGACCCGATGAACCGTCTCGCGCGCGAGGGCGCGGAGGTGATCTCCAACCGCGACGTGCCGACGCCGGACCGCATGCGCGAGGCGTGGGGCGTCTGCCAGGTGTGGGACGGCAGCTATTACTCCATCGCCTCCCCCTACTGGCACTGGGGCAAGGTGTATGAAAAGCTGGTGCGCAGCATGCTCTCCGGCGTGTGGGACGAACTGAGCTCCAACGGCGGGCGCGCCGTCAACTACTGGTGGGGCATGCGCAGCGGCGCGATCGGCGTCATTGTCGAGGACACGCTGCCCGCGGGCGTGCGCCAGCTCGCCGAGCTGCTGCACCGCGGCGTCTCCGACGGGACGATTGAGCCCTTTGAGCGCCCGATCCGCTCGCAGGACGGCGCCGTGCGCAGCGACGGGACGCACTTCTTCCAGCCCGAGGAGCTGATGCTCATGGACTGGCTCGTCGACAACGTCGACGGCAGCCTGCCCTCTTACGACGAGCTGCTGCCGATGGCGCGCCCGATCGTGCGCCTGCAGGGGGTCTACCGGGACAAGATCCCGCCGGAAAAACAGGAGGAGATCCTGTGAAGCTTCTCCTGCTCTCCGACGTGGAATGCCGGTATCTCTGGGACTATTACCAGCCGGGACGGCTGGACGGGATCGACCTGATCCTCTCCTGCGGCGATCTGGACGCGCACTATCTCTCGTTTCTTGTGACCATGGGCTCCGCGCCGCTGCTCTACGTCCACGGAAACCACGACGCCGGATACGCGCAGCACCCGCCCGAGGGCTGCGACTGCATCGACGGCAGGCTCGTCACCGTGGGCGGGCTGCGCATTCTCGGTCTGGGCGGCAGCATGTGCTACAGCGGCGGCGCGCACCAATACACCGAAAAGCAGATGGCGCGGCGGCTTATGCGCCTCTGGCCCAGGCTTCTGTGCGCCGGAGGCGTCGACCTCGTGCTGACGCACGCTCCCGCGCGCGGCCTCGGCGACTCCGACGCCCTGTCGCACCGGGGCTTTCGCTGCTTCCACAAGCTGCTCGACACCTTCCATCCGCGTTATCTGGTCTACGGCCATGTCCACATGAACTACGGCATGGATATCCCGCGTACGATACAACACGGTGAAACCACGCTCATCAATGCCTACGAACGCTATATTCTGGAAATTTAAGTTGCTTTTTCTTTCCAAACCGTATATAATTACTTTTTGCTTACATCAAGTTGGCAGGAGAGTGAGCCATCCATCCATGGAACAACACCGTCAATCGCTGCATCGTACCCTGCGCATTCTGGCTTTTGCCGTGTGGCTGGGGATCGTGCTGCTTGCCATTGTTTTCCGCCGGGAATTCACGCTGGAAAACGTGCTGGGCTATACGCCTGCCAACCCCCTGCCCGCCGTACTCGTGCTGATGCTGCTCTTCGCGCTCAAGAGCCTGACCGTCGTATTCTACTCCGGCATCCTGTACGCCGTCTGCGGACTGCTGTTTCCCCTTCCGCTCGCCATACTTCTGAGCGTCTGCGGCACGCTCGTCATGTCGCTGGTCTCCTATTCTCTTGCCCGCGGCCTTGGCGCTGCACACGCGGACGCGCTGCGGGAAAAGCACCCGAAGCTTCGGGAGCTTGAGGCGGTCCGCCGCCGGAACAGCTTTGCCTTTGTGGTCGTGCTGCGCTGCATCAACATCGTCAATTTCGACATCGGCAGCATGTACTGCGGCGCGGTCCGCCTGCCCCTTGCGGCCTTTCTGGCGGGCAGCCTGCTGGGAAAGCTGACCGATATCGTCATGTTCTCCTTCACGGGGGCAAGCCTTGAAAAACGCGACCCCATACCGATTTTGATCGCGCTGGTCATTGATTTGTCCATCGCGCTTGTCGTAACACTCTGGTCAAAAAAGCAAAGCTTCAAGGAGGTATAACCACATCATGAGCATTCTCTGGGACCGCCGGGACGCCACGCTGCTGCGCGATATTGATTCCATGCACTACATCATGCCCCTCATCATGCCCAATCGCTGCGACAACGAGGCGTTTATTTCCGAGCAGATCGACCTGACCCGCGCGGAGGAGTTCCTTGCCCGCAGGAATGCGGAGAATCCCGCCTATCCCTATACCATCTTCCACATCATCGTGACCGCGGTGCTCAAGACCATCACGCTCCGCCCGCAGCTCAACCGCTTCTACGCCAACAACAACCTCTATCAGCGCAACGAGGTCACGGCGGCGTTCACGATCAAAAAGGTCTTTACCGACGAGGGCGACGAGGCGCTCGCCTTCATCCACTCCAAGCCCACCGACGATATCGACAGCATTCACGACGAGATCTGCCGTCAGGCGTCCTATGTGCGCAACGTGGGTGCGGACCAGTCCACCGAGAGCATGGACGCGCTCCAGAAGGTCCCCCTGATCTTCAAGAACCTGCTGGGCGTCGGCGCGCGCTTTCTCGACCGCCACGGCTGGATGCCGCAATCGGCGATCGCCACCGATCCGTTCCACTCCTCCGTGGTGCTGGCAAACCTCGGCTCGATCAAGCTGCACGCTGGATACCACCACCTGACGAACTGGGGCACGACGTCGGCGTTCTGCATCGTCGGCGAGAAGAAGAAGCGCCCGTTCTTCGACGAGGACGGCAACATGGACATGCGCATGAGCATCGACATCGGCCTGACCGTCGACGAGCGCATCTCCGACGGGTTCTACTGCTCGCGCGCGGTGCGCCTGCTCAAGCTGCTGCTGGAAAACCCGGAGCTGCTGGAAAAACCGCTTGAGGAAAAGGTCGAGTTTTGATGGACGGAAAAAAGGTCTCGCCCGTCTACCGTATCATCAAGTGGCTCGTCTGGCTTTTCTATCCCAAGATGAAGGTCCACGGCACGGAGAACCTTCCCGACGGCCCGTGCGTCATCGTCGGCAACCACACGCAGATGAACGGTCCCATCGCCTGCGAGCTGTATTGTCCCGGCACGCATTATACCTGGTGCGCCGGCGAGATGATGCACTGGAAGGAGGTCCAGCCCTACGCCTTCCGCGACTTCTGGTCGCAGAAGCCCAAGGCGGTGCAGTGGTGGTTCAAGCTGCTGTCCTATCTGATCGTCCCCCTGTCCGTGTGTGTGTTCAACAATGCCCAGTGCATCGGCGTGTACCACGACGCGCGCGTTATGTCAACCTTTAAGGAGACGATCGAGCGCTTGCAGCAAGGCGCGCGCGTCGTCATCTTCCCCGAACACGACGTGCCGCACAACCACATTGTCTACGATTTCCAGGACCGTTTCATCGACCTTGCGCGGATGTATCACAAAAAAAGCGGCGCGGAGCTTGCCTTCGTGCCGCTGTATGTCGCGCCGGCGCTCAAGGGGCTGTATTTCGGAAAGCCGGTCTATTTCGACTCTGCCGCGCCGGTGAACGACGAGCGCCGCAGGGTCTGCGACGCGATGATGGACGCCATCACCGCGCTTGCCTGCTCCCTGCCGGAGCATACGGTCGTCCCCTACCGCAACATTCCCAAAAAGGATTACCCCAAGAACACTGCAAAAGAGGTGTCCGCGTCATGACCTCCCCCGTCGTCGATTACCGTGAGTTCCGCTTGTCCCGGCTCAACGAGCCGCGCTTTTCGCATCTGAAGCTGCTCGGCGGATGGATCGGCTATTTTATTTTATACTTTCTCACCGAAAACCTGATCCCTTTTGACAAATGCCATGTCATCCACTGCGCGCTGGACGACCTGATCCCCTTTAATGAGTTTTTCGCCATCTTCTACTGCTACTGGTATGCGCTGCTGGTGTTTTCGCTCGCTTACTTTCTGCTCTACGACATTCCCAGCTTCAAGCGCTTGCAGGTCTTCATCATCATCACGCAGGCGGTCGCCATGGTGGTCTACATTGCCTATCCCAGCGTGCAGTTTCTTCGCCCGGAGGTCATGCCGCGCGACAATTTTCTCTGCCGTCTGATGGCGTTTATCTACTCGTTCGACACGCCCTCTGGCGTGCTCCCCTCGCTGCACGTCGCTTACTCGATGGGGCTCGCGTCCGTCTGGTGGAAGTACAGGAGGGCGCCGCGCTGGTGGCGCGTTGCGGTCATCGCCTCCGCCGTAATCATCTCGATCTCCACCACCTTCGTCAAGCAGCATTCCGCGCTCGACGTCGTCACGGCGCTGCCGGTTGGCTTTCTCGCAGAGTATCTGGTCTACGGCACGCCCTTCGCCAAAAGCATGCTGCACCGCCGCCTGCACGCCTATCTGCACGCGGCATAATACAGAAGCTCGGGATTCCGGGCTTCTCTTTTTGTATCGCACAGCCTGCCCAATTGGCGCAGGCTCATTTTTTTCTTGTCAATTTTCGCGTTTTGTGCTACCATGACGCTTGGATAGAGTATTTAGCGAAAACAGGGCGTTTTCGCGGACGCAGGGAGGACGCAAATGGACAACAATTCGTTCAAGGGTTCACTTTTTGGCGGCTTCCGCCGCAAGGACGTGATCGACTACATCGAAAGGAGCGCGACTCGCTCCAACGAGCGCATTGCGGAGCTGGAGGAGACCCAGGGGCGGCTCGCGAAGGAAAAGCAGTCGCTGCGCGCGGAGCTGGACTCTGCCGCCGAGGCACGCGACAAGCTGGACAACGAGTTGCAGGAGAGCATAAAAAGCCACGCGGACCTGACCCGGCAGCTGAAGGAGGCAAACGATGAGCTGGAGCGCCTGCGCGCGCAGCTTGCCGAGGCGACGGAGGCGCGCGACGCCCTGCACTCCGAGGCGGAGACGCTTCGCGCGCAGGCGGACGAGTTCCGCTCGTTTAAGGAGGGCCTCGCCGATCTGGAGCTTGCCGCCCACCGCCGCGCTGACGAATATGAGGCGGAGGTCCATGCGCGCGCCGACGGCTACGATGCCGAGGCAAAGGAGCGCGCGACTGCCTATGAATCCGAGGTCCGGCAGCGCGCCGACGACTATGAGGCGGAGGTCCGGCAGAATGCCGACGCCTACGAGGCGCAGGTAAAGGAGCGTGCCGACAGCTATGAGGCGGAGGCAAAGCAGAACGCCGATGCCTACGCGGCGCAGGTGAAGGAGCGCGCCGACGACTATGACGCTGAGGTCAGGCAGGACGCGGACAGCTACGTCGCCGATTCCCGCCGCTGCGCGGAGGATTACACCGCCGAGACCAAGCAGCGCGCCGACGCCTATGAATCCACGGTCCGCAAGCGCGCGGACGCCTATGACGCCGAGGTGCGCGCACGCGTTCAGAACATGACGGAGAGCTGCCGCGCGCAGTGCACTCGCGTGATGGAAACGCTCAACGCGGCGTGCGACACGCTCTCGGTCGAGCTGCGCCGCGGCATGGAAACCGTCTCCGAGCTTCCCGCCGTGTTTGAGCCCCTGCGCCGCGGGCTGGAGCAGCTGGAAACCGGCGACGACGAGGCAGGCGAAGCCGAAAAGCCCGCCGAGGCGGAGGAAGCCCCCGAAGCCGTTGAGACAGAAGTTGATACAGCAGTGGAAACCGAATAAAGCTTCAAAAAAACGCATCCCTCCGAGTTAAAATCATCGGAGGGATGCTGTTTTCTTTTTAGAGGATCAGGTTTTCTGTTTTTTCCGCTTGGGCTCGCCCTTGTGCCACTCGAACTTGTTCTCCGTGCCGGTGAGCAGGCGCTTGATGTTCTCCCGGTGCGCCCAGAGCACCAGCAGCGCCATCAGAAGCGAGAGCGCGAAGATCGCGGGAAAATCCTCCTCACCGCGATAGACCACCCAGGTCATCACGGGCAGCGAGACTGCCGCACAGACCGAGCCGAGCGAAACGTACTTCGTCGCGAGCCACATAAACGCGAACAGTCCCCAGCCCGCCAGCGCGACGCGCCAGTCGAGCAAAATGAGCGTCATGCCGCTGCAAAGGATGCCCTTGCCGCCCTTGAAGCGGTAGAGGAACGGGAACATGTGGCCGACGATGCAGAAGAAGCCCGCGAAATACTTCCCGAATATCGCGCCCTCCGGCCCGAAGATCCACGTTCCAAGCGCAACGGCGACCGCCGCCTTGCCCATGTCGACCAGAATCACGCACCAGGCGTATTTCGCCCCGTAGATGCGGTAAAAGTTCGTCAGGCCCGCGTTGCCGCTGCCGTACTTTCGAACGTCGTCCCCGTAAAAGAGGTGGGAGGCGACGATCGCGCCGTTCACGCCGCCGGGAATATAGCACAGCGTCGCCGCCCCGAGCACCGCAAGCATCGAGACAAGCACAGGGTTCCCGACCATGGTGAGAATGTCCTTCACCGCTTACCCCTCTTTCTCACCGCGCTCGCGCACAGTCAGCACGATGGGCGTTCCCTCCAGTCCGAACACGCTGCGGATGCAGTTTTCAAGATAGCGCCGATAGGAGAAGTGGAACAGCTTCATATCGTTGCAGAACACGACGAAATGCGGCGGGCGGACGCCGACCTGCGTCATATAGTATATCTTCAGCCTGCGGCCCTTGTCCGTCGGCGGCTGGACGCGCGTCTGCGCGTCCTCCAGCACGTTGTTGAGCATGCCCGTGGTGATGCGCGTGCAGGACTGCTCGTAGACATAGTTGATGAGCTCAAAGAGGCGGGGCACGCGCTGACCCGTCGCCGCCGAGATAAACAGCACCGGCGCGTAGGTCATATAGGCGAGGTCGCGGCGGATATCCTCGCGCATGTGGTCCAGCGTTTTGCCGTCCTTCTCCACGAGGTCCCACTTGTTCACGACGATGATGCACGCCTTCCCCGCCTCGTGGGCGAGCCCGGCGACCTTGGTGTCCTGCTCGGTGACGCCCTCGGTGGCGTCGATCATGATGAGGCAGACGTCCGCACGGTCGATCGCCATGGTCGCGCGCAGCACGCTGTAGCGCTCGATGCTCTCGTCGACCTTCGACTTTTTACGCATGCCCGCGGTGTCGATGAACACATACTTCCCGGTCTCGTTCTCAAAGTAGCTGTCAATGGCGTCGCGCGTCGTACCGGCGACGTTGCTGACGATCACGCGCTCCTGCCCCAGGATGCGGTTGACCAGCGAGCTCTTGCCCACGTTCGGCTTGCCGATGACGGCAACCTTGATCGTGTCGTCCTCCTCGTCCTCCTCCGTCTCCGGCGGGAAGTGCTCGAGGCAGCGGTCCAGCAGGTCGCCCGTGCCGTGCCCGTGCACCGCCGAGACCGCGACCGGGTCGCCGAGGCCGAGGTTGTAGAATTCGTAGTAGTCCGGGTCCGGCGCGCCCGTGGCGTCCATCTTGTTCACCGCCAGCACGATGGGCTTGCCGGAGCGGAGCAGCATGTTCGCCACGTCCTGATCGCTCGCGGTCAGCCCCGTCTTGACGTCGGTGAGGAAAATGATGACGTCCGCGTGGTCGATGGCGATCTGCGCCTGCTCGCGCATGAACGTGAGGATCTGGTCGTCGGTGTTCGGCTCGATGCCGCCGGTGTCGACGAGCATGAACTTCCGCCCCGCCCACTCGCATTCACCGTAAATGCGGTCGCGCGTGACGCCGGGCGTATCCTCGACGATGGCGAGGCGCTGTCCGATCAGCTTGTTGAATAGCATCGACTTACCGACGTTCGGCCTGCCGACTATGGCAACCAATGGTTTCACAGGGTATCCTCCCCCTTTGCAAAAATCGTATCGACGAGCGAATAGCCGTCCGTCTCCGACACGGCGACCGGGCGTCCGAGCGCCTCGGAGAGCTGCGGCAGCGTCACGTCGTCAAGAAAAATGCCCTCGCCGTGGCGCAGCATATTCGCCGGAATGATGATCCGTTCACCCAGCGTTTCCCGTTTGGAAAGCTGCTTGATGATGTCCTGCCCGGTCACGAGCCCCGAGACCGTTATCAATTCCCCGAAGAAGTCGTTGACGATGGCGACGACCTCGCCGCGCAGCTGCGGAAAGCGCTCGCGCGCCGCATCGACCAGCCGCTCGATGAACGGCGCGGCGGCAACGCCCGTGGCGATCGTGAAGCTCGGGACGTCCCCGTCCTCCACGTCCTCCAGGCCGCTGAGGAATTCATTCATCGTGCTGCGCAGCATGCCCACGCCGTTTTCGAGCTGCTGGAAATCCTCGTAATAGTCCTCGTCCGGCAGCGGGCGCCCCGCCTTGAGGTACAGCTCGTCCGCACAGAAGAACCGGCGCGTGCCGTAGCGCTCCTTGCAGATCGCGCCGTACTCGTCCACGGTGTCGATGATCTCGATTGCCTTCTCCCGGTCCACCGGCGGCAGCTTGGCTAGCCCCTTGCGGTACTTGGTCAGACCCACCGGGACGATGGAGCAGGAGTGAAAGCCGATGTCCATCAGGTCCTCGATCGTGCGGCGCAGGTGCTCGCCGTCGTTCCAGCCGGGGCAGACAACGATCTGGCCGTTCATCTCGATGCCCGCCTCGCCGAAGGCGCGCATATAGTCCAGGCTGATTGCGGCGTCCTTGTTGCCCAGCAGCGTCCGCCGCAGCTGCGGCTCCGTCGCCTGCACGGAGACATTGATGGGGCTGATGCGAAGGTCAATGATGCGCTGCGCCTCGCGCTCGGTTAGGTTGGTGAGCGTGATGTAGTTCCCTATGAGGAACGAGAGCCGCGCGTCGTCGTCCTTGAAGTACAGCGTGTCGCGCATACCGGGCGGCATCTGGTCTACGAAGCAGAACACGCAGTGGTTGGAGCAGGGGCGCGGCTCGTCCATCAGATAGGTGTCGAAATTGAGCCCCAGGTCCTGCCCCTCGTACTTTTTGACCTTCAGCGTCCGGGTCGACCCGTCTTCGCCGCCCAGCTCGACGCGCAGCACCGGGTCGTAACAGTAAAACCGATAGTCCAGTACGTCGATGATCTCGTGCCCGTTGAGCTTTAGCAGCTTCTCGCCCACGCGGACGCCCGCCTTTTCCGCCGGGCTGCCCTCGTCGATGGATGTGATAACGGTGCTCACCTGCCCACCCCCTTCCGCACAATGCGCAAACTATAACAAATTTATTCAGCCATATTTCGCGGTTGCCGCGAAGCGGCGAGCGAAATGGCAATCAATATACTATAGCAAATGCAAATAATATTTGCATTTGCTATAGTATAACGGAAGTATTTCCGTTTCGCAAGGAAAAAATCGGTTGACAGCTGCGCGGTCTCCCATTATAATCATGGTTGCGAAAAGCCGGAGCCATTCGGTACTGCCGCCACCCGCTAATCGGGATGGCGGCTTTTTATCAATTGGGAGGTGTCGTTTATGTGGAATACGCTTTGGCCCATGGCGCTGGTCGTTCTTGCCAACGTCGTCTATCAGGTCTGCGCCAAGTCCGTGCCGGAGGCAATGGACCCCTTCGCCTCGCTGACGGTCACATATCTTGTCGGCGCGGCGGCGTCCGCGGCGCTGTTTTTCATTCTGAACCGCGGCGGGAGCCTGTTCAGCGAATACGGCAAGCTGAACTGGGCGTCTATCGTGCTCGGCGTCGTAATCGTGGGGCTGGAGGTCGGCTGGATCTTCGCCTACAAGGCAGGCTGGCAGGTGAGCACGGCGTTCATCGTGCAAAGCGCCTTTATCGCCGCGGCGCTGCTGCTCATGGGATACCTGCTCTACCATGAGACGCTGACCTGGAACAAGGTAATCGGCGTTGCGATCTGCCTGATTGGGCTCTTCTTCATCAACCGTTGAACAAAAAATCAGGCGGGAGCACTCTCCCGCCCGGTTTTTTCTCTCATTGAGCCTCTTACAGCTTCTCGCGGATCTTGGCAGCCTTGCCGACGCGACCGCGCAGATAGTACAGCTTGGCGCGGCGGACATAGCCCTTGCGCACGGTCTCGATCTTCTCGATCGAGGGGCTGTGGATCGGGAACACCTTCTCCACGCCGACGCCATAGGCGAGACGGCGCACGGTGATGGTCTCCTCGACGCCGCCGTGCTTCTTGGCGATCACGATGCCCTCGAAGACCTGAATACGCTCGCGGGAGCCTTCCTTGATGCGCACGTGCACGCGGACGGTATCACCGACGTTGGCGACCGGCTTCTCGGCCTTCATCTGCTGCTTTTCGAGTTCCTTGATGAGATCCATGGATAATTTCCTCCTGTATAATAGGCGTTCATGGCCGCATTTCCTGCGCTCTTTAGGCGCGCGAACCAGAGGACCACCCTTTTTCAAGCTATGGTAGGATATCACAGGATATTTGAAAATGCAAGGACTTTTTGCGTTTTTTTCGATTTTTTTCGTGTCTCCTCTGTGCCTCAGCCCGGGGGCCAGGTCATGTCGCGGCCGGCGAGGACGTGGAAGTGCAGGTGCGGGACGCTCTGCCCCGCCTGCTCGCCGATGTTCGACACGACGCGGTAGCTCTCGACGCCCATCTCCTTCGTCAGCTTCGCAATGACCTCGAAAATGTGCGCGACCGCGGCGCTGTTGCCCCCGTCGACCTCGGCGACGGAGCCGATGTGCGTCTTCGGGACGACAAGGAAGTGCGTGGGCGCCTGCGGGGCGATGTCGTTGAACGCATAGCAGACGTCGTCCTCGTAGACCTTGCTGCTCGGGATTTCCCCGGAAATGATCTTGCAAAACAGGCAATCCGACATAAGATATCCCCTTTCTAAATAATTATGAGTTTTATCCGACGATCTTCTCCACGAACGGCTTCACCGCGGCGAGCGCGTCCTTGACCCTGCCCGCGTCGTTGCCGCCGCCCATGGCGCTGTCCGGCTTGCCGCCGCCCTTGCCGCCGACGATGGGCGCGATCTCCTTAATGATATCGCCCGCCTTGACGCCCTTCGCCACGGCGTCCTTGCCGCAGACGGCAAGCAGCGTCACCTTTTCGCCCGCGAGCGCGATGACCGCGACGACGGCGGGGTCCTTGTCGCGCAGCACGTCGCCCATCTGACGGAGGCTGTTCGGGTCGCCGGAGGCGACCGTCGTCGTGACGACGTGCAGCCCTCCGACGTCGGCGGCGTCCTTCAGCATGCCATCCGCGCTGCCCGCGCTCTCCTTCGCCTTGTACTGCTCGATGACGCGCTTCGCCTCGCGCAGCTCGTTCAGCGTCTGCTCAATGCGCGCGCCCAGCTCGTCCGGCGTGGTCTTGAGCACGCTCGCGGCGTCGCGGAGCGTCTGGTGCTCGCGGCCCGCCTCGATGTAGCTCTCAAGGCCCGTGAGCGCCTCGATGCGGCGCACGCCGGAGGCGACGCTGCCCTCGCTCATGATGCGGAACATGCCCGCCTTGGCGGTGTTGTCCAAATGTGTGCCGCCGCAGAACTCCATGGAGACGCAGCCGTTCTCGCCCATCTCGACCACGCGCACAACGTCGCCGTACTTCTCGCCGAACATGGCGATCGCGCCCTTTTTCTTTGCCTCCTCGATGGGCAGCTCCTCGGTCACGATCGGGTGCCCGGCGAGGATCCAGTCGTTGACGGTGATCTCGATCTGCAAAAGCTCGTCCGGCGTCACCGCCTCAAAGTGGGAGAAATCAAAGCGCAGGCGGTCCGGCTCGACGAGGGAGCCCGCCTGATGGACGTGGTCGCCGAGCACCTGCTTGAGCGCGGCGTCCAGCAGGTGCGTCGCGCTGTGGGCGCGGCAGATGGCAGCGCGGCGGTCGCTGTCGACCATCGCGAGCACCGTGTCGCCCACGGCGAGCGTGCCGTTTTTCAGCGTGCCCTCGTGCAGGTACTTGCCGCCCTTGTTCTTCTGCACGCCCGTGACCTCAAACTCGGGATTCTCTCCCGTCTCGTCCCGCTCGCCGTAAACGCTGAGCGTGCCGGTGTCCGCGACCTGTCCGCCCATCTCGGCGTAGAACGGGGTGCGGTCCAGCACGACGATGGCGTCGGTGCCCGCCTCGATCTCGTCGCGCGTCTCGCCGTCCACGAGAATCGCAAGCACCTCCACCTCGGCGAGCGTGTTTTTATAGCCCGAAAATTCGGTCGCGGGGATCTCCTTGCCGAGGTCGACGCCCGCCCAGCCGAGGTCGCCGAGCGCCTTGCGCGCCTCGCGCGCGCGCTCCTTCTGCTCCTGCATAAGCGCCCGGAAGCCTTCCTCGTCCACGCTCAGCCCCTCGTCCTTCGCCATTTCGAGCGTCAGGTCGATTGGAAAGCCAAAGGTATCGTAGAGCTTGAAGGCGTCTGCGCCGGAGAAGGTCGTCTCGCCCTTCGCCTTGTGTTCCTGAAGCATCTCGCCAAAGATGCGCATGCCGCCGTCGATGGTGCGGGCGAAGTTCTCCTCCTCGGTACGGATGACCTTGGTGATATACGCCTGCTTCTCGCGGACGTCCTTGTACTCGCCCTCGTTCACGGCGACCACCGTGTCCACGATCTCATGGAGGAAGGGCTCGTTCACGCCCAACAGCTTGCCGTGGCGCGCGGCGCGGCGGAGAAGACGGCGCAGCACGTAGCCGCGGCCCTCATTGCTCGGGAGCACGCCGTCGCAGATCATGAAGCAGGCGGAGCGGATGTGGTCGGTGATGATGCGCAGGCTCACGTCTCGCGCGGCGCTCTCGCCGTAGTGCGCGCCGGTGATCTCGCTGACCTTGTTCGTGATGTGCATGACCGTGTCTACGTCGAAGAGCGACGCGACGTTCTGGCTCACGACGGCGAGGCGCTCGAGGCCCATGCCGGTGTCGATGTTCTTCTGCTTGAGCTCGGTGTAGTTGTTCTGCCCGTCGTTGTCGAACTGAGAGAACACGACGTTCCAGACCTCCATATAGCGGTCGCAGT
>SVKP01000169.1 GCA_015068395.1 Oscillospiraceae bacterium
AAATCCAGAAGGACATCAACAAGAGCTATGAGCTGACCCGCCGTCACAACCTCTGCGCCGTCATCACCGACGGTACGGCGGTCCTCGGCCTCGGCGACATCGGCCCCGAGGCGGGCATGCCCGTCATGGAGGGCAAGTGCGTGCTCTTCAAGAACTTCGGCGGCGTGGACGCCTTCCCTCTGTGCGTCAAGACGCACGACGTGGACGAGTTCGTCAACGCGGTGTACCTGATCTCCGGCTCCTTCGGCGGCATCAACCTCGAGGACATTGCCGCGCCGCGCTGCTTTGAGATCGAGCGCAAGCTCAAGGAAAAATGCGACATCCCCATCTTCCACGACGACCAGCACGGCACCGCCATCATCACGCTCGCGGGCCTGACCAACGCGCTCAAGGTCGTTGGCAAGAAGAAGGAGGACGTGAAGGTCGTGACCTCCGGCGCAGGCGCGGCGGCGATCTCGATCACGAAGCTCCTGCTCTCCGCCGGCTTCACGAACATCGTGATGACTGACCGCAAGGGTGCGATCTATGAGGGCCGCGAGGGCCTGAACTGGATCAAGGAGGAGATGTCCAAGGTCACGAACCGCAACATGGAGAAGGGCGTGCTTGCCGACGTCATCAAGGGCGCGGACGTGTTCATCGGCGTCTCCGCTCCCGGCACGCTGACCACTGAGATGGTCAAGACCATGAACCGCGACGCAATCGTCTTTGCCTGCGCGAACCCGACGCCGGAGATCTTCCCCGACGAGGCGAAGGCGGGCGGCGCGAAGGTCGTCTCCACCGGCCGCAGCGACTATCCCAACCAGATCAACAACGTGCTCGCCTTCCCCGGCGTGTTTCGCGGCACCTTCGACGTGCGCGCGAGCGACATCAACGAGGAGATGAAGATGGCTGCGTCCAAGGCGCTCGCCGACCTGATCTCCGACGACGAGCTGAGCGCGGACTACATCATCCCCAAGGCGTTCGACCCGCGCGTCGGCCCCGCGGTCGCGAAGGCGGTCGCCGAGGCTGCCCGCCGCAGCGGCGTTGCGAGGATCTGAGCCTCTCTTATATCAAGAAATCCCTCCTGACAGGTTTTGCGACCCGTCAGGAGGGATTTTTGTTACTGCACGATTATTTCTCTACAGGTTCGATCGGGCCGGGCAACGCGGCGTCCGCCTTGACCGCCTCGTGCAGAGGACAGAGCGGGACGAAGCTTGTCTTGTTCAGCAGCAGCATCCTGCACGACGCCGTGTCCGCGCCAGCGTTCCCAATGTCAAGGGACCGGTTGAGGCTGTCCCCTTTCGGCAGGCTGGCGAGCTTCACGCCGAGCATTCTGCCGTCCCCGTCGAACCACGCGGCGACGAGCAGCGCGCCGCCCTGCGGAATGCCCACGGCGCTGTACTGGAGGCATCCGCCCGCGAACGAGCCCGCCGCGCCGCCGTAGGTGAGGAGCAGCTCCAGAAAGTTCTCCGCAGCGCTGCCGTCGTGATCGACGGATCCGGGTGTTTCCATGTTCACCTCCATGCCGCTTGCAATCATGTTGGATACCGGCAGCGAAAACTGGAGCTGATTGATAATCAAATCCTGCTTTACGCACGATTTCAGCAGCTCGATCTGCGAGGGCCTCTGATTCGACACGCCAAATGCGCGCACTTTTCCCGCCGACGAAAGAATCTCGAATGCTTCGGCGACCTCCTCCGGCTCCATCAGCGCATCGGGCCGATGCAGGAGGAGCACGTCCAGATAATCCGTGCGCAGGCGGCGCAGAATAATCCACTATATAACCTTGCGTTCACTCAGCGTCAAGTGTTTTTTGCAGTCGCTTCGCGCCGTGTCCACACGAAAAAGAGCTTGACTTAGAGTAAACTCCAAGATGTATAGTGTAGGACGCAGGAGGCCTCGAAAAGGGTTGCAAAAAGAGGAACAGGCACGAAAACGAAAAGGAGGATATTCACATGGCGACTTACAAGTGCAAGGTCTGCGGCGAGGTGTTCGAGTCCAACGACGCGAACCCCGTATGTCCCAGGTGCAAGCAGAGCGGCGACAAGCTGGAGAAGCTCACGCCCGCAAACAAGTACGCGGGAACGCAGACGGAAAAGAACCTGATGGCGGCGTTCGCCGGCGAGTCCGAAGCGCGCAACAAGTACACCTATTTTGCCTCCAAGGCGAAGAAGGACGGCTTTGAGCAAATCGCGGCGCTGTTCCTCAAAACCGCCGAAAACGAAAAGGAGCATGCGAAGCTCTGGTTCAAGGAATTGAACGGCATCGGCTCCACGGCGGAGAACCTTGCTTCCGCCGCGGACGGCGAAAACTACGAGTGGACCGATATGTACGAGGGCTTTGCCAAAACCGCGGAGGAAGAGGGCTTCCCGGAGCTGGCGGCGAGGTTCCGCGGCGTCGCCGCCATTGAGAAGCACCACGAGGAGCGTTATCGCGCACTGCTGAAGAATGTGGAGCTGCAGCAGGTGTTCGCCCGAAGCGAGGTCAAGGTCTGGGAGTGCCGCAACTGCGGCCACATCGTCGTCGGCACGCAGGCGCCTGAGGTATGCCCGGTCTGCGCGCATCCGCAGAGCTACTTTGAGCTCAACGCGGAAAACTACTGACCATCTGCGAAAAATCAAAAACACGAGAGAAGACCGCTGTGTATCTGCGACGGCAGTCCGGCGCAGAACGAGCTGCGGTGGGTACTTGGAGCATGACGATCAAAGAGGTATGCAAGCAATACGGCATTACGGCAGACACGCTGCGATACTACGAGCGGGTCGGCGTGATCCCTGCGGTCAAGCGCACGGCGGGCGGCATCCGGGAATATGACGAAGAGGCCGTCCGCTGGGTGGAGAGCGCCATTTTCATGCGAAACTCCGGCGTTCCCGTTGATGCCCTCGCGGAGTATGTGCGGCTCTTTCGGGAGGGCGACAGTACGTTCCGCGAGCGGAAGGAGCTGCTGGAGAAGGTGCGCGCGGACGTGCAGGCAAAGCTGGACGGTTACAGGGAGGCGCTGCAGCGTCTGGATTACAAGATCTCCCGCTATGACGAGGCGATCCGAACCGGCGTCCTTACATGGGACAAGGCGGCGTTTTCGGCGGGAAAAGTGGGAGACAAGAAATGATTTGCGAGGATTGAATATACAGCAGCAAGGTCCGGGCCGCCTCGTCGGAGGAAAAATGAATATTGCATTGTACGGGAAATGATGGTATAAAAAAGAATGTGATTCTTCTCGGAAAAGGCGCAAATCGTACATTCGTCGGCTTCCTTAAATTGGAGAAAGGTTTTTTCCTATGGTGCAGAACTACGACATGCAAAGGGCGCGTGAGGGCGGACGTGAAGCAGGCAAAGAGCAGGCTTCCGCGCGTCAGGGCGGAAGCATCTTTACCTCCAACTCGGCGCTGACCGCAGCGCTTGGCGGGGAAACGCCGCCCGACCCCGGTCTGGGCAGCCGTATGGCTGCGCGCATGACAGCGACATTTGGGCAGGCGGCAGGCGGAAGCGCAGGCATGGGCGTGGTGCAGATGAAGCCCATCGGCGAGCCGGACCGCGGTACGCCAGTCACAGGCTCTCTTGCGGCTATCCGCAGTATGCTCGAGCAGAAGTCATCCGTCAGCCTGCGCGACGTCAACGTGCACTACAACTCCTCCAAGCCCGCCGAAATCGGCGCGCTGGCATACGCCAAGGGCACCGACGTCTTTATGGGTCCCGGGCAGGAGAAGTATCTCGGTCACGAGCTGACCCATGTCGTTCAGCAAAAGCAGGGCATGGTCCGCAGCACCGGCTCCGTCGGCGGGATGCCGGTGAACACGTCCCCGGCGCTGGAAAACGCCGCGGACCACATGCAGGTCTCCGCCGCGCCCGCCGTTGCCGCCGCGCCTGTGCCGGGCGGCGTAGTGCAGGGCGTGTTCAAGGACGCCAACGGCAGAGAGCTGAACAAGAAGGACGTGGAGGCAATGGTCTCCATGATGGATGGTTCACTTGAGGGCCATCAGGCCCTTGTCGACGAGGCTCTGCCCAGCGCAAAGAACCCCATTGAGGAATCCGCCTCCACGAAAAACATGAGGCGATTGCAAAAGGCGTATCAGGGCAATCGCAAAAGCCTGCGCAAGCGCTACATGAAGATGATGAAATCCAAAAAAACCTTCTCGCCGGAGGAGGTTCTGGGCTCGGAGGTCTCCGAGGCGCAGTATAAGGGCAAGAAAAAAGGCTTTGACATGTTCAACAACATCAGCCTCAGACTGCAATCCTCCCTGTTCACCTCCGGAACCGATTTCGCCAGAAAAGTAGGAAAAGCGGTCCATGAGAAAAAAGACACCCGGGAGGGTTATGAAGAATCGCAAAAGGGCTTTACTCTTGCCGACAAGGCCATGGAGGGCGTGCACGATATCGCCGACTACGACCCTGAGCTGGCAGATTACGGCGTGCTGACCAAAGGACGTATGGGCAACTCCAACTCCTATGATTTGGACCCGAATTCACAGGCCTATCAGAAGAAAAAGGGTGAGTTCGAGGATGCCGCAGAGGCGGCGCGTCAAGGCGCCGTCAGCATGCGCAAGTCCACAGAGGATATCGGCTTCGGCGACCTGTACTCCGTGTTCTCCGAAATCAACAAGCGTACGCAGGCGGGGAACGCGGACGGCGGAAAGCTGCGCGGCGAGGGCGCGGGCAGCCAGAGCGAGGGCATCAGCGGCGTCAGCTCCGGCGTGCTGGGCGAGGACACCTTCCGCACGCTGTCCACCATTGCCTCGAAGATGAACGAGATCAAGAAGGTGAAGGACCGCGATCTGCAAAAGACGCAGGCCATTCAGCTCGCGGCGTATGCCTACCAGATGAGCATCTCCGAGCATGTCTTCCGGGACGGCAACGGCAGAAGCTGCCGTCTGCTTGCCGACACCGTTCTGCAAACCTTCGGACTCCCGCCCCATACGCCGCTGGATGAGGAAAGCAAGATCGGCGGCTCGATTGGCAACAAGATGGATTTCGATAAGGGCGCGCAGGTCTTCCTCGGCGGCGTGAAATCCAGCGATGCGAAAATGAAAAGCGAAGGCAAGGTGCCGCCCAAGGCGCCGGTGGTCCCCGGCAAGCAGGCCGCCGAGGCGGCAGCGCCCATCAAGGATATGGGAAAACAGGACAAAAAGAAAAAAAGCTGGAAATTCTGGAAAAGATGACCGCATGCAAAAGCGTATCGCAGAAGGAAAATGGCAAAACGCACATCGCCGTATCGTTCACAGCGAACGATACGGCGATAGTTTTTTGAAATTATTGTACGAGCTGCTGCGCACGCGCAAGCGCGTCGTCGATATGCGCGCAAAAATTCTCCGCACCGAGCTTTTTATCAAACCCAGCCTTCCGAATGACGCTCATCGGCTGCTCGTTGACGTGGGACAT
>SVKP01000170.1 GCA_015068395.1 Oscillospiraceae bacterium
GCGCGCTGCGACCACCACGACCACGAGCATCACGTCGGCGAGTGCGGCCACGGAAGCTGCGCGGACCATCACTGCCACGGAAACTGAAGGGCGGGTCCGCGTTGAACACAAACGGAAGGGCAGAGCTCCAACCGCTTTAACGTGTACCATCGCAATCCCAAAGACCTGGACTCGGCGCAGGATGGGCAGTACCCGGATGGTTCAGAAAATCAAACCCTAAAGAACGTATCGGAATAGAGAAAAAGGCGAAGCAACAGCGTGTTTTTTCACACGCTGTTGCTTCGCCATTTTTGAATGGTATTTTCCAACGGCGACCGGCGTTTCATCAAAGGACCTTGTCGAGAAAACTAATCAGGCGCGGGCTCTCCGGGTTTGCAAAGAGCTCCCGGGAGGGCTTGTCCTCCTCAATGCATCCGCCGTCCAGAAAAATCGTGCGGTCGCTGACCTCGCGGGCAAAACGCATTTCGTGCGTGACCACGATCATCGTCATTCCCGCTTCGGCAAGGCGCTTCATCACATCGAGCACCTCGCCGATCATCTCGGGGTCGAGCGCGCTTGTCGGCTCGTCGAAGAGCATCACCTCCGGCTCCATCATCAGCGCGCGCACAATGGCGATGCGCTGCTTCTGCCCGCCGGAGAGCTGGCTGGGAAAGGCGCCCGAGCGATCCGCAAGGCCGACCCGCTCAAGCAGCTCGATCGCCTTTGCCTCCGCCTCCGCCTTGTCCATACCCTTGATCTTGACGGGCGCGACTGTCAGGTTGTTCATCACGTTCATGTTGTTGAACAGGTTGAACTGCTGAAATACCATGCCAATCTTTTGCCGATGCCGGTCAAGATCCCCCTTTTTGTCACAGATATCAACGCCGTTGAAGATGATCTGACCGGAGGTCGGCGTTTCCAGCAGATTCAGGCAGCGCAAAAACGTGCTCTTTCCGCCGCCAGAGGGCCCGATAATGGAAACGACCTCGTTGCGGTGGAAAACCGTGCTGATGTCCCAGGACCTCAAGACCGCGGAAGCTCTTGCTCAGGTGCCGCACGACCAAAAACTCGTTTTCACTTTTCATGCGACATTTTCCTTTCCATCAGAGCGATCAGGCGGCTGCTGACAAACGTCATCACAAAGTAGATCAGCGCGGCGACCGCAAGGCAGGCAAGCGTGCGGTACGTCACGGCAATCACGTCGTTGGTGCGGAACATCAGGTCGGCAATGCCAATCACCGAGACGATGGACGACTCCTTGATGACCGTGACGAACTCGTTGCCGAGCGCCGGAAGAATATTGCGCACCGCCTGCGGCAGTACCACGTTCGTCATTGCCTGCGTGTGGCTGAACCCGATGCTGCGCGCAGCCTCCATCTGCCCGACGTCCACCGCCTGAATGCCCGAGCGGACCAGCTCCGCCACATACGCGCAGCTGTTCATGCTCATAGCGACGAGTCCTGCGGCAAAACGGGAAAAATTCGGGATCCATGAGACGTCCGGGAACGTGATGCCAAGCATGGGAAGACCGTAGAATATAAACATCAGCTGCACCATCAGCGGCGTGCCGCGAATGAACTCGATGTATGCCAGCGCGATCAGCTTTAGCGGCTTGAACCGGCTCATCCGCATCATCGCCATCAGCGTGCCGAATATCGTTCCGAACAACACAGTCACCGCTGCGATGACCAGCGTGTTTCTGACGCCTTCTGCAAAAAAACGGTTATAACGGGTAAAAACCAGCCACATGTCAGCGAAGAATTTCAAAACCGTTTTCCTCCTCCTTTTGCGTAACAAAATACGCAGAGCCGTGACGGCGCCTGACGCCGTCACGGCTCAAAGCTGTTCTTACAGGCCCATCGACGCCGCCAGCGCTACCGCGTCATCGTAAGCCTTCTGATACGAGCCGTCGCTCGTGACCTTTTCAATGACCTGATTGACGACGTCCACAAGCGGCTCGTTGCCCTTGGCAATCACAACGGACTTGCCGAAGCTTGCCTCCTCCGCCGAGAAAGCGAACTTGGATACCTCCAGCTTCCCCTCGCTTGTTGCGACCAGAGCCTCGCCGACGGCAGCGTCAACGACCAGCCCGGCAATGTTGCCGTTCTGCACCTCAAGCGCCAGCGCGGGATACTTTTCCAGCTCAAAAAGCGTGCTTTGCGGAAGCGCGGAGGTAATCAGCTGGGACTGGATTGTCCCCTTCTGTGCGCCGACCTGCTTGCCGGCAAGCGCTTCCTTTGTGCTGTAAAGGTCGGCGTTGCCCGCCTTGACGATCAAAAGCTGCTGGCTGGTTTCATAGAGCGCAGAGAAGTCGATCACTTCGGCGCGCTCCGGCGTGTTGGTGAATGCGGCGATACCCATGTCGACCTGCCCGGACTGCACGGCGGCAATAATGCCGTCGAACGCCATGTCGACAATTTCAAGCTGCACGCCGAGCGCGTCCGCGATCTGCTGGGCAAGGAACATGTCGCAGCCGGTGAATTCGGCGTTCATATCCTTGAACTCATAGGGCGGGTACTGCGCCTCGGTGCCGACGACCAGCTTGCCGCTGGACTTGATCTTGTCCAGCACAGGCGACGAAGCGTCCTGCGCGGGCGCCTGCTGCGTCTGCGCTTGCGGCTGTACCTGCGGCGTGGACGCCTGCACCTGTGTGCTCTGCTGCTGCGAGCCCTGGCTGCATCCAGAGAGAACGGAAACCATCATAAGTACGCTTAAAACAAGGCTGAAAAGCTTCTTTATCTTGCCGTTCATAATCCATATTCCTTTCTGAAAAGTAAGAGTTGGCAGATGTTATTGACAGAATGCCGCGAAAGACACGCTGTGCCGCAATTATTGGAACGACAGCCGTTCCATGCGGTCGAACGCCTCTTTCAGCTGTGCGTCATCCACCGTGCAGGCGATGCGGAAATGCCCCTCGCCGGCCTGCCCGAACACATGCCCCGCACTGACAAGGACATGCGCCTTTTCCAGCAGCTCCGCGCAGAATTGCGAGGAGGTCAGGCCCGTCTTTTTGAAGTTCGGGAACAGATAGAACGTTCCTCTGGGACGGCACAGACCCAGATAGGGGATCTTTTCGATACGGTCTGCCGCGTAGAAGACGCGGTCGCGGTATCTGGTAACGTACTCGCGCCGGATGCTCTCGCGCACGGACAGCGCGGCGATCGCGGCACGTTGGGAAACGGAGGGCGCGGAATAAATCAGTGAGCCGTTGATGCGGTTGATGATGCAAACCAGCTCCGGGTCGGCAATAATCGAGCCGACGCGCCAACCGGTCATCATATAGTTCTTGGAAAAGCTGTTGAGTGTGATCGTGCGCTCCGCCGCGCCGGGCAGCGTGCGGATCGGGCGGAACATGCCTTCGTAAAAAAACGCCGTATAGATCTCGTCCGCCGCGATCAGCAGGTCATATTCCTGTGCAATGCGCACGAGCAGCTCCAAAACGTCCTGCCCGTACGCCATACCGGTGGGGTTAACGGGATTGTTGAACACGATCAGCTTGGTCTTTGGCGTGATTGCGGCGCGAAGACGATCTTCCTGAATGGCATAGTCCTCCTCCGCATACGTCGGAACCTCCACGCACACGCCGCCCGCGAGCTCGATTTGCTCACGATAGAGCGCAAAATACGGGGAAAAGACGAGCACCTCGTCGCCCGGATCGAGCGTTGCAAGCATAACGAGCGCCATGCCGAGGCAGCTCGAAGCGGTGACGATCACCTCGTCAGGCGAAACCTCCTGGGCATGATCCTCATGCCACGCGCGCCGAATCGCGTCGATCAGCTCCGGGTCGCCCTTGGGGTTGCCGTAATGCGTATGACCCGCGTGGGCGTCGCGGAAGGCTGCGTCAATGATACGGCCGTCCGTGGTGAAATCCGTGTCTCCGATGCTCAGGTCAATCAAGTCGCCATATCGTCGTCGTGCCTCCAGATTCAGCGTCAGACCGGCTGGCTTCATCTGAAACCGCTTTGCAATAAAGCTCCCCATTCTTGCGCTCACTCCCTTTCTGCCACATAGGGGATCACAGTGGATGCGTTTGGGATAATGTAGGTATCCTTCCCGCCGATTGCCGCGTCGCGCAACAGCGCGTCCATATCCGAATACGCGCGAATGCCCATCGGGGCGACCAGCTCGGGATCAACGGAGGAATACAGGAAGATTCGGTAGCGCCGCGCCTGCTCGCAGTTGAGGAAAAAGATGTATCCCGGGATCGTAAAGTCGTTTCGCAGCCGCTGTTCGATTGTTCCGGCGCAAAGCTCCTTTGCCCAGTCAAAGTATTCCGCCGGTCCGCCGCCCTCGCGCGCTTCAACGGCGAGGATCAGCGTCCCACCCGGCTTCAGCCCCGTCTCCACGTTGTCGATCGCCTTGGTTCCCTGGTAGAGCGACATATCCTTCGGATAGCCGCCGCAGCTTGCAATGATAACGTCCGCCCTGCGCGGCACCTGGACGCAATAGATGCGGTTGACTTCCTCACAGGCGCGTTTCCACGAGGCGAGGTAGTGCCCGGAAAAGATGGCGGCAAGCTTCATCTCCGCGTTCATCACAAGATTGACGATGAAAAGATTCGGCACAAGCCCCGCCGCCTCGCACATATCCTCATGCACCGGATTTCCCTCCAGCACGGCGTTCCCAATCAGCGGGTTCGTCCGCAGCACATGGGGGTCCAGCGCGAACGCGTGGTTGTGGCGGATCGCCTCCAGAGAGCTGATGCCCGGCAGAATGCTTTTCCGCCCGCCGCCGAATCCCGCCATGACGTGATGCGTGCAGGCGCCGAGGCAGAGCACAAGATCAGCTTCGGCAGCGGCGCGGTTGATGGCCACCGGCGTGCCGTGCGGCGTGACGCCCAGCGCGACCAGATCGTCCGCCCGGCAATCGTGGTTGACGACGCGCACACGTTCAAATACCGCGTCCGTCACCAGCGTACGCAGGTCCTGTTCGCCGCCGCCCAAATGCGTGCCGTTTGCGACCACGATCGTGAGGTCCCTGTCCGGCACGCCGCATTCGGTGTTGAGATAGTCCACCAGATGCGGAATAACGAGGTCCTGACGCATCCAGAAACGGGACATATCGCTCACGACCAGCGCGACCTTGTCGCCGCGCTTCGCGCGCTCTCGCAGAGGCGCGCTGTCGATTGGCTGCTCCAGCGAGCGCCACAGCGCGGCGCGGACGTCGTCCAGCGCCTCCACGCGGCTGCCGTGCAGCTCGGCGATCACCTGCGCTTCGTCGAGAGGGAACGAGACGGAGCCGCTTCCGTAGGGCAGCGAATAGGTTTTCATGCGTGTCACCTCCTCTTCACGGCTATGCGTCAGTTTAAACACATACGGGGTGGATACAAAAAAGCACGCATCGGTATTGATGCGTGCGGCAGAACCACAAAGCCAACGGGATCAGGCAATGCGGCCAGCCAACTTGCCGCACAAATAAGTAATAATGTACGCAGTATACACACACTTGTCCTCTGTTTCAAGGGCAATACCGCCTAAAACTTTTCTGAATTTTATAGTTATTCTCGGGTATTATGCATAATAAACTGGTGTTTTACAAAAAATGATAGGTCTTTCTCTCGGAAACATGCCAATGATCCGCGCACGGACTGCTCAACGGAACTGCCCCGGCGCTCGCGTCGTATCACTATGCCCGGGACCAGGCTGGCTTTGACAGAGGCGTTTTTTCTTCATGGACACGCTGTATTGCGGCGATGTGGATTCCGTCGGCCCCTATTTCAAATATTCGGCGGCGACAAAAACGCTGGAACTGTCAGCCCCGGCCCTTTTTCTCGAGGATAAAGGCGACGACTATCGCGGCGAAGAACTGATTCGCAACGACAGCGTGGAGGGACTGACGATCACGCTAAAACAGCCGCTGACTGTCTACGTGGTCGCCTCAAAAAGTAGCCACGCTCGTCAAGACGTGATAGAGATCAATTCCAAAACGATCATAGACACACAGGGAAACAAGCTGACTATCGTTGGGCAAGACTGGATCTCTGAGTTTAATGCGGCGAAAGACACGGGAATCCGACCGGAGTATAACATGGACGTCGGCGCGGACTACACCAATCGTGTACTTGGTTTCGCCATGGCAGACCCCAGCGATCTGACGATACAGAACTCCGACATTGAGATCATCGGAACGACAGGCATCTATTGTAAAGCTGCTGAAGTGGACTATCAAGTTTATGAGTACGATGTTGTGCCTGATCCTGAATTTGAATATGGCGTTCGGGACAAGTATAGAAAAAGCCAGCTCAATATCGTCAATTCCAACATCACCATAGACGCCACCGAAGAAGCCATTTTTGGCATCACCCGCGGCATTTCGCTGGAAAACTGCTACATCGCGGCACCCGACACGGCGGCGGTGGTGCAAAGAGAGCATGATCCTGACACGTTCCACGTTCCCCACACACGTCTTGGGATATATGAATGGCATTTTACCTCCAAAACCACGAGCTACTATAACATCTGCTCGCAGCATCTGGAGATCAGGGCGGGAAATCCGACGACGACCGTCACGGCAAGCGGCGACTGCGGCACGGACGCCCACTGGGCGCTGGACAGCGCGGGCACGCTGACGGTCTCCGCCGTCGGCATTCTGGGTGATATCAACCCCGTCGGCGCGGAGATGAGCGACTTCGAGCAGCCGTGGGACAACTGGCGCGGCAGCATCCAAAAGGTGGTCGTGCAGGACGGCGTGACGCGCATCGGCTTCAACGCGTTCGCGTCCCTGCCCAAACTGAAGACCGTGAGCCTTGGTGAACATGTGCGCTGGATCACCACCTCCGCCTTTGACGACAGCCCCGTCGAGGCGTACACGGTGGAACGGCGGAACAGTGGGAGACGATACCAAAAGGAGGCAACGCGAACAAACCGCTGACCAGGCTCACGCCCCACTACGAGTACGACGGCTTGACTGCGCTGCGCGGCAGCGTCAGGAATACGACGCTCACCGCGACGGTGGACTACGCCCCGGCGAACGCGCTGCTGATCGCCGCGTGGTTCGACGCCGACGGCAGGCTGCTCGGCGCAAAAACCGTGACCTTGGGCGGCGGCAGCGAGCACAGGCATTTCACAGCCGATGTAAACGCGGCAAAATGCAAGCTCTTCCTCGTGGACAAGGCGAGCTTTGTCCCGCTGTGCGCCGCGGTAGAAGCGGGCAGGGGATAGACGCACAGGAAAAGCAGATCAAATCAGCACAGCGGCGGCTGGAGCAAATCAAAGCTCCAACCGCCGCATTTTTCGTTGTATGACTGCTTCGTCAACTGCGCGATGCCGCGCGGAAAGGGGAATGGTTCAGCCCGCCATATACGGCTCCAGCTCCGGGTACTTGTCAGAAAGCACCTTATGCAGCCGTTCCAGCACCTGCATAGTCTTTTCCGCGAGCTCTGCCGGGTCCATATTCACGGGGAAGTTCACAACATACTGATTGTAAAGCTGGCGGACGCCTTCCTCTTCGTCGTCAAAGATACCATATTCGCCCAAGGGGCAGGTCGCGCTCCATTGCCTCAGCTTTCCGCTCAGTTCATCGGCTTTTTCGTTCAGCTCCGCGATCAGGGTGGTATAGAGGATCAGCAGATCCTGCTCCGCGGTGCTTTCCGAAACCATGATGCCCAGATTCGTCGGATGGCCTTTCTCCGTGAGCGGGAAGAGGACGCAGAGGGTGTCGCCGATCTGCGGGGACCCGCTGCCTTCACTGTAAGTGGTTTCCATGCCAAGGGCGTTGAGCCTGTGCTCCAAGTCCTTCATAAACTGACGGGTGGCGTTCAAATCCATGTCTTTGATTTCCTTCCCGCGCCTGCTTCGGCGCAAAACTATTGGTATCAGTTTCGGCGGAATCCGTACAGATTATTCGTCCTCGTCGGCCATATATTCCGCAAACTCCTCATACTTCTCGGAAAGCACGCCATAGAGCAGGCTCAGCGTCTGCATCGCCTCGTTCGCGAGAGCCGCGGGCGTCGCGTCCACGGGGAAAGCGATGGAATACTTGTGGAAGAGCTGCCGACCCTGTTCCTCGTCCTCTTCGTCCACATAGATGCCGTAGGCGCCCAGAGGGCACAGAAGGTTCCAGTCGCTGAGAAGCTCCGGCAGGTTATCTGCCTTATCGTTCATCTCCACGATCAGCGTCGTGTAGAAATGCAGCAGGTCCACATCCTCGGCAAACTCCGTGACCATGAGCTCCGCGATGACCGGATGCCCCTCCTCCGTGACAGGGAAGAGGATGCGCAGCGTATCGCCGATCTGCGGGGAGCCGATGCCCTCGACATAGGTGCTCTCTATGCCCAACTCGCTGAGCTGGCGCTCCATCTCCTGCCCAAACTGGTGAATCCCTTTTAAATCCATTTTTTATATCCTTTCTGCTAGCCGCGATCAACCGGCCTGCTCCTCCGGCTTTTTCTTGCGCTCCATCATCGCCTGAACAGCCGCGTCGGCGTTGCGGGACTCGGCGACGCGATCGAGCGTTGCCTGCTTGTTCCCCTTTGTGCCGTGGAACATACGGGCGGGCAGGTTCTTCGCCGACCAGAGGAAGCGGTCGAGACCGCCCATCTTGTCGTAGCTGTCCTTGTGCAGGTTCATTTGGTCCACGCCCTCCTGATACCAGTCCTTGACGGCGTTGACACGCTTCTTCACAGAGTGCTTGACGACGTTGCCGGCATACTTGCCCGCGTTCACGATGCCATGTCCAACCTTGCTGGCGCCGGTCTTGATGCCTTCCCAGGCCTTGCCCGGAGCCGCCTTGAGACTCTCCCACGCCTTCTGGCGGGTTTCCTTCTTGGTGAAGAAATCCTTCACGCCGCCGGCAGCGCTCTTGATACCGCCGCCGATCTTGCCCGCGCCGCTCTTGATACCGTCCCAGGCCTTGCCCGCGCCGGACTTGACGCCCTCCCAGGCCTTGCCCGGAGCCGCCTTGACGCTGTCCCAAACCTTGTCGCGGGTTTCTTTGTTGGTGAAGAAGTCCTTCACGCCGCCGGCCGCTGTGGCAACGCCGCTGCCGATCGCCTTGGCGCCCTTGGCAATGCCCTTGCCGACCGCCTTGCCCGCGCTGGCAACCTTTCCGCCGGCGGTCTTGACGGATTCCCAGGAGCCCTTCGCAACGTTCTTGATGCCGCCGCCGATCTTGCCGCCCCAGTATTTCCAGAAGCCCTTTTCTTTCCGCTCTTGTGTGTCTTTTTCGTTCTGATCGGCTTTTCCCTTGAAGGAGTCGTAAGCCAGCATATCGCTGTCATGGAATTCCTGATCCTCGTTCTCCATGCCGCCCATGGCTTTGGCGATGGATTTGCGCACCGCCGCTTTATGCTTGTCGCTCTTCTTCGCCTTCTCCGGGTTGATGCCGTTGTCCTTGCAGTATTTGATCGCCCAGGGCTCGTTGTTCTCCAGGGCCTCCATGATCTGGTCGGCCTTCTTGCCGGTCTCGCCCTCGAACGCCTCGTCAATGGAGCCGGACTTGTAGCCCTGCGCACGGAGCAGCGCCTTCTGGTAGGCCTTTTTGCTGACGCCGCTGAACGCCTTGAGGTCGCCCTTCTTGGCCTCCTCAAATTCCTTCTTCTGCGCCTTGATGTCAAGGTCTCCCTTGACGGTCTTCTTATGGAACTTGTCCTTCTCGTAATCCGTGACCTCGTTGCCCACGAAGTCGACAGCTCCGCCGAGAGCGGTCGTGGCGCCGGCGATGCCCGCGCCAACAGGCGTTCCGGTGAACGCGGCGACGTCGCCGATCATCTTGATGGCGTGGGAGGCTCCGCTGAAGCCTGCGCGCTTCTGGTTCAGGCCGGCTGCGCCCTTGGTCTGATTGAAGATGGAGAGCTGCTTCTTTTCCTGATCGCTCAGCTCACCTTTCTTCTTCTTTTCCTCAAGCGCCTTGGCGCTCTTTGACATCTTGTGCTTTCGAATGCTCTCATGACCGAAGTTGTAGGCATCCTTACCCAGACCGATGGCGTCTATGCCGAGGCCGAGGCCCTTTGTCACCTTACCGGCAACCGACGCCGCAGTCTTGGCGGCGGTGGTGCCGACCGTACCGGCGATGGATTTGGTCAGGCTGGCGCCGGATTTCAAAACGCCGAGGCCCGAGCCTGCCATGTCGAAACTGGCGTTGGCCACGTCGGACTTTGTGCCGTATTCCTTGGCCTTATTCAAAGCCTTCGATTTGGCGCCGAAGTCCATGACGCTGGTGAGTCCGCCCACGCTGCTGTTGGTGAGATCGGCGACGGTTCCGGTCGTTTCGAGCGCTTTCATCGCTTTTTCGTTGCCCGTGATTTTGTCGATTACGCCGTTGACCTTTTCCCCCGCCTTGCCGGAGAGGCTGCCTTCCTGCATTTTTTTGTTGCCGAACACCTTGCCGACCGTCGTTTCGACTTTCTTGGCGGTAGCGATCTTGTCGTCTATACCTTGCCGGAACTCCTTGTGCGTGTCCGCGTCGGTGAATTTTTCGGTGATGTTGCCGACCTTTTCGCTTAGGGTGTCGGCGCCGCCGAGAGTGGCGTCCACAAGCCCGTTGTCCTTGACCTTTTTCGCCGGCTCCTGAGGCTCGGCGAACAGCTCCCTGAGGCCGTAGATATCCTCCTCGTCCTGTTCGCCTTTTTTCTTATCCTTTTTCGCCTGCATGGGCCCTGCGGCAGACGCAGCAGTGACAGGGGAGAGCGACGCCGTCGGCATGGCGACCTGCTGCCCCGCCGCAGCCATCGCGCCCTCGCGGTCAGCGCGGGCTTCAAGCGCATGGTCGTTCAGAAAACCGCCGCCGGAAACCTCGCCGCGCGCCTGACTGACGACGTGGCTGAGCTCATGACCCAGCAGAGACTGTCCGCCGAAGCTGGTGAAATCCAGCATACCGGGGGCAAACGCAATGCTGCTGCCCTGCGTGACCGCCTTGGCTCCCGCATCCGCGACCGCCTGGCTCTCATAGAGCTTTACGGCGGAGAGGTCCGCGCCAAAGGCGTTTTCCATCTTCGCACGCATGGCGTCCGGCAGGTCGACCCGGTGGGCGGAGGCTTCCGCAGCGTGAGGGACCAAGTTGGGACGCGCTGCCGCCTTGCCCTGCGGAGGCGTCGCGGTCCTGTTCGCCACGGAACTGCGTTTTCTTGTCTGCGCGTAGGTGTTCATATCCCGTCGCTCCTTTCAAAGCATGATTCAACACTATATATGACTCCGCAGGAGCGCCGCGCCTGGCGCAGTCCGCTCGGGCAGAGACAATCTCCCTATAATATGACTTATGTATTATATTACAGGCTCAATAAAAAATCAATATATACTCTATGAATCGATTTGTACAATATTATGAGCAGGGCAGGACACGTGCTGAAAATAGATTAACATAATGCAATTAGTAGACATAATATCAAAGAGGCGCAAAACAAGATGCATTTTTTTCATGGTTTTTGTGATTTCACGGATGTTCAAGCGCGGGGAAAGCGTTTACAATGAGTATATATTCCCCTGTAATTACCATTCCAAATCGAAAAAGCGAGAGGGGCGGACGCATGGAGCATAGGGATACGCGGGACTATTTTGCAAGCGTCGTCGATCTGGAGCGCTACATCACGCTCGGCAGCGACCCGCGCGTGCGAGATATGCGGATGGAGTTTTACGAGGTGACGATCCTGCCCGGCGGAATCGTGTTCCACGTCGCCGTAAACAGCAAAAATCCCCTCCCGGTCGGCGAGGAAATGACGGTTTGGTGCAACTGCAACGTTTCAGTCAAGCCAAAGAAGCTGCTGGCGAGCAAGTGGGAGGACGTCATTGCCGGAGGATACCCGTCGGCTCCGTTCAAGCAGGCGAAGATCCTGCCGCGCGAGGATTACGGGTACGACGACGCTTACGGATATCTTCTTGAAATCATTTTCAGGGGAAACGAGCTTCGCAGGAATCCTGTTCCCGGCTATTATAACGTCAGGTTCAGCGTTGAGATGGCGGCGTTTTTGCGCAAAGGCCATGTGATGTTCAACCGCTTCCAGCTTGACCAGCTATGAACGCTTTGGCGATCCTCCGCCATTGATCGAGAGGGTGCGGCGAGTTTTTGCTTCGCCGCACCCCTCGTCGTTTCGACGGTTATTTTTTTTATGAGGTTTTCACCTGGATGCACAGGGCTTCCTGTATCCGCGATGCAAAACCGTCCAGCCGCGCGTCGATCCCGGGCAGCGTCAGCGCCTCTCCGGGGTCGTTTGCCGTTTCCATGAGAGCAAAGCGCGGCGGAAGGAAGAACGACTTGTTCATGTTCATCGCGTCGACGACCTGCCGCGCGACGATGTCGCCGCCGGAGTAACCGGACACAACGATGGCGAACACCGCCTTGTCGTAGAATCGCGTTTGCCGGAAAAGCCCGGTCATGCGGTTGATGAATGCCGTCAGATTCGCGGACAGCGCGTCGTTGTAGTTCGGACACAGCAGCATGACCGCGCTGCATCGGCGCACCGCCGGCCAGACCTCATCCTGCATCAAGCCGCCGTAAAAGCAGCGTCCGCTCTCTCCGAAGTGCAGACAGGCGGTATAGGGGCAGCCGGAGCAGTCGGAAACCGCACCGTTGCGAAGGCCGATCTCCTCGACCGCACAGCTCTTCCCGAGCCGTTCCCGGACCTGCGCCCAGAGCTGCATCGTGTTGGAGGTGTGATGATTGGAGGCATGGAGCGCGAGCAGCATGGGGGTTTCCCGGCGGGGGAAGACCTCGCCTTGCAGACGCCCGACCAATTCCCGCACCGCGGCGAGGTATGCGCCCATGAGATCCGTACCGAGATTCTTTGCCTGAATGCGGAAATTCTGAAGCGAGCCCGTCGCTTCAACGAGCGGGCGGCCGAGCAGCGCGCTGCCCGCAGCGTTGAGCGCAAGCGCCAGCTCCGATGCGGAAGACTTGGTGTAGAGCTCGCCGTCTCCGTCGACAAGCAGCGCAGAGACGCTGCCGTCAAGCGGCAAGGCGTTCGAACGCAGACGCCGCAGCAGCTTTGCACAGGCGGTATTGACGCCGTATGCGCCAAGCGCCAGCGCAAACAGAAGCCGCTTGCCGCGCAGATCGGGCAAGGCGTCCATGTCGGAGCAGAAGCGATGCCCAATGCCGCTGAGGGCCGCTTGCAGCACGCGGTCGAGACGTGCGCCGCCGCCCGGCTCATCCGCGTTCAGACGGACAACGATCAGTTCCGAAGCATCCATGTCAGATAATCTCCTTCAGGCGTGCCGCGGCATCCTCAATGTGGGCAAACAACGCGTCGGGAATGTGCGCAAGCAGCTCCGTTTCGACCCCTGCCGGGGTAAGACGGTTTTTGCAGCCGAGGAACACGCCGTCCAGAAATACCGAGCCGCAGTGCCATTCGCCGCGCAGCGTCAGCAGCAGCGAGAGCGCGCCCGACGAGAGCGCAGGCGCAACATAGGGCTTGAAGCCAAGCTCCCGCATTTTGAGGTTCGCCGTCACCGTCAGCTCCGTCAGCTCGCTCGAAAGCGCATCGTCATATCGCTCGATGGAGTTCGCGATCCAAAGGCCCGTTCCGTGCGGGCCGAAGGCGCGCCCCTCCGTCAGAAACGAGGCAAAGCGGGCGTCCTGTTTGGCGTAGTATGCGGCGCGGGCGTTCATGACGCCGAGGCCGTAGCCCTGCACCTGCTCGGGCAAAAGGCCCATGGCGTCCCAGATGCCGTTTTCATCGCGGTTGCTTTCCAGATATGCGACCTTTGCCAGCGGGTCGACGGGATCGGACACCGCCGCCCAGAGGCCGCGAAACTGCTTTTCCCTGGCCATGCGCGCATAGTGCCGCACGATGGCGGCATTGCTCTCAAACTGCGCCATGCGCACGTCGCGTACGCCGGAGCCGACCGGCGGGATGCCCTTGGACGCGACAAAAACCAGCACGTCACAGTCAAAGAGATGCTCCGTGTCCACCGCCTCCACCTCCGGGAACGCGCCGTAGTCCCAGGGCAGGGAGACCTGTCCCATCTCGAATTCCCAGCGCGCGACCGCCTGCTCCGAGAGGTCGCAGATGCCGATGGATTCGATCACGTCGCCGCCAAGGAGCTTGAGTCCCGTCAGCAGAGTACCGCCGACATCGCCCAGGGCGAGAAGGTTGACACGCTTTTTGCCGGGCTTTGGCGTCTCCAGCATCCGTTCCCAGCCGGGGCGGCTACGGTTCACGACGGTGAGAACGCCCGCGTCCAGCGCGTTCCGAACGGTCTCATCCGGCGCAAACGCCGGCAGCCGCGAGGCGTCCAGCACGGAAAGACCGTGCGGCGCGGCAAGCTGCCCCGGATGGTTTGCACGAAAGCTCCCGCGCCCGAGAATGGGATCGCCGTCGACAAAGTAGAAAACGCGGCCATTCTTTTCCAGATAGTCAATCATAATCCTGCGCTCCTCATCAACTGTTCCAGGTCGTTTTCGAGATATACGGATGCGGCGAGGCTGGGATCATAACGCAGACACGCGCCCTTGTCGGGACAAAGCGGCAGAATGACCGCCTCGCTGAGACGGCTGAGCGTCAGGTTGCGTGCGAAATGCTCGCGGTATGCCGCTTCCAGGGCGAGCATCAGGTCATGCGCAGATTCCAGACAGCAGCGTGAGAGCGCAAAAACAGCCCAGTCCGGGCATTCGCCCTGATAGGTCGGCGCGGCATAGGGGAGAATGTGGTTGATACCGGGTAGCAGCCCCGGAACCGGCGCGCTTGCGCGGCGGACGGTGTTGCCGCCGATAAAGGGATACAGCGTCGACTCCACAAACCATTGGCGCAGCGTTGGCACGAAATAGGCGCCGTCCACGGGACGGTTTTGCTCCCGCATCAGGTCTCGTCCGTGGCCGGAGAGCAATCCGACCAGCACCATGCGGATGTCGATCCCTTCGCGCCGCAGCAGCGGGTCGAGCGCGCGAATGCGCGTGCCGGGATGCATGACGTCGTCCACCAGGATAACGGGGCGGGCGAAGGAGCGGATCGTGCGGACCTGATAGGGGATGGGCGGATAGTAGGGAAACGCCTCCACGCTGCTCGAACGCAGGTCCGGCTCGTAGACCTTATCGGTGTGGATGGTCTTGGTGACGGTGTTGGGCAGGATACGCCCGCGAAGAAGCTTGCCGAAGGGCACGCACATGCACTCGCCCAGCGTCCGCGGCTCTGTGGGCGTGTCGGGCACATGGTTGAACGCCGTGACGCGCTCCAAAAGCCTTTGATGGATCACATCGGACGAGAGCGTCAGCACCAGCGAGCCCGGATAAAGGCCTGTCAGCGCATGCTGCAATCGCTGATGCCCGCTGTCTATGGCGGCAAGCACCCGGCAGTCGTGCGCAAGGGGCTCCTGTATCGTCGTTTCCAGGTTTCGGATGAGCACCGTGGGCGCGCGCATATCAGCCTCAAGAAGCGGCGCGCCGCCCTCGTGCCGGACAAAGCCCTGACGCATCAGCAGCTCCTCCAGCTCCGGCGTCATGCCGTGGCGCGGCCGGAAGAGCGCGTAGACGCAGTCCTCCTGAAGCGAACGCGCCAGCGTTTCGCTGAGAAGCAGCTGCGCATCGTCGCCCTCGGCAAAGACGCCGGTGATGAGCAAAACCTTACCGCCCGCGCGCAGGCGCACGCGGTCGCTCAGCGCCGCGTCGCCCAGAGCCGCAAAGAGCTCCGTCGTGCTCAGATAGCGCCAGGTCACGAAGCCTGCGCGTTTTTTGCCGTGGCGCAGAGCAAGCAGCTCGTCGTTTTCCCGCGCGGAATCTTGGAGCGCGGGATGGTCCATGTCGGCATACGGCGCCGTGAGCCAGTCAAAGGCAATGTCCGACGGGACGAGCAGGGGCTTATCCTTGCTGTCACGCAGATACAGGCCGTTTTGATAGATGAAGTCCTGAATAATGGGATCGATAAAATGGGAGATGTCGCGGTTTTGATCGACATTTTCACGAATGCGTGTGGAGCTGATGTCCTCCAGCTCCGGCGGCAGCTGCAGCTCCGTGACGTCTCCGCTGAGGTGCAGTTCGCCCTTTGAGGGCAGCTTCGGCTGGTCGGGACGGCGGAAGATGATATGGTCGAGCGAATGGATGGAATACGGCTCCGGCTCCTTCCTGTACGCGGAAGCGCCCGCGACCACGTCCGCGCCAACCACAAGGCAGAGCCGCTGCGTGCCGAAAAGCTCGCGCAGGCGCCGCAGGTCGGCGGGATTTGCAATGTTGATCGGGATATCATTCGGAAACAGGTACACATGAAAGTCCCCAGCCACCGACATGTTGATGATCTGTCGGCGCAGCAGATGCGGCTGCGGCTTCTTCGACCAGGAGAACTCGTCCACGGCGAGATAGACCTCAAAGCCCATTTCGCGGATCATGCGAACAATGCCCTTGTGAGAGAGCGTGAAGGGGTCGAAGGTGCCGGGGAAGAACGCGATCCGGCGGGGACGCTCAAAATGGAACGCCCCGCGCTCCAGCTTGTGCAGCGTCAAAAAGCGGTCGATGCGGGAGAGGGTGGAGGCGCGGTAAAAGAAGGTCAGCGCGTCGCCGTCCGGCGCATCGTCAATGAGAAACAGAAGCTTGCGGCAGCAGAGCGTGAAAAGCTGCTCGCGCTCCGCCATGTCGAGCGCGCCGTCGAAAAGCTGCCCGAATACCAGCAGCGCCTCCTGACGCACAGGCTCGCGGTAGTGCGCAAGGCCTTGCAGCAGAAGACCGATGAGCTCATGCCGCCGCTCCGTATAGCGCGCGGAGGGTTCGGCAAAGCGGCGGGGGTAGTCCTCATATCCCTGAAGCATGACGCCGATCGTGCGCAGCGCGCCTGCCACGGCGCTGTCCGTGGGAGAACCGAGCAGCGCGCGCAGCCAGAGCACCTGCTCATCCAGCTCGCTGGGGTGCAGCAGCAGGACAGCCCGTCCCAGATAGTCCGGGATGTACTTCGAAATGGAGTATTGCCCCAGCTCGATGCCCTTGCCCAGCTCGACCACGACCTCGTTGCGCTGCTCCCGGCGCAGCAGGGGGAGGACGTCTAGCAGCGCGGCGCCTGCCGCGTGGCGTACGACAACGCGCTCGGAAACCTTGATGAGGTTGGAAAAATGCGTGCAGATGTGCAGAATGCTGCCCGTCTCGCCGTGCCCGGCCTGGTCGCGCAGGATGCTGACGCCCACGACCTTGTTGACCCATGGCGTCGCGGTTTTGAGGTTGTCGAGGAATATATCGCCCGTAATGTCGCGCCTGCCGTCGAAGACCTCCCGATAGTCGGAAACGTCCTCGCCCGCGCGGCGCAGGATGCGGTAGCGGAGAAATTGCAGCGTCAGCCCCTCATCTGCCGTGCTCTGGGAGACGATCTGTGCGATGCGGCGCATCGTCGGATGCTCCCGCGCCAGAGGACGCTGCGCCTCCTGCAAAAAGAGCAGCGCCGCCGTTTGAAGCCTTGTGTCCCCGTGCAGGGCGAAGTGTGCGGCAAACTCCACGAGCTGCGCGCGCGTCTCCTCTCCGTAGTATTGCGCGGGGAGGCTTTGAATGGCGTCGAGCAGGGTAAAGGCCGTATCGTCGTCCTTTTCCTCCGGCGCGTTGTAATAACGAAGCAGCGCGCCGATAAAACGCGGCAGCGTTTCGCTCCGGCCGCTCTTGAGCATTGCGTCCACGACGAGCTTGAGCGTGTAGCCGATGTGGGAGCGCTGCTGCGCCGTGGTTTTGTGATCCGGGTGGATGATTTTTTCCAGATACTCCGCCCAGAGCGTGAAGGGGACCTCCTCCGCGGGGTCGGACGCCGCGTCGTCCGGCAGACGTTTGCGGTAAACGAGGTGGAACTGCGCGATGATCTGCCCGATGAGGCTCGCCGCCTGACGGCGGATATCGCCCTCACGATGGCTCAACAGCTCGTAGAGGAACGCGAGCGCCTGCCTTTTTTGCCGTGCGGAGAGGTAGGTGCAGTACGCCTCGAAGATATTCAGGTAGACGCGCAGCTCCTTCCAGTCGCGGCTTGCGCGGGCCGCTTCAATGATCCCGCCGAACCTCCGCTCGCTGGAGAGCTGGTTCATCAGCCGGAGATGATGCTCCATGGAGAGCAGCATCAGCCGCTCCACGGATTCCTCGGCAGTCATCAGCGCGGCGTCCTTCGGTTCCGCGGGCGCGCCGGGCGCACCGGTGAGCTCCACATCCGCGCCCAGCGCGCGAAGATAGCGCTCGAAGTCCTGCAGCCGACTGTAGACCAGCTCGTAGCGTCGGTGCTTTGCCGCATCGACATTTTCCAGCTTTTGCAGGATCACGTGGAACGCGTCCGCCAGAGAATAGATGGAGGTGACCTCGTTCCCGCCGCTGTCACGGCTCTGCTTGCATCGCACGTCCGCGTAGATGAGGCAGAGCGATTCGACGGAAAGCGCGTCCAGCTCCAGATCCCAGGTCGAATGGTTGGAGGCAATGTGGCTGATCGCGTTCAAAGAGCGCTTTTCCAGCCAGAAGCCCGTATAGTAGTAGTGTAAATGCGGCACGGCCTCACCGGGGCGGCAGCCATATTTTCCGAGGTCGTGCGCCGTCGCCGCAGCGGAGACAAGGGCAAGGTCGATCTCTCCGCCGGACTCGCTGACGCCGCGCGCGACGGTGAGCGCGATGTGGTGTACGCCGGCTATGTGACTGAGCGTGCGGTATGGCGTCACCTCGTCGCCGAGGCGCATCAGCTCGTAGATAAATTCGTCGCGGAACAAGGTGAGAAAACGGTGGTATTCCTCCGCGTGGTCGCATGCCTCGTACTCCTCCGGCGATAGGAACGCAAAGTCGTACATCGGGTCGAAGGGCAGCGTCTGCCGCTCGCGCAAAAGCAGCTCCTGCAAAATCGTCAGAAAGAGCAGCGCACCGTGCGCAAAGCGGTCCGCATCCGGCGCAAAGCGCCCTTGCGGATACATGCGCGCACGGATGAAATCATAGCAAAACGCGCACCAGCCCCGCTCCGGCGCGCCGCCCAGCAGCGGCTCGCACGCGAGCGCGACCTCGGCGCACACAAGGCGCTTTCGCAGGGGAAAGAGCTCGCCCAGACGCTTCAGCGCACCCGTTTCACGCAGCGCTTCGGCAGCCTTGCGCTCATCCTCCGCCAGTCCACGCGCGCAAAGCGCGTGGGCGAGCGTATTTTGCAGTGTCCGTTCAGCTTTTTTGTTCATAAGCCCCTCGCAGAAACGATTGGTAGGTTTGATATGACAAGCCTACTATAGCACACCGCGAACCGTTTGAAAAGAAGCGCTTTATCCCGTTTCGTGTATCCGGCGTTCGAAGCGGGACTTGTTCCCGCTCGGCGGCGTTTCGGTGGGGTATCCTCCGCCGAAGCAGGCGGTGCAGAAGCCTCTGTCCTCGCCTGTCAGGAGACGCGCGTGCTCCAGCTTGAGATAGCCCAGGGAATCCACGCCGATGATCTGCGCGATCTCGTCGACGGAGTGCCGGTTGGCAATGAGCGAATCCGCGCTGTCGATGTCCGTGCCGTAATAACAGGGCGCAACAAAGGGCGGCGCGCTCACGCGCATGTGAATCTCTCTTGCTCCCGCGCGGCGTAGCTGATCCACCGTGCGGCGGCAGGTGGTGCCGCGCACGATCGAGTCGTCGATCAGAACGATGCGTTTTCCGCTCACCACGCTTCGGATCGGGTTGAGCTTCAGGCTGACGCCTTCCTCCCGTTCGCTCTGCGTGGGTGCGATAAAGGTGCGTCCGATGTACTTGCTTTTCGTAAAGCCGATGGCATACGGGATGCCCGACGCGCGCGCGTAGCCCACTGCCGCGTCCAGACCCGAGTCGGGAACGCCCACGACGGCGTCCGCCTCCACAGGATACTCCCGGGCGAGGAACTCGCCCGCACGCTGGCGGGCAAGGCAAACGCTGGCGCCGTCCAACACAGAGTCGGGGCGGGCAAAGTATATGTATTCGAACACGCACATATGCCGCGGCACGGCGCCGCAGTGCCTGCGGTCGGAGTGTACGCCCTGCTCATCCACCGTCACGACCTCGCCCGGCTCCACATCGCGCCAGAACTCTGCGCCGATCGCATCCAGCGCGCAGCTCTCCGACGCCGCAACGACGGCGCCGTCGGCGCGCCGACCCAGACAGAGCGGGCGAAAGCCGAACGGATCGCGTGCGGCGATCAGCTTCGCCGGCGAAGAGATCACCAGCGAATACGCCCCGTGCAGAACGTCCATCACCGCCGCCACAGCCTCTTCGATGCTGCCGCAGCGCAGGCGCTCGCGCACAAGCTCATAGGCGATCACCTCGGAATCCGTTGTAGTATGAAAGATGGAGCCCTGCTGCTCCAGCGTGCTCCTGAGCTCATAGGCGTTGGTCAGATTCCCGTTATGCGCCAGCGCCATGCTGCCCTTGTGGTGGTTGATGAGCAGCGGCTGGATGTTTCGCAGGTTGTCCGCGCCGGTCGTCGCATAGCGCACATGGCCGACGGCAATGTTGCCGCGCCCAAGGGCGTGCAGCTTGTCGCGGGTAAAGACCTCGCTGACAAGGCCGACGTCGCGGCAGGCACGGAACACGCCGTCGTCGTTGAGGACGATGCCCGCGCTTTCCTGCCCGCGATGCTGAAGCGCATGCAGGCCGTAATACACAAGCGATGCAAGGTCGTCCGTGCGCGGTGAATAAATGCCGAAAACGCCGCACTCCTCATGGATGTGGCGATCCATCCCTGCGTTATGCATCGTGCTCACACAGTCGGCGCATCACTTCCGCATAGGCGTCCTCTACGCCGCCGAGGTCCCTGCGAAAGCGGTCCTTATCCAGCTTCTCGCCGGTTTTGCTGTCCCAGAGGCGGCAGGTA
>SVKP01000171.1 GCA_015068395.1 Oscillospiraceae bacterium
ACGCCCACGCCCGCCGATGCGATCAGCCCCAAGCGGTTGGTGATGGCAAGAATAACAAGGAACGAAAGTCCCACCAGCAGGCTTTGCAGGGCAATCGGTGCGCCGAAGCGCGTGATCCGCCGCGCGATACCGCCGTTAAGGCGCAGCTCCCGCCGCGTCAGCTCAAAGGGAAGCGTCCGGCGCTTGAGCAGGAGGAAGGAGACGATCACGCTCACCGTCTGAGACGCGACCGTCGCAATGGCCGCGCCCGCCGAGCCCATGCCGAGGCCCTTAATCAGCAGCAGGTCTCCCGTGATATTGCAGGCGCTGGCGATGGCGACGGTAATGAGCGGCGTCCGCGAATCGCCCATGCCGCGCATGACGCTGCCGAGCACATTATAGGCGATAATCATGATGCTGCCGGCGCCGCAGATGGAAATATAGCGCTTCGTTTCCTCGAACGCCTCCGTCGGCGCGTTCATTGCCTGCGCCAGCGCGCCGGAGAGCAGCGGGATCAGCGCCGTCAGGGCGACGCCGACCGCAAAGAACAGGGCGATGCTGGTTCCTATGATCCTGCCGCCCGAGGCGCGGTCGCCCTCGCCGATTTTCTGTCCCAGCAATATGGTCGTGCCCATCGCAAACGCGCTGATGAGATTCGTGATCGTCATCATGATCTGCGAACCCACCGCCACGCCGGACACGTCCGACGCCGCCGCGTACTTCCCGACCACCAGCAGGTCCACCGCGCCGTAGAGCGCCTGCAAAAACAGCGCCAGCAGGATCGGGAGCGAAAAGCGGAGCAGCGGCCCGACGATCGGCCCGCTGGTAAAATTGGTCTCATTCCTCACGAAAGCTTACCTCCACGCCAAAAAAGGGTAGCAGACGTATCTGCTACCCCGCTTGTCAGAATGTGATCTTGCCCTCGACAGAACCGTTCACCACATAGTAAAGCGTGTTCTCCTCCGGCTTGAGGTATAGGTTGAGCTCCGTCAGCAGCGCTCTTTTGTGATTCGCCTTGAAATCGTCCTTCACCGCCTGGACCAGCGCTTTGACGTCCACGTCACGGCCGCCGTACTGCATTATCAGCGTCGGCGTCATGGCCTCAGCCTTTTTCTTTTCCTCCGCTCTTGCCTTGGCAGCCGCCTCCTTCTCCGCGGCGGTCATCGGCTTGCGGCCAGATTTCGTCTCAGACTCAGCCTTTGCTTTTTTCGCGGCGGGTTTCTTTGCCGCCGGCTTCTTCTTTGCGGTATTTTCAGCCGGCGCGCTCTCCACCGCGGCGGGAATCTTCTCCGCGACCGGCTCGGCAGTCTTTTCTTTCTCGACGATCAGCTCGCTCTGCTCTTTCAGCGCCGCAGCCTGCTTTGCCTGGTCCGCTTTCAAAGCTTTGTTTTTACCGGGTTTTCTGGCGTTCTTTCCCATCTGGCAGAACCTCCATTCATTTGTAGAATGGTTTAATTATAAGCTCTGTGTATTCAAAAATCAACTGTTTAACAAAATACATGTCAGCGCACAGAAAAAGGGAACAAACTCATGGTTATATCCGTCAAATGCAGGGAACGGAGGCTGATGCCCCAAAAAGAAAGCAGCGAAAAGAAAGGGGATATCAGATGCTTCGCCAACACGCCCGCCGAAAAAGGCCAGTTGGGCGTTGCACCGTGCGGAAACATATGATATATTCATGTACCGCGAAGGAAATCACACTGTGCAAAAACGAAGCCATCCAAACACTTCTATGGAGGAAAATGAGATGAAAAAGAAGCTTATTACCATTTGTCTGCTCACGGCGCTTCTTGCGTCCATGCTGGTCGGCTGCGGCGAAAAGCAGCCCGCCGCAGCGGAACCGGCGCCGGCGCAGCAGCCCGCCGCGTCGACCGTATCAGAACCCGCGAAAACGACGCCGACCGATACGTCGGCTGCGGACCCTGAACCGTCCACGGAGCCGGAGCCCGAGGCGGTGCGGGTGTATCAGGAGACGACGCACGCCTACGAAACCGTAATCAATCAGGTCTGTGACGTGCTCTACAACGGATACAGCACAGAGGACGATTATTCATATGTCGCCTCCGGTATCATGGAGTCCTCTACGATGGAGCGCACCAGGCTGCTGCAATATCTGGGCTTTACGTATGAGGACATCAGCGGCGACGGTATCCCCGAGCTGCTCATCGGCACCATCCCGGACAAAAACGCCGAGATCCCGGAAACGCAGTTCATTTTCAGCGGCTACACCTGCAAGGACGGCGAGCCTGTCTGCTTTCTTGAGGGCTGGGCGCGCAACGTCTATGAGTGGATGGGCGATGGGCGCTTCTTCTACTACGGCTCCGGCGGCTGGGCGTACAGCGGCTTTGGGACGTTCCACATTTCCGAGGACGGAACAAAGCTGATCTGCGAGGATTGGTATTTCAGCGACACGAAGGACGAGGGCAGCGACGAGGTCGGCTTTTTCCACAATACGTCGGGCATTTGGGACAAGAACGACGGAGAAGAGATGGACGTCGACTTTGACGGGTTCTGGGCGCTGTCCAACAAATACGACGCCGAGCTGAAAACGCTGGACCTGATGCCGTTCGCGGACTACCCGTACGAAGGTTATATTGCGCAGCCGCTCGACTGCAAGGTACGCGTGGACTATTTCGACGATGTGTCATATCAGTCCTATTATGACGACGCGAGCGAATACATGGATCAAACCGCCGAATATGAGACCAGAATCCTGTTCCGTTCGGACGAGGGCGTGGCGGACTTCAAGCTCCTCTCTCTCTCGCTCAAGGACGTGGACGCCAGCGGCAATGCAACGTTCGATATCACCGAGGTATTCAACATCCCCGCCCTGCGCGCAGGCATCCCGCTTGCCGCCCCCATGAGCTTCCCCGGCGATATCCCGAGCAACGGTTTCTCCTATACGGACTCGGACGGAACAACCAAAACTTATGCCATCGGCGTCAGCGGGCGCGACGGCTCGCTGTTCGTTACGCCGATCGACTGATTGCGCCACTCTGCGCACCGCGATTACGCTTCAAAGGGGCGTTGCAGATTCTTGCAACGCCCCCGTTTATATTCTCACTTTCCCGTCAGCTCCGCCAGGCGCGAGAGACGCCGGATCACCTCGTCGAGCACGCTCTCCTGCCGTGCAAAGTGCATCCTGATCAGGTGGTTGACCGGCTCGCGGAAGAAGCTGGAGCCGGGAACCGCCGCGACGCCGATCTCGCGGATCAGCCACTCGCAGAATTGCAGGTCTGTCCAGCCGCTGAACTGCGGCAGTGCGAGAAACTCCGTGATGTCGATCATCACGAAGTACGTCCCCTGCGGGACGTTGTGCTTCAACCCGATGCGGTCCAGCCCCGCGCAGAAATAGTCGCGCTTGCGCGTGTAAAGCGCATTGAGGTCCTCGTAGTAGCGGTCCGGGAAGCGGAGCGCCACGGTCGCCGCCTCCTGAAGCGGCGCGGGCGCGCCCACCGTCAGGAAGTCGTGTACCTTTTTTGCCGCCTCGATGACATACTCCGGCCCGATCAGATAGCCAAGCCGCCAGCCGGTAATGGAAAAGGTCTTTGACAGCGAGCTGCATGTGATCGTGTGGTCGTACAGCCCCGGCAGACCCGCCATATGCGTGTGGACATACGGCGCATAGACCATATGCTCATATACCTCGTCCGTCACGGCAAACGCGTCGTATTTGAGGCAGAGCTCCCCGATCGCCGAAAGCTCCTCACGGCTGAACGCCTTGCCGCAGGGGTTGGACGGATTGCAGATGATGATTGCCTTCGCGCCGTCCTGAAAGCCCTTTTCGATCAGGGAGAGGTCAAAGTCGTAGGTCGGCGGCGTCAGCGGGACGTAGATCGGCTCCGCGCCGGAGAGGATCGCGTCCGCGCCGTAGTTCTCATAGAACGGCGAGAAGACGATCACCTTATCGCCGGGATTGCAGATCGTCATCATGGCGCACATCATCGCCTCGGTCCCGCCGCAGGTAACGACGACCTCGTTTTCCGGGTCCACCGTGCGTCCGACCGCCTTGCCGTGCTTGTCAGCAAGCGCTTCGCGCAGGCCCCTTGCGCCATAGGTGATCGCGTACTGGTGCGGGCCGTCATAGGCGATCCTTGCCAGCGCGTCCATCAGCTCGCGCGGCGGGTCGAAGTCCGGGAAGCCCTGTGAAAGATTGATTGCGCCATAGGCGTCGCTGATACGCGTCATGCGCCGGATCACCGAGTCTGTGAATGTGCCGACGCGTTTGCTGAGTTCACGCATGTGTTTATCCCCCGATTATCAAATGAAATATAATTGTCAGATTATAGCACCAAATATTCATTCGGTCAAACACTTTCGCGCATGTGCATACCCGCACGTTTCATTTCTGTTACAAATCCCCTGCATCCCTTGACTCTGCCGACTGCGGGCGCTATCCTGATAACGCCTGCTGGAAGCAGAGACCAAGCAAGGGGAGGGATACCCATGAAAACGCGCTTTCCCGTGATCGACCCGGTCGCAACGGGAGCAAACATCATCCGGCTGCGCAGCGAACGCGGCTTGACCGTTCGTGATTTGCAGGAATACTTTGGGTTCGATGAACCCCGCGCCATCTACAAATGGCAGCGCGGTCAAACGCTCCCGTCGGTCGACAATCTGTTCGCGCTCGGCGCGATCCTGAACGTTCCTTTGGATGAGATCCTGGTTCCCGCCGAGCCACATTTGAATATGGTTTCTACTACTGAGCGGCAGGCTTCAGCCTGCCGCTCAGCGCTGTTTTTTGTGCCCTTTTGCACAAAGAATTGTATGTTTCTTTTTGCGCGGCGGATTTGACCTCATATGTTCTCCGTGCTATACTTCAAGCGAATCGTTCAAGCAGGAGGCTGCATCGCATGAAATGCATCAATGTCTATGACCAATATTATTCCGCGCAATGCACGTACGACGGCGTGGAACGCCGCGGCGTGCGTGTGCTGCTCACCGCAACGTCAGAGGATGGAACGATCCGTTACGGGGCGTCGGTCGCCTTCTTCCCGCATCGTGACGACGAGGATTTTGCCGTCAGCTGCGACGCCTGTGCGTCGGAAGAGCTGTACTTCGCAAAGGGCCGCCGCTCCAAAAAGCGCGAATCGGAGCTGCTGGACGGCATCCGCGAACACGCCGACGCGCTGGCGAAAGGACTGGGCGGCGTCATCCTCTGGGACGCTCCGCTGCGCGAGGCAAGGTACGGTTAAGGAGGAAGGAAACTATGAACTACCGCATCATCGACAAGGAAAACTATTATCGGAAGGACGTTTTTCGCCATTTTTCCGAGGACTGCAAGTGCTCCGTCTCCATGACGGCAAGGCTCGACGTGACCGAGCTTGCCGCGTATTCCAAGAGGACGAACACAAAATTCTACCTCAATTTTCTGTATATTCTCTCAAAGGTCTTGAACTCGCGGGATGATTACAAAATGGGATATCTCTGGCAGACCAACGAGCTGATCTGCTATGACGTGATCCACCCGACGCAGTATGTCTTCCACGAGGACACGGAAACCTGCACGCCGGTCTATACGGAATACTGCGAGGATTACAAGGTGTTCTACGCCAACGCTCTCAGGGACCTCGAAAAGGCGAAAAACACGAGAGAATACCTGCTGGAGCCGGAAAGCCATCCCAATTGGTTTGACGCCTCTTTTATTTCCTGGCTTTCCTATGATTCGCTGAACATTGAGCTGCCGGACGGCTATCTGTTCTTCGCCCCCATTGTCAACTGGGGCAAATACCGTGAGGAAAACGGCGCTCTGGTCATGCCCGTCAGCGTTCGTCTCAACCATGCGATCGCAGACGGTTATTTGATTGCAAACGTGTTTCGCCTGCTGCAACAGGCGATCGCGGAATTTGTCAGGGAGTGAATGCATTCACCACGCCGCCGCCAGTCCGTCGCAGCGCGGCTCCGTTCCGCCGACGAGCAGGCCGTTTTCCGTGCGCCAGATGATCTGCCCGCGGCCCATTGCGGCGTTCGTGTTAATGATTTCGATCTCATGCCCCCGGCGCGCCAGCTCCGCGGCGATATGCGGCGGCACCTCGCGCTCAAGCTGGACATGCCGCTCGCCGGTCCACTGCATCCGCGGCGCATCGAGGCACTCCTGCGGGTTCATGTGATAATCGACGGTGTTGACGATCACCTGCACATGCCCCTGCGGCTGCATAAAGCCGCCCATTACGCCGAACGGCCCGACCGCCTCCCTGCCCTGCATCAAAAACCCGGGAATGATGGTGTGGTAGGACTTCTTTCCGCCCGCGACGCAGTTGTCGCTTTCCGCGTCGAGCGAGAAGTTTGCGCCGCGATTTTGCAGTGAAATACCCGTTCCGGGGATCACGACGCCCGAGCCAAACCCCATGTAGTTGCTCTGGATAAACGAGACCATGTTGCCGAAGGGGTCCGCGGTGCAGAGATAGACCGTTCCGCCGCTGGAAGGGTCTCCCGCCGTCGGCAGGATCGCCCGCTCCCCGATCAGCGCGCGGCGGCGCGCGGCGTAGTCCTCGCTCAGCAGGTCCGCAATTTTCGTTCTCATATAGCGCGGGTCGGCGACATACGCCTTTGCGTCCTCAAAGGCAAGCTTGATCGCCTCAAGCTGCTTGTGGTAGGCGTCCGCGCTCTCACGGCTCCCGGACAGCTCCAGCCCCTTCAGGATGTTCAGCGCCATCAGCGCCGTGATGCCGTGGCCGTTCGGCGGGATCTCGCAGACCGTATATCCCCTGTAGTCCGCGGTAATCGGCTCCACCCAAGCGGGATGATAATCCCGCAGGTCATCCTCACAGAAATATCCGCCGGTAGCCCGGCTGAACGCAACGAGCTTTTCCATCAGCGCGCCGCGATACAGACTCTCGCAGTCAGTCGCCGCCAGCTCCTCCAACGTATCGGCGAAGTCCTCCCAGCGGAAGATATCGCCCGCGCGATAAGGCGCGCCGTCCGGCTTCGTGAATGCCTTGAACCACGCCCGGAAAGGCGCCGCGTCCTGCTCGGACGCGCGCGCAAAGCGCCGCACGGCCGCACCCCAATGGCTCCCGACCTCGACGGGCACCGGGCAGCCCTCGCGCGCATAGGCGATCGCGGGCGCGAACAGCTCGGCAAGAGGCCTCGTGCCGAAGCGCCGGTTCAGCTCCGCCCAGCCCGCAGGCGCGCCGGGCGTCATCGTCGGAAGCCAGCCGTCGCGCGGCACGGCGGTCAGTCCCTTTTCCCGGAACACGCCGGGCGAAAGCGCCATCGGCGCAGCGCCGCTCGCGTTGAGGCCGTACAGCCTCTTATCTTTCTCGATCCAGACAAGCGCGAAGCAGTCGCTCCCGACGCCGTTGCTCGTCGGTTCCAGCAGCGGCATCGCCGCCGCCATCGCCACGGCGGCGTCCACGGCGTTTCCGCCGCGGCGCATCACGTCCAGCCCAAGCTCCGCGCCCAGCGGCACGGAGGTACACGCCATCGCGCGGCGCGCATAGACAACATTCCTGTGCGAGGGATAGGCATATCTCAGCGGGTCAAAGTCCGGCATAAGCGTTTCTCCCTTTGCCTTGTTTTTGTTGATTATAAGGGCAAACACACCCAAATGCAACCGTCGCATTCATAAACCGCATTTTGGAAAGCAATCAAAGCCAATTACGGAGGATCGATATGAAATTATTCATCGTTGACGCGTTCACTTCCGAGCCGTTCGGCGGAAACCCGGCGGGCGTGGTGCTTCTGGATGAGGGAAGCGGCTTCCCGGAGGACACGTTCTGCATCAAGACCGCGCGGGAGCTGCGCTACTCCGAAACCGCCTTTGTCATGCGTCTGGACGCGCGGGGCTTTCGCGTCCGCTACTTCACTCCCGAGGCGGAGGTCGACCTGTGCGGTCACGCGACCATCGGCACGTTTACCGCGCTGCGTCACAGCGGCAGGATCGGCGACGGCGATTACCGCCTGCACACGCGCTCCGGCGAGCTGTGCGTGGAGGTCCGCGGCAAAAACGTGGTCATGGACATGGCGACGCCCGCCGCTCTGGATACAATTACGGACGAGGCTGCATTGGCAGAGCTGTACCGTATCATGGGGCTGGAATGGGCTACGCAGCAGGCGCAGGTCCTGCCCTTGCTTCCGCAGCTCGTTTCGACAGGGCTTCCCGACATTCTGCTGCCGGTGCGGTCGCTTGGGGACCTGGCGCGCATCGAGCCGGATTTCCCCGCGCTCGCGGCGCTGTCGAAACGCTATGGCGCGGTCGGCGTACACGCCTTTACCCGCGACGGCAGCGACGCCACCTGTCATGTGCGGAATTTCGCGCCTCTTTACGGGATCGACGAGGAATCCGCCACCGGGACCGCCAACGGCGCGCTCGCCTATTACGGTCTTCTCCACGGTTTCATTGCCGCGGGGGACGACTGCAGCTTTATGCAGGGCGAAAAGATGGGCCGTCCGTCCGTGATCCACGCCCACATCGACAAGCTTGGCGAGAGCTATGCCGTCCGCGTCGGAGGCGAGGGCGCCGTTGTGGCAGAGGGCGAGCTTCTTGCCGCCCCGGCGGACGCCTGATTGATTGCCATTTTGTGCCGACGGTGCTATTATAAAATCGTTTGGTATGCACTTGTCGCGCCCTGTTCAGCGTGCAGGGCGCGGGGACTGAAGAGGAGAAGAGATATGCAGAATACGCAGAATCAGCAAGCAGGGCTGCGCGTTCGCCGTGTCGCTCTGACGCGCGGCGTCATCATAACCAGCGGCATCGCGCTGAACGTCTTACTTTCGCTGGCAGTGCAGAGGCTTTCGCTCCCGCTGTATCTCGACACCATCGGCACGATCCTCGTGGCGTGGGAGTGCGGCCCGCTCGCATCGATCCTGACGGCGCTGGCGTCCAATATTCTGTGCCTTCCGTTCAGCAAAATGTCCGCCTATTTCGCGATCGTCAATATCTGCATCGCCATCAGCGCTTCACGCATGTTCTATAAGGATGTGTTCCGTCGAAAGGGTGGGTTCGTGCTCTTTTGCCTGACGCTCTCGCTGATCGGCGGGATCCTCGGCGGGCTGATCGCATGGAGCTTAAACACCGTAATCAGCGTGGACTTTGTTTCCGTTCCTTTTGTGGACCGAATCGTCGAGCAGACGAGCTTTCAAAGGTTCCCCGCCCTGATGCTGATGAATCTGGCGCTCAACCTCGCGGACAAGGCGATTACGACAGCGGCTGTGGCGCTTGCCCTGCGCATCCTGCCCGCGCACATCCGCGGGGAGATCCAGCGCGTCAGCCGTCCGGACGACCCCGACAGCTTTGACATGAACCGTCTGCACAGGCGCCTGCTGGAATCGGTGGCGCTGGGCGCGGTCGCGCTGGTGGCGGTCTGTGCGTGGATCAGCGTCGCGCTCTATACCGAAAACGCGCGGGCGGAGCGTATCGAGGTGGCGATCGGCGCGGCGCAGCAGGTCGTGAACACCACCGATCCGCGGCTGGTCGACGTCTATCTGGAGCGAGGCCGCGCCGCGCAGAGCTATGAAGAGGTAAGAAAGATCCTGCAGGGCATCCGGGACAATACGCCCTATCTGGAGTACGTCTATATGTATCGGATAGAGGAGGACGGCTGCCACGTGGTGTTCGACACCGAGCCGGAGGGGGTCGAAGCAGATGAGCCCGGCACGGTCATTCCCTTTGACCAGACGTTCATGCCGTATGTCCCGACATTGCTCGCCGGCGGCCGGATCGATCCGATCGAGAGCAATGATACCTACGGCTGGCTGCTCACGGTGTACCAGCCGATCTATGATATGGATGGGGTATGCGTCGCCTATGCGGGTGTGGACATGTCGATGGAGGACCTCAACGTCTATGTCAAGGATTTCCTGCTTCGCGTCGTTTTGATCGCCTCCGCCTTTCTCGTTTTCTCGCTTGCGGTCGGCATGCGGATGTCCGGCAGCTATCATGACATCATCCGCCGCCAGTATGCGCAGATCAAGGAGGCAAAGGAGGAGGCAGACTACGCAAATCAGGCGAAGTCTCATTTCCTTGCCAACATGTCGCACGAGATCCGAACGCCGATCAACGCCGTGCTCGGAATGAACGAGATGATCCTGCGCGAAAGCGAGGACGATAACGTCCTCGGCTACTCCGAAAACATTAAGACGGCGGGCAACACCCTGCTTGGCATCATCAACGACATCCTCGACTTTTCAAAGATCGAGGCGGGCAAGATGGAGATCCTGCCCGTGGATTATGACATTTCCTCCGTTCTCAACGATCTGGTCAACATGATCCAGACAAGGGCGGACGACAAGGGGCTTGTGCTCAAGCTCGACTTTGATGAATCGACGCCCCGGCTGCTCCACGGCGACGAGGTGCGCATCAAGCAGGTCGTCACCAACATCCTGACCAACGCCGTAAAATATACGGAAAAGGGCAGCGTGACCTTCCACGTCGGTTACAAGCGGATTGAGGACGAGCCCGAAAGCGTATATCTGGACGTTTCCGTCAGGGACACCGGCATCGGTATCAAGCCGGAGGATATGGCGAAGCTTTTTTCCGAATTTGAGCGCATCGAGGAAAAGCGCAACCGCAACGTCGAAGGCACGGGGCTCGGCATGAACATCACCAAGCGGCTTCTGGAAATGATGGGCAGCCGCCTGGAGGTGGCAAGCGTATACGGCGAGGGCTCGGTCTTTTCCTTCCGGCTGAAGCAAAAGGTCGTCCAATGGGACGCGCTCGGCGATTACGAGGCGTCCTATCGCGCTTCGCTTTCCGGGCGGAAGAGGTATCGGGAGAAGTTCACCGCGCCCGACGCCGAGGTGCTGGTGGTCGATGATACGCCGATGAATCTCGCCGTGCTGAAAAGCCTTCTCAAGCGCACCGGCGTGCGGATCGACACGGCGGCGAGCGGCGACGAGGGCCTGCGTCTGGCGTCCGGGAAAAAATACGACGTCATTTTCCTTGACCACATGATGCCGGAAAAAGACGGTATTGAAACGCTTCACGAGCTGCGCGCCGAAAAGGAGAATCCGAATCTGCAAACGCCGACGATCTGCCTGACGGCAAACGCGATCTCTGGCGCGCGTGAGCAGTATCTCGCCGTGGGCTTTGACGACTACCTGACCAAGCCCATTGATCCCGACCGGCTGGAAGAGCTCATGCTGCAATATCTGCCGAAGGAAAAGCTGCTTGCGCCCGGCGACAACGCCGCCATGGATACGCCCTGTGCCGAGGTGCCGGACTGGCTGCGCGCCATCGACGGGCTTGACGCCGGGCAGGGGCTTTCGCACTGCGGCACGGTGGAGACCTACCTCGACACGCTGACGATCTACGGCAGCAACGCCGCCGACTCGGCGGATGAGATTGAGGCTCTTTGGCGCGCCGGCGACCTTGCCAACACCACGGTCAAGGTCCACGCGATCAAGAGCCTGTCCCGCACCATCGGGGCGGAGGGGATCGGCGCGCTCGCGGAAAAGCTGGAGTACGCGGGCAAGGCGGGCGACGCCGACGCGCTCGGCGCAGAGCTTCCCGATCTGCTCAGGCGCGTCCGCGCCTTGAGCGCGGCGCTCGCGCCGCTGTGCGCTTCCGACGAAGCGGCGGAGGACGAGTCCCTTCCCCTGCTTTCGGACGAGGCGCTGCAAGAGGCATATGACGGGCTCCGTGAGCTGGCGGCGAATATGGACGCGGACAGTGCGGCGTTTGTCTTTGATTATCTCGCGGGCTTCCGCATCCCGCAGGGAGAGCGGGAGCGCGTGGAAAAGCTCAAGCGGGCCGTCAAGGGCTTCGATTGGGAGCAGGTCAACGAGTTGCTGAGGCAGCAGGACGGTCAAAAATAGCCGGGCGGCGTTGGGAGAGTATCTATGAAGAAAAATGTGCCTTTCGTTGCGCTGCTTCTGGCGGTTTCCCTGCTCTGCGGCTGCAACGACGCGGCAGACAGCGCTCCGCCGCAGCCGTCCGCCGCTCCCTCCGGCCATACGCAAAAGCTGACGATTCCCACGGAGCTTGCCTATGCAAAGGGCACGGTGCTGCGCATGGCGACGGGCTGCGGTTCCGCGCAGGCCGGGCTGCGCTTTGATGCGGAGACCGCGGGAAACGGCGTCACCCTCGCGGACGGCGTCACCTACCGCGCCGGCGACCTCAAGCCGACGTGGGCAGAGGTGGAAAAGCGCCTGGGCGTCGCCATTGAGGATAAATATCAGGGCGGCAACGCCGATGAAGAGCTCGCCTTCTGGGCGGAGCGCATGGACGAGATCGACCTTGTCAGCGGTTCCGCGGAGAGCCTGACCAAAGCCGGAGAGGCGGGACAGCTGGTCGACCTTTCCAAATACCTCGATCTCATGCCGAATCTCCGTGCATTTCTGGAGGAATACCCGGTTGTCCGATTGTCCGTCACGGGAAATACCGACATCGGCGCCTTTTACTATGCGCCGTATTTTGACGGTGTGAACGACATCGTGCGGACGCCGTTGATGCGCGTTGACTGGGTGGAAAAGCTGCTCGACGGGAAAGGGGCGTTTTCCGTCCCTGCCAGCGGGGTGCTTGGCGAGACGTATTATTATCAGCCTTATATGCCGACCTCCGGCACGATACTGGTCGACGTTGTGAAGCCGGATGGGACGGGCAGAGAGATCATCGCCAAGAATTACGACGCCGCGGGCAACATCATCCAGAAAATGAACGCCGCCGGGGAGCTGTCCGGCGTCTCTGCGGTCAACATGCTCCGCGACTATATTGACAAGGCGTACGGCGGTTACTACGGCACAAAACGCTCAGACCTGTTTGTCGGGCAAAATGCCGCATGGGACGCGGATGAGCTCGTCGCGCTGCTGCGCTGCGTGGCGGCGAATCCGCAGACGCTCAACGGAACAGACTCCGTGCAGGGCGTCTTTACCCGCGAGGATGGAAACAACCGATACCGCGCCGATCTGGTCCGGCTCGCCGGGCTGCTCTTCGGCGTGCGCGGTCTGGAGTCCCGGCAGGATTATCTGTATTTCGACATCGTCGGCAGGCTGCACGATGCGCGGCAGGAGGCGGACGCCTACCGGGCGCTTGACCGGATGCATGACATGGCGCGGGAGGGGCTGATTTCCGAGTCCTTCCTCAGCGGAGCCGAAATGTCAAGCGAGCAAATGCTGGAGCGCGATCTCGGATTCATGTCCTACGATTCCAGCGCGTCGCAAACCGCCTGCAACCGAACCAAGCTGCAAGCCGACGAGGGCGAGCGGTATATGGCGGTAATGCTGCCCGTCGCCTGCTGGCAGGATGGAACGCTGGGAAGCAAATACATGCGCTTCACGGAATCCTGGCGCAGTGTTGCGACGGCGGGATGGGGCATTTCCCGGGAAGGCGTCGCCAACGATCCCGACAGGCTCTGCGCCGCGCTCCGGCTGATCGACTACGCATTCAGCGACGCGGGCATGATCCTCATGTCCTACGGCCCGGACGCCTTCATCAGAACAAACGAGGACGGCAGTTACGCGACGTTTTCCTTTAACGGCGAGCAGACGCCGGAGATCACGGAGGCGGCCTATGCCGAGCTGTGGGAAAAAGCAGGCGGCAGCTGCTCGGACTATGCGCGCCGCTATCTGGGTTCAACGCTCGGATTCGTCAAAAGTCAGGCGTTTGCCTACCAGTGTCTGGATGAGACCGGCAAGGTGGGCGCCGGTTACATTTCCACTGCGATCGGCCTCGGCACGATCAGCCATCCCGAGCTGCGCACTGCGCGCGTCTCGCGGAACCAGTGGTACACCTCCGCACCGACGCTCCTGCCCATCACAAGGCGGGAAATGGACCTGCTCAGCATCCACGCGGAGCTGGAGGAAGCGTTTTCGCAGCGCGAGAACGGGCGTAATCTGTTTGTCGACATGATCGTGAACGGCAGCGGCGCTCCCGGCACAAACGCGGCGGAGCGCTTCGCTGCGGAGGTGCGCGACAGCATGGGCGGAAGCCTCTATCTACAGGTCATGCAAAGCGCGTGGGAGCGGCTGCTCGCATGCTATTCGTAAAAAATGTTTCGCCCCGCGCCGATGGTCAAAACCGGCGCGGGGCGATCGTCACGGAGATCGTGTTGCCGCTGCGTGCCTTATGCTTCCGAAGCCGTATCACACATCATGGCGCGTCGAAATGCAAGTCTGGTCGTTGACTATCCCGCGTGAAGCGGCTATACTTCCTTTATAAAAATCGACGGAAAAGAGGTTCTTCCATGCTGGACCGATTCGGAAGGAACATCGACTATATGCGCGTCTCCATCACGGACCGCTGCAACCTGCGCTGCCGCTACTGCATGCCCGAGGGCGTCGAGCTGGTGCCGATGCGCGAGATCCTGACCTATGAGGAGATCGGCGAGATCTGCGCCGTTGCCGCCGCGCTGGGCGTCCGCAAGCTGAAGGTGACCGGCGGCGAGCCGCTGGTCCGGCTGGGCTGCGCGGAGCTGATCCGCATGCTCAAGGCGATCCCCGGCGTCGAACAGGTGACGCTCACGACCAACGGCGTGCTGCTGGCGCGGTATCTGCCGGAGCTGCTGGACGCCGGGCTGGACGCGGTGAACGTCAGCCTCGACACGCTGGACCGGGAGCGCTATGCGTCGATCACCGGGAGGGACGAGCTGGACGCCGTGCTCTCCGGCGTCGACGCGGCGCTCGCCTCGGGCCTGCGACTCAAGCTCAACGCGGTGCTGCAGCGGGGCGTGAACGACGACGAGTGGTTTTCCCTCGCAGGCCTCGCCCGGGACCGGGCGCTGGACGTGCGCTTCATCGAGCTGATGCCCATCGGCTCAGGACGGGAGATCGCGGGGGTGGAAAACGCGGCGCTGCGCGCGGAGCTGCTGCGCCGCTATCCGGCGCTGGAGGAGGACGCCTCCGTCCACGGAAACGGCCCCGCGGTCTATGTCCGCGTCCCCGGCTGGACGGGGAGCGTCGGCTTCATCAGCGCCATGCACGGCAAGTTCTGCGACCGCTGCAACCGGCTCCGGCTCACCGCGCAGGGCAGAGTCAAGCCCTGCCTGTGCTACGGGGAAAGCGTGGACCTGATGCCGCTCCTGCGCGGCGGCGCGCGCGGGGCGGAGCGCGAAGCCCTGCTCCGTCAGGCATTGGAGGACGCGGTCGCGTCCAAGCCCGCGCAGCACTGCTTCGAAGCGCCGGAGCGCGTCACCGAGAAAGCCCGCATGGCGGGCATC
>SVKP01000017.1 GCA_015068395.1 Oscillospiraceae bacterium
CCGCTCTCGCCCACGATGCCCAGAATTTCGCCCTGACGCAGGTTAAAGCTCACGTCGCGCACGGACTTGACCACGCCGCCGTAGGTACGGAACGAAAACTCCAGATGGCTGATTTCCAAAATATTCTCTGCCATTGCGTCACCTCATTCCGTACCGCGCAGGCGCGGGTCAAATGCATCGCGCAGCCCGTTGCCGAGCTGGTTGAGCGCAAGCACCGTCGTGCAGATGAAAAATGCCGGAACATAGAGCATGTGCGGCGCGATCTTGAGCATCAGCGTGCCCTCCTTCGCCAGCACGCCCCAGCTTGCCTGCGGCGGCGAAATACCCAGTCCGATGTAGCTCAAAAATGCCTCCTGGAAGATCGCGCCCGGGATCGCCATGGCAAGGTTCGTGATGAGAAGTCCCATGATGTTGGGGATCAGCTCCCGCACGATGATGCTGAACACCGGCTCGCCCATAACACGGGCGGCGAGGACAAACTCCTGCTCCTTGAGCCGCAGCACCTCGCCACGGGTGAAGCGGCAGCTGCCCGCCCAGCCCGTGATAACCATGGCGACGATCAGGCTCCGCACGCCGCTGCCCAGCACGATCATCACCAGAATGCAGACGATCAGGGACGGGATGCCGTAGATGATGTCGATGATACGCATGATAATCATGTCCAGCTTCCCGCCGTAGTAGCCGCAGAAGCCGCCGATCACCGTGCCGACGACGCTGTTGATAAGCGCCGCGGTCAGGCCGATCGTCAACGATACGCGCGCGCCCATCCACACGCGCACCCAGAGGTCGCGGCCCAGAGAATCCGTGCCGAGCCAATGCGCCGCGGAAAAGCTCTGCCGCATGGCGTAGGCGTCCTGGTCGTCAAAGCCGTAACGGCTGAGCATCGGCGCAAAAATCGCCAGCAGCGCGTAAAGCGCAAGCAGCAGCAGGCTGAAATACGCGACCTTGTTCATGCGGATACGGCGCCAGACCTCCTGCCAGAACGTCAGGCTCGGGCGCGCGATGGATTCCATTTTCTCCAGATTTTTGCCGACATGCGCGAAATCCTCGTCCGTGAGGGCAGCGGCTGTACTCTTTACTTCTTCCATGCTGTCCTCCTACTTCGATATGCGGATGCGCGGATCGACCAGACCGTAGAGGATATCGACGATCATGTTGCACAGCACGAGGAACGCGCCGTAGAACACGGTCATGCCGAGGATCATGGAATAGTCGTTGTTCTGCACGCTCTCCACATAGTATTTGCCCATGCCGGGAATGGCGAACACGGATTCGATCACGAACGTGCCGGTCAGCACCGCCGCGACAATGGGGCCGAGGATCGTTATGACCGGCATGATGGCGTTGCGGATCTGGTGCTTCCATGTGATGCGGAAATTCGAAACGCCCTTGGCGCGCGCCGTCTTGATGTAGTCCTGCTGCACCACCTCAAGCATGCTGGCGCGCATGATGCGCGAGACCGACGCCATTGTGTAGAAGCCAAGTCCGATGGACGGCAGAATGGTATGGGCGAAGCTCTTGTATTGCGCAATGGGGAGAAGGCCCCACTTATAGCCGAAGAAATGCTGCAGGATGGCGCCCATGATAAAGTCCGGGACGCTGGTGCCGACGACGGCAAGGATCACGAAAAACAAGTCGATCCCATTCCCGCGGTTGAGTGCCGACATGACGCCGAACACAAGGCCGAAGGAGACGGCGAAGCACAGGGCGCGCAGTCCAAGGTCCGCCGAGTACGGGAAGCTGCTGGCAAGCAGGGCGTTCACCGTCTGTCCGGGATACTTCGTGGAATAGCCAAAATTGCCGTGGAGCAGATTGTTGAGATAGGTCAGATACTGCTGGAGCAGCGGCTTGTCGAAACCGTAGTAGCGCGAAAGGTTTTCGCGTGCCGTGGCGGAAATCTTCGGGTCGCTGAAGGGGCCGCCAGGCATCAGCCGTGCCAGAAAGAACACGACCGTGGCCAGCACAAACACTGTAAGCAGTGAAATGCCGATCCTCTTGAGGATATATCGTCTCACTTGATGGTATCCCTCCTGTCAACGCGGGGCACAGGCGGCGCGCCGTGCACGCAGCCTGTGCCCCGCCGTTTTTTCTATGGGGTTGCAGGGTCCGTGGGATCACGCTTGAGGGCTTATGGTCCGGCGGTCAGTTCTTGTCCGCATAGACGTAGTTCATGTTATAGCCCATGAAATAGAGCTGCAGGTTGGAAACGCTGTTGGAAACCAGATAATGCACCTCGCGCAGCTGGAGCGGAACGAGCGCGCCGTCCTCAAGCAGGGTCTTCTCCGCGCCGAACAGCGAATCCATTCTCGCCTTGCCGGTCTGTGTGCGGGACGCCTCCAGATACCCGTCATAGGTGTCGCTGTGGTAGTTGAGGTAGTTGTAGCTGGACGGGCCGTACCAGAGCTCCAGATAGCTGTACGGGTCGGAGTAATCGGGCACCCAGCCGGTCATGATGATGTCGAAGTCGTTGTTGTTGGCAACGAGCATCGCGTTTCTCGTCGCGCCGGGGACAAGGTTGATGTCGATCTTGATGCCCAGATTGTTCTGCCACATGTTCGCCACGATCTCCGACTCGCGCTTGGCGACCTCAGAGTCGGTCACGACGAGCTTGAGCGTGATGTCGGACGGGTTGGCAAAGCCAAGCTCCGCCTGCGCCGCGGCAAGATACTCCTGCGCCTTGGCGACGTCCGCCTTGAGCGGGAATGCCTCGAGCGGATACTCGTCGCCATAGTCGCCGACCGCACCGTGGACCTGCGGCAGAACGTAGCGCTGGTTCGCCTTATACAGGCCGTTGTGGGACAGCAGGATGTACTCCTCGCGGTCGATGGCGTAGTTCATCGCAAGGCGGAAGTTCTTGTTGGCAAGGTACTTGTTGTTGTGGTTGAGCGCCGCGTAGTCGTCCGCGCCGCTGTAGTAGGAGCTGGTCATACCGGCGTACTGGGAGGAGGCGAGATCGGAGTTGACCTCGACGTAATCCAGATCGCCCGCCTCATAGAGGGACGCCGCGGTGGAGCCGTCCGCAACCGTGAGGATCTCCACACCGTCGAGCTTGATCTTGTCGGCGTCATAGTAATTCTCGTTCTTTTCCATGACCAGGCGGCCCTCGCCGTACTGCGTCACCTTGAACGGGCCGTTGTAGGCCATCTTGTCGGCGGCGCTGCCGAACTCGGCGCCGTACTTCTCGACCAGATCCTTGCGCACCGGCTCAAAGACGCTCATCGAGAGCATGCCAAGGAAGTAGTCGGAGGGATATTGCAGGGTGATTTGCAGCGTATAGTCATCCAGCGCCTTGACGCCGACCTCGTCGAGCGAAACCTTGCCGCTCGCCGCCGCGGTGCCGTTCTTCACGACGTCCATCAGATAGCTCATGGGGCTCGCCGCGTCCGGGTCGCAGATGCGCTTGATGCCATACTCAAAATCATGCGCGGTAACGCTCTGTCCGTCGCTCCACTTCGTATCCTTGCGGAGGTGGAACGTGTAGGTCACGCCGTCGTCGCTGACGTCGTAGCTCTCCGCCGTAGCGGGCTCGTACACGCCCTGAATGTTGCGGTACAGCGGGTCAAGGTAGTGATAGGCCACCGTTGCGTCGGCCATTGCGTTGATTTTGCCGGGGTCCAGCGTGGCGATGTCCACCGAATAGGAATAACGGAAGATCTTGTCTGCCGCGCCCTGGTTCGCAGGCTGCGCGGTGTTGCCGGCGGTGTTGCCGGCGGTGCCGCCGGTCGTGCCGGTGTTGCTGGTCGGGGTCTGCGTCTGCGTGGTCGTGCCGCCCGACTGTGTCGGTTCGTTCTGTCCCGGGACAGAACATCCCGCCGAGCCGAGGACGATCAGTGCGGCGATTGCGAGTGCAATCAGTCTCTTCATCTTCTTCACAGTAATTCCTCCTTATTTTTTGCCTTTCGGCTGATGTTCCGCGCACCCGCGCGGGAAAGGGAATGAACCGTTTATCAGGGCAGCGCCCTGTCAGTTCCGGGTTCGGCGTCTTTTGAAATCTGACGTCCTAAAATTGCAGGTATCCGAATTTGGATATAACGATTAACTATATGGCGCCCTTCCACGCGTTGCCCTCACACCCTCAGCAGAGCTTTAGTCTCTGCCCCCCATCTCTGCCACGGACTGCGCATATCCGGCGCGCGATGTATCAACCCTCTGCATAACGTATATTAATTTTAGCAATATAACGAGCGAAAGTATAATACAAAAAAACTTGATTTCCATAGCTTTCAGCTATATAATGCCGCCATCAGACGGCACGGAGGATACGATTGCTATGACGCTGACACAGTTGACCTACTTCAAAAAGCTCTGCGAAACGTCCCATATGGGCAGAGCGGCAGAGCAGCTGTTTATTTCTCAGCCAAGCCTGAGCGTCTCGATCGCGCGTCTGGAGGAAGAGCTGGGCGTAAAGCTTTTTACGCGGGCAGGGCACCATCTCACGTTGACGGCGGAGGGTTCGGAGTTCCTCTGGCACGCCGACCATGTGCTGCGCGAGGCCGAGGAGGCAAAGGAGCACATGAGCCGCCTTGCCGACCGGCTGAAAACGCGCGTGTGCCTCGGCTGTATCGCGCCGGTGCTTTACGATTATCTGCCCAACGCGATCAATGGCTTTCTGGCGCTTCCGGGCTGCGGAAATACCAGCTTCGAGTTCTCCGTTGAGGGCAACGACGAGCTGATCCGCAAGCTGAAAAACGGCGTCTATGACTTTGTGCTCTGCGCCGCGAACCGGGACGAGAGCCTCTCGCAGATCCGGGTTTTTTCGGAACCGCTTATGCTTATTTCGCCGATCGGGGATCCCAAAACGCTGAAAACGTGGGAGGAGCTTGCCGCTGAAACACTGATTGGCTGTGAGGAGGGCTCCTTTATTGACCGCATGCTGCGGGAAATGGCGCAGGAGAAGGGCGTTGAGTTCCATTTTGCCTATCGCGCCACGACGGAGGACGCCATCTTTTCGCTTGTGGAGCACGGTTTTGGCTATGCCGTGATGCCGTGGTCGGACGTACTGAAGAAAAAGTACGCCATCCAGCAGCAGAAGCTGCCGGACGGCGTATTTACGAGAGATATCTACCTTACGATCCTGCGCGACGCCCCGCCCGCAGGCGCGGCGGAGCGCTTCGCGGAGCACCTGAAATCGACCCGTTTCAACGTCGGCGCCTCTGCCGCCGCTGTCGATGGCAGGGACCGGCCCGCATCGGAATGATTATTGACTATTTCCTCCGTTTGACTATAATGTGATTGGTTTTCATCCTTACATCCCGAGCGATGTACCAATCTCAAATACGGAGGTGCCGACTATGGACAGATCATTCCATCAGGGAAACAGAAACGCATTGTATGATACCCTTCCGGCGGGCAGTCTGCTGCTGCTTTTCAGCGGCCGCGCGCCGCGCAAGACCGGCGATGAGGACTACCCGTTCTTTGCCGACCGGTCTTTCGTCTACTACACGGGAATCGAGCAGGCGAACAGCGTTTTTGCCGCCGTCAAGGACGAGCACGGCGTGAGCGAGACGCTCTTTATGCTCCCGCCGGACGCCCACGCCGAGCGTTGGACCGGGGCAAGGCTGAAGCAGCCGGAGGCGGAGGCGATCTCCGGGATCCGTGATTTTCGGACGAACGACGAGCTGCTTCCATGGCTCGACAAGCTGATCTATGAGGGCCTTACCACCGTTTATCTGGATTTCGACCGCAAAAAGCCGGATGAAATGCCAATCCGTCCCGCGTTTCTGCTGGCAAAGGACCTTCGCGAGCGCTTTCCGTATCTTAGGCTGGAGAACGTGCACAATGCCATCCGCCGCCAGCGCACCATCAAGAAGCCCTGCGAGATCGAGGCGATGCGCTATGCCGAGACCATCACGCGCGACGGCATTCAGGCGATGATGCGCGCCGCGCGCGACGGCATCTACGAGTATCAGCTCAAGGCGGAGTTCGACTACGCGCTCGCGCAGCGCAACGTGCTCTCCCCCGGCTTCCCCTCTATCATTTCAGCCGGTAAGAACAACTTCTGCATCCACTATTACAGCTATCAGGGACAGGCGCACGACGGGGACATGGTGCTCAACGACGTCGGCGCGTGCTGGGACAACGAGGTCAACGACGTGTCCCGCGGCTGGCCGCTCAACGGCAAGTTCAGCGAACGGCAAAAGCTTCTGTACGAATGCGTCTACCGCACCTCCAACCATATGTTCGACACGCTGAAGCCCGGTATCCCGATGCACATGGTCGACGATACGATCCGCCGCTACAATTATGAGCAGCTTCGGGACGCAGGCGTGTGCAAGAACTGGGAGGACATCGGCACCTATATGTGGCACCGCGGCGCTCATCACGTCGGCTATGACGTACACGACGAGGTCGATTTGCAGGGCGAGAAGATCCTGACCGCGCCCGGCATGGTCTTTTGCATCGACATCGGCGTCTATCACGAGGAGTGGGGCATCGGCTTCCGGCTGGAGGACAACTGCCTCATTACGGAGGACGGTTGCGAGTGCCTCTCCGCCGTGACGCCGCGCAGCGTGGAGGACATCGAGGCCTTCATGGGCAAGCGCTGACGCCGAAGCGCATCAACAGCGACGATGAACAGCTTTACCTTTGAAAACAGCACGACCGTCTATTTCGGCGTCGGCGTCGTGCGGGAGCATCTCAGCCGTCTCCTTGCCGAATACGGCGACGCCGTTATGCTCGCCTACGGCGGCGGTTCCGTCAAGCGCAGCGGCGTCTTTGACGAAGTCGTGGATATCCTGCGCGGCGCGGGCAAGACGGTGGTCGAATTTGGCGGCATCATGCCGAACCCCACCTATCGGAAGGTTCTGGAGGGCGCAGCGCTCGCGCGGCAGCGCGGCGTCTCCCTGATCCTCGCCGTGGGCGGGGGCAGCGTCATGGACTGCAGCAAGGCGGTCTCCATGGCAGCGCGCTATGACGGCGACGTCTGGGAGGACTTCTGGGCGCGCCGCGGCACCGTCGATTTCGACCCGCTGCCGCTGGGCGTGGTCGTGACGCTCTCCGGGACGGGCAGCGAATGCAACGGCGGCGCGGTCATCACCAACGAGGCGGTCCGAATCAAGACAGACCGCGACTATCCCAGCTGCAATCCGCGCTTCGCGCTGCTCGATCCGTCCTACACGCTCTCCGTTCCGAGACGGCAAATGCTTGCAAGCGGCTTCGACACGCTCTCGCATGTGATGGAGATCTATTTCAGCGGGCCGGACGAGGAAAACGTCTCCGACGACGTCTCCGAGGCGCTGATGCGCGGGATCGTGCGCGATCTGCGCGCCGCCGCGAAGGACCCCCGCGACCTTTCCGCACGCGGCAACCTGATGTGGGAGTCGTCCATGGCGGAGAATCGAATCATCAAGCTTGGCAAGAAGCTGGACTTTCAGGCACACATGATAGAGCACCAGCTCAGCGCCTACACCGACTGCGGGCACGGGCTCGGGCTTGCCGTGCTGCACCCCGTCTACTATCGCCTGATCTGCGAAAAGGGCGCGGTGAAATTCGCGCGATTTGCGCAGCGCGTCTGGGGGATCGACGCAGCGGGAAAGAGCGAAAACGAGCTTGCGCGCGCCGGCGTAGAGGCGCTTGCGGATTTCATTCGAGAGCTGGGCCTTCCGACAACGTTTCGCGAGCTGGGCA
>SVKP01000172.1 GCA_015068395.1 Oscillospiraceae bacterium
AGAACCCAAATCTGGAGACGCCCACGATCTGCCTGACGGCGAACGCGATCTCCGGCGCGCGGGAGAAATACCTCGCGGAGGGCTTCGACGACTACCTGACCAAGCCTATCGACTCCGCGAAGCTGGAAGAAATGCTGATGCAGTACCTGCCGCCGGAGAAGCTGCGCGACGCATCCGAGCATGAGGACGCCGACGAAACGCCGTCCAACGCACTGTTTGCCTCCGGGATCAACGGGCTTGACGTCACGGCGGGCGTAACGAACTGCGGCGGAGCGGACACCTTCCGCAACGCGCTGGAGCTGTTCTACCGGTCTATCGGCGCAAAGGCGGACGAGATCGAGGGCTTCTGGCACGTCGGCGATCTGAAAAACTATACCGTCAAGGTCCACGCGCTCAAAAGCTCGGCGCGCACGATCGGCGCGGCAAAGCTGTCGGAGCGCGCCAAGGCGATGGAGGACGCGGGCAACGCGGAGGACATCGCGCTGATCGACAGGCGGACGCCGGAGCTGCTTGCCATGTACCGGGGCTTTTCGGAAAAGCTCTCGGCGCTGTTTGAAACGGAGGCGGAGGACAAGCGCCCGCTGATCGACGAAAGCGTTCTGGCGGAGGCGTACGCGTCCATCGAGGAGTGCGCGGGAATGATGGACTACGACACGACGGAGATGGTGCTCGACTCGCTCAAGGCTTACCGGCTGCCGCCGGAGGACGCGGAGCGTATGGACGGTATCCGCGCCGCGCTGGTGGAGCTGGACTGGGAACGCGTCGCCGCGATGGGCAAAAGGTGAAGGAAGGCGGTGTTGAAGGATGAAAAAGGCAAAGAGGAAACTCAGCGCAACGTCAAGAGCTCTGGTGATGTTTGTGTTTGCGGCCATGCTGATCAATCTGGCGCTGGGCGTTCTGGCGGCGCGTCAGGCAGCCGTCGCCATCAAGGCGCAGATCCGCTCCCGTATGCTGGACACTGTCAATACCGCCGCCGACATGCTGAACGGGGACGTCCTTCATGACCTTTCGCCCGCGGACGCGGGAACGCCGGAATACGAAGACGCCATGCAGATATTGACCTATTTTCAGGACAACATCGAGCTGGAATACATCTACTGCATCCGGGACGACGGCGGCAGAAGGTTTTCGTTCGGACTGGACCCCACGTCAGACGATCCGGGGGATTTTGGCTCCCCGGTCGTCTATACCAAGGCGCTGTATCAGGCGAGCCGCGGGATAGCCGCCGTGGACAACCAGCCCTATAAGGACGAGTGGGGCACGTTTTACAGCGCGTACAGCCCGGTATTCGACTCCACGGGGCGGGTGGCTGGGATCGTTGCGGTCGATTTCAGCAAGGAATGGTACGATAAGCAGATATCCTCGCTGTATTGGATGGCTGTCATTATGGGCGTGGTGACGTTCGCGATCGGGGTCATGCTCATTATGATCGTGACCGGCAGGAACAGAAGCCGTTTCCGCACGGTGAACGAGCAGCTCAACCAGATGACGGATAATCTGGAATCGCTGATGGAGGAGCTGGAGATCGTTTCCGGCATCGGCGTGGGCGAGAGCGGGGCGCGCACCGCGCCGCGGCGCGAATCGGACGAGCCGGACGACATCGACGCGCTGAAAAGAAAGCTTGCGGGCATGCAGCGCGAGCTGCACGCCCGGATCGGCAGGGTGCGCGGGCAGATCTACCTGGACAACTCGACCGGCGTGATGAACAAGGCGCGCTATCTGAGGACCAAGGGCGAGATCGACGAAATGATCCGGGAGGAGAACGCAGAGTTTACAGTCCTTATTTTCAGCGTGAACGAGTTGAAGAAGATCAACAGCGCCATGGGCCACGATTACGGGGACGTTGCGCTCCGGGACGTCGCGGACGCGCTGGTCACTGTGTACGACCAGAACCGCATCTTCCACATCGGCGGCGGAGAGTTCATCGTAATCACGGACAACGCGTCGGAGTCCGGCATCCAGGACAGCCTCTCCAAGATCGACTTCCGCATTGCTACGGAGAATGTGAAGGAAAAGCCCTACAAGCACGCGCTCAGCCTCTCAATGGGCTACGCTGCCTTCCGGCCCGAGTCGGACAAGGAGTATATGGATGTGTACCGCCGCGCCGACCGCATGATGTCCAACGACAAGGCGGTCTACAACATGAAGCACGGAGGCAGATGAAGCGCCGCCGCGCGAAAAAAAGACCGCCGCGGTTTTACCGCGGCGGAGGCTCGGGGGCGGCGCGCGGCGGATGCGCGCCGCTCAGCTGAGATGTGGCTCAATGAGGGAGAGGTTTTGCTCCGTGGGGAGATCGGCGTCCAGAAAGACAAACTTCTCGTTCGGGAAGTAGTCCGGCAGATGGCGGTAGACCTCGATCGCGCGCGTCAGGAAGCCGGAGCGTTCAAACGCCTCCTCCGCCTTGCCGCGCCGCGCGATGCGGCGCATCAGAACGTCCGCGGAGCTGGGGAGCAGGACGAACGTGACGTCCGGCACGGGGAACGCGGCGTTGGAGCGGATCACGTAGTCCCGGTCGACGCCCTGGGAGCTCTGGTACACGAACGCGGAATACTTGTAGCGGTCGCAGATGACGACGCCGCCCTGCGCGAGGTGCGGCAGGATCACCGACGAGACGTGCTCGGCGCGGTCCTTCGTGAAGAGGTCGCAGAGCACGCGCGGGTCGACGCTGTCCCCGCAGTGGAGATAGCGCCGTATCTCACGGCTGGTTTCGGTCGTATCCGTCGGCTCGAACGTGTGGAGCACGCTGTGGCCCTGTGCGCGAAGCTGCCCGGCAAGGGCTTCGGACAGGGTGCTCTTTCCGCTGCCGTCCGGCCCGTCAATGACAATAAACATACATTCATCCCTGCTTTATCAAAATATATTGAACACTATTATAAGGGCAGAGGCGGACGTTGTCAAACGAATCTGCCCGAAGGAGGAAGGCAATGAAATATGACTTTACCAGCGTAATGGACCGCCGCGGCATGGACGCGCTGGCGCTGGACGGGCTCGGCACATCGCCGGGCTTTTCCCCGGACAAGCCCAAGGAGGGCTTCGACGTGATTCCCATGTGGGTCGCCGACCAGAATTTCCCGGTCTGCCCCGCCATCACCGAGGCAATCGCAAAGCGCATCCAGCACCCGCTGTTCGGCTATTTTTTGCCCAGCGACGAATACTTTGACGCGATCCTCCGCTGGCAGGAGACGCGCAACGGCGTCAGAGGCATGACGCGGGAGCACATCGGCTACGCGAACGGCGTTCTGGGCGGCGTTCTCAGTGCGCTGAACGTCTTTTGTTCGCAGGGCGACAAGGTCCTGCTCAACAGCCCGACCTATGTCGGCTTCACCGCGAGCATGGAGAACCGCGGCTATCATCTGGTCCGAAGCCCGCTGGTCCGGGACGACGCCGGCGTGTGGCGCATGGACCTCGCCGACATGGAGCGGAAGCTCCGGGAGCAGAAGATCCACGCGGCGGTCTTCTGCTCGCCCAATAACCCCTGCGGGCGCGTGTGGGAGCGCTGGGAGATCGAGGCGGTGATGGAGCTTTATAAGAAGTACGACGTTTTCGTCGTCTCGGACGAGATCTGGTCCGATATCCTGCTCGACGGGCACAGGCATGTCCCCACACAGTCCGTCAGCGAGGACGCGCGGCAGCGCACCGTCGCGCTCTACGCGCCGTCCAAGACCTTCAATCTCTCGGGGCTGGTGGGCAGCTACCACGTGATTTATGACCGCTGGATCCGCGAGCGTGTCGAAAAGGAGGCGTCCCTCTCGCATTACAACGCGATGAACGTCCTGTCCATGCATGCGCTCATCGGCGCCTTCTCGCCGGAGGGCGGCGAGTGGACGGATGAGCTGTGCGAAACGCTCTCCGCCAACGCCAATTACGCGTATGATTATATTCAGAAGCATTTTGACGGTGTGGAGACCGCGAAGCCCGAGGGCACCTACATGATGTTCCTGGACTGCGCCGGGTGGCTGGAACGGCACGGCGGGACCATGGACAAGCTGCTCAAGGCGGGCTGGGACGTGGGCGTCGCGTGGCAGGACGGCAGGCCGTTCCACGGCGAGACGCACATCCGCCTCAACCTCGCGCTGCCGCTCAGCCGCGTGCAGGAGGCGTTCGACCGCATGGACCGCTACGTGTTCAACGCATAAGACCATCAGAAAAAAGCTCTCTCGGCTGCGTGCCGAGAGAGCTTTCTACAGGTTGGCGTCAGTATTGGTCGAAGCCGTGGAGCCAGTCGCTCTTGAGGAAGTAGATGAGGAAGATGATCGAGCTGAGCGTCCAGGTGATCGGGTAGGCGTAGAACAGCAGGTGAATTTCGTGATTGATGTGCATCGCCACGGTCAGGTAGAGGATGCGGAACAGACACCAGGTCGAGAGCATGATGAACATCGGTACCTTTGACTTTCCCGCGCCGCGGCACACGCCCGCGACGGAGTGGGAGAAGCAGGGCAGGAAGAAAAAGGGCAGCTCGACGCGGCATTGGAGCGAGCCGATGGCAATGACGGCGGGGTCGCTGTTGAACAGCGCGACCAGCGTGTCGGAGAACGCGATGAGCAGCAGCGCGATGATCTCTGAGAGGGTGACGGCGACGATGATGCCAAAGCGCGCCGCCTGCTTTGCGCGGTCGTACCGCTTCGCACCGAGGTTTTGACTCACGGTGGTCGTGATTGCGGCGGAGAAGCTCATCACCGGCAGGAAGCAGAAGCTCTCCAGCTTGTTGTAGCTGCCGCAGGCCGCCATCGCGTCAGAGCCGAAGGAGTTGATGTAGGTCTGCACGAGCACGTTGGCAATTGAAATCACGGAGTTCTGCACGCCCGCGGGGATGCCGTTGCGCACGATCTCTCGCAGCATGTCCGGGTCAAAGCCGATCAGCCGCAGCTCGACGCGGAATGCCGCGTCCTTTTTGGAGAGATTGGCGAAGCACAGCAGCATGCTCGAGCCCTGCGCGAGGGCGGTTGCCGCCGCGGCGGAGCCGACGCCCATATGCAGCGCACCGACGAAGAGCAGGTCCAGCGCCACGTTGAGCAGCGAGGAGAAGATCAGGTAATAGAGCGGGCGCCTGCTGTCGCCCAGCGCGCGCATGACGCCCGTGAGCGTGTTGTACATCACCAGCGGGACCGCGCCGAGGAAGTAGACCCGGAAATACACGATGGACTGGTCGATCACGTCCGGCGCGGTGCCCATCCAGCGCAGGATGTGCGGCGTCATCACAATGCCGAACACAGTGAGGAACGCGCCCGCGGCAAGGCCGAAGGCGATGTTCGTGTGGATGGCAAGAAGCACCTTGTCCCGCTCCTGCGCGCCGAAGTACCGGGAGATCACGACGCCCGCGCCGACAGAGATGCCTCCGAAAAAGCCGATCATCAAAAAGATCAGCGAGCCGGAGGAGCTGACGGCAGCGAGCGCCTGCTTGCCCAGAAAATTGCCGACGATCAGGGAGTCGACCGAATTGTACAGCTGCTGGAACAGCTGGCTGAGAAACAGCGGCGCGGCGAAGCGCAGAATGGCGCTTCGGACGTCGCCGACTGTGAGGTCCTGCGTTTGTGAGATAGCCATGTCCTCTCCCGCGCTCAGAGCCCAAGCTTCAGCTGCTCAAGCACTGCCTGCGCTTGCTTCCTGTGGTATTCCGCCTTCTCGTCGTACATATTCTTGTCCGCTTCCTCGAAGAGCTTGTCGACCGTCGTCTCGCTCAGATCCTCGGCATAGGCGCAGCCGACGGAGATGCTGACGTTGCGCGCCGCCTGCTCCTTGACAAACTTATCCAGCGCCGCATCCAGCTCGGAGACGGGGACGTCCACCCAGAAGGCGGCAAACTCGTCGCCGCCGAAGCGGAAGCACTGCTTGCCCGCGCCGTCGCCCAGCGCAGCCTGAATGCAGGTGGCGCAGTTGCGCAGCAGCGCGTCGCCGAAGGTGTGGCCCTTGTGGTCGTTCGTCTCTTTGAGCCCGTTGACGTCGAGAGAAAAGACGATGACCGAGGAATGCGCATTCTCCCAGCTGATCTGGGAGACGTAGTTCTGGAACGCCAGACGGTTGGGGAGCCCGGTCAGTGCGTCGGTCTGCGACTGCTGGCGCAGGTAGGTCTCCATCATCTTGCGGTGGTGCAGCAGCTCGTTGTAGGCGACGGCGAGGCGCCGGAACTCGGTAAGCCCGCGCCCGTCGGGAATCGGCTCGCCGCGCTGCACGTCTTCGGCGCTGCGCTCAAGCGGAATGAGCAGCAGCACGAACATCATCACGCACACGAGCGAGAGAATCAGAATGATCGTGAGCGTCATGATCCATTGCAGGGTCTGATACTTCCGCAGCGTCGCAGACTGGACGGCGATGGATTCCGCCGTGGCGTTCGACACCGCCTGTACGGCGCGGTCGATATGCTCGCCCGTCTGGTTCATCAGCTGCAGGTATTCTGGGCTGACCAGCAGGGAGGAGGCGGCATTCGCCTTTTCCTCGCCGGAGTACGCCGCCTCCACGGGGGACAGCGGCGCCGTCGCCACCTCGGAGAAGCTGCTCAGGTCGATGCCGCGGCTCTCGGCGCACAGGCGCATTGCGCGGCACTCCATGCGCGAGCGGCGCTGGGCGATCTCCTGCGCGGATTGCAGCTGCTCGCGGGCGCGCTCGTTATCATAGACGGCGAGGGTCTCGCTGACTGAGTGGTCCCGCGCGCGCAGGGTGCGCAGCTCGGTGACGTATTCGACCAGATACGCGCTGTCGCCGGTGTTGACGAAAAGCCGCGCCTTGTCGGCAAGCATCTCCGAGGAGGATTGCAGCGTTTTGACGCTCTGCGCGTAGGCAAAATTGTTCTGCGTGGTCTGCGAAAGACCCTGACCCGCGCGGTTGATGCGCAGCGTGTTGACGATGATCGCCGTGTGCATCAGCAAAATGACAAAAATGACCGGTACAATGATACCCTTGGCAGATACACCGTTCTTCTTTCGATTATCTAAAAAGCGCTTGATCTTGTTGTCCATCCGTATTACCCAACGCGCGCCAACCTTGCGGATGTCTGCCCTGCGCGTTATCCGGGAGCATGTCTCCGCATCATCTCGATACAATATAAATTATAGTACACCGAGCGGGGGTTGTCAATGCCGCGAAAGAATCTTATCCCTGCTGTGTGCGTGAGTGACGGACAATATGAAAAGAAGCGGACAGCGGACCCGTTGCCGGGTCCGCTGCCTGAAAAGGGACTGGTATCAATTGGCGGGAATGGTCAGCGTCTGGCCAATGTAGATGACGTAAGGCGAGGCGATGCCGTTTGCCTCGGCGATCTTGCCGAACCATGCGCCGTGACCGTAGAACTTGTACGCGAGGTTCCACAGGTTGTCGCCTGCGACGACGACATAGGCGGTGCCCTGCGTGGGCGTGGTCGGCGCAGTCGGCGTGGTGGGCGTGGTCGGCACGGCGGGAGCCTTGCCGGTTGCCTGCGCGACCAGCTTGTCATAGTCGGCAAGGTTGTAGGAGAAGTTCTTGGGAACATCCAGAAGGCCGGCGTTGATATAGCCGACGATCTCCGCGCGGCGCGGGTCGTTCTTCCCGAGGTCGACGCCCGTGATCTTCCAGTTGTTGTCGACCGTGGGGGCGACGGGGGAGTTCTTGGCGAAATAATCCACTAGCATGTCGCGGATGGAGTTGGCGGACTCCCAATCCATCGTGCCCGCCACAAGGCCCTTGGACTTGAGGGCGGAGGAGTAGCGGTAGTTGTTCACCGCGAGCTTGATGATCTCGTCATCCTTGAGCGGGGCGCCCTTGTACATCACGTTCTCGATGCGCTCGCCGGCGGGCTTGGAGAGGTTGACCTCGTAATTCACGCCATAGAACAGGTCGAGCAGATAGTCGGGGTGATCCTTGTCGAGGGAGATGTTGATATCGCCGGGCTGCCACTGGTTGTAGCACGCGGCCGCCCACTCCATGTACGCCTTGAGCTCCGCGCCGGTGACGTTGACGGTCATGAGCGTGTTGTCATACTTATAGATATCGAAGATGTTGCTGTAGTAGATGTCGCCCTTGGGCAGGTCGCTGCCGTCCTTGAACAGGGCGCAGGCGGTGACGTCCGCGCCGGAGACCTCCAGCTGGACCTTCATAATCAGGTCCATGACGGCGGTATCCTGCATTCTGCCCTCGGCGACGCCGCGGATCTCATTTTCGGGCTGGAACTTGGTCGTGGTGGTGCCGAGGACTCTGCTGAAGATGAAGTCGATGGTGTCCTGCTGCATCTTCGCAACCACGGGGACGGCGCGCAGCGCGGCGCTGGGCTCAACGTTGTTCATGTCGACGATCTCGACCTTGGCGTCGACAAGTTTGTTGTCCTTGTCGAGCGTGAGATCAAAGCGCGCGATCTGGGAGCCGAGGTTCTTCACGCCGCCGACAGGCACGCCGTTGATAACCGTATTGACCGTCTTGTGCTCGTGCGCGACCTGGAGGATCTGGACCTCGGGGTTGACGTCGAGAATGTGCTTCGCGGAGTCGGTCAGACCGACCGTGTCGTGCTCCGCCTCGACGCCCATGTGCGCGGAGACCACGATGACGTCCGCCTTGTCGCCGATTTCAGCGATGGCGCGCTTCACAGAGACGGCGGGGTCCTCATAAGTCGTGTCGAGGATGCCCTGCTTGGTGCCGTCCCACATGGGGATATCGGGCGTGCAGACGCCGATGATCGCGACCTTCGCGCCGCCGCGCTCCACGATGGTGTAGGCAGCGCCGGTGACGGGCTTGCCGTCCGCGCCGAGGATGTTCGCGCCGAGGACGGGGAACTCCGCCTGGCCGACGATCTTCTTCATGTTGTCGATGCCCCAGTTGAACTCGTGGTTGCCGAGCGTCATGGAGTCATACTTCATGAAGTTCATCGCCGCGATGATCGGATGCTCGTTGTCGGGGTTCTTGTTGGCGAGGTCGTCCGTGAGGATCGTGCCCTGGATGTCGTCGCCGCCGTCCACGAGGATCGTGTTCGGATTCTCCTTGCGCACCTGCTCAATATAGGTGTACAGGCGCGCCATGCCGTTGTTGGTGGTCTCCTTGTTGTCCTCGTAGCTGTAGCCCCAGACGTTGCCGTGCATGTCCGAGGTTGCGAGGATGGTGACGTGCTTGTCGCCCTCGGCGGCAAGCGTGATGGGAAGCGCGCTGACGATCATCAATACCGCCAGTACGCTCGCGAGGAGCTTGCGGGTCATTTTGTTCATACGCTGTGTCTCTCCTTCCTTTTTTAGCGTGTCAAACAGTATACACTTTTGCTATGAAAATGTAAAGGACGTTTTGTGTTTCTTGTGTAAAATAGACAAGAAACGACGGGGCGTTTCTCCCCGCTTGCAAATGCCGCGCCGTGCGATTAAAATGGGGCGGAATAACCGAAGGGGGCGCGATGCCATGTCCGCTGTGCTGTCCTTTGCCAAAAAGGAACCGATTCTGATTATCTCCGCGCTCGCGGCGCTCGTGAGCTGCTTTTTCGTGCCGCCGGACGCGGCGTATCTGGGCTATATCGACTTCCGCACGCTCGCGCTGCTCTACGCGCTGATGCTGATGACGGCGGGGCTGCGGAAGGCGGGCGCGTTCGCGCATCTTGCGCACATGGCCGTGGCGCGGACGAAGGGCACGCGCGCGATGGGCGTGCTGCTGGTGGCGCTGTCCTTTTTCAGCTCCATGCTCATCACGAACGACGTCGCGCTTTTGACCTTCGTGCCAATTGCGGTCATCGCGCTCGAAACCGCCAGCTGGCGCGACGACCTCGTCCGCGTCATCGTCCTGCAGGCAATCGCTGCCAACCTGGGCGGCATGGTCACCCCCGTCGGGAACCCACAAAACCTGTTCATTTTCACAACCTACGAGCTTTCAGCAGGTGATTTCTTCTTGACTCTCGCACCGTTCGGAGCGCTTTCGCTGATCCTGCTCGTAATTGCGTGCGCA
>SVKP01000173.1 GCA_015068395.1 Oscillospiraceae bacterium
CCGGCGTTTTCTCGTCGATCCGCGCAGCGTCTCCCGCGTTGCCCGCCTCCTCCATCGCCTTCGCCCTCTCCGAAAGTTCCGATGCGCCGATGGTCCGCGCGGAGCTTTTGAGCGCGTGCACCTTGACGGTGTAGTTTTTCAGGTCGCCGCCGCGCCAGAGGCTCTCGATCTCGTCCGCCTTCGCGCCCACCGAGCGGTAGAAGAGCTCCAGCGCGCCGCGGAAGGTGTCTGCGCCGCCGCAGTTTTCCATGCCCGCCGCGGCGTCGATCCCGTCGATCTCCGCGGCAAACGGCTCCGCGCTCTGCTTCTCCTCCCCGCCGCTCTCCGCGGCAAGGAGCTTTTCCTTCGGCAGATACCGCATCAGCATCTCCTCAAGCTTTGCCGCGTCGATGGGCTTGGTCAGATAGTCGTCGAAGCCCTCGGCAAGATATTTCTCCCGCGCACCCGAAATAGCGTTCGCGGTCAGGCAGATCAGGGGCGTTTTCAGGTTGGGGTTGCCCAGCTGCGCGCGCAGCTCATGCAGCGTCTCTATGCCGTCCTTTTCCGGCATCATGTGGTCGAGGAAGATCATGTCGTACTTTTTCTTCCCCGCCAGCGACAGGCCCTCGTCCCCGCTCACCGCGGTGTCGACCTGCACGCCGGTCCGCTTGAGCAGGCCCTTGAACACCATGAGGTTCATCGCCGTGTCGTCGACCATGAGCACGCAGGCGTCCGGCGCGGTGAAGCGCTCCCGGTCCTTCTGCCGCGCCGCGAGCGACGCGCGGTACGTCGCCTCGTAATCCCCCAGCGGCTCCCACTTGACGACCTTCTGCTTCAGCCGGAAGTGGAAATTCGAGCCGACGCCGTAGGTGCTCTCCACCTCGAGCCTGCTGCCCATCATCTCCAGCAGCCGCTTGGTGATGGTCATGCCGAGGCCGGTGCCTTCTATGGTACGGTTGCGCTTTTCCTCAATGCGCTCGAACTCCGAGAAGAGCTTGGACATGTCCTCCGGCTTGATGCCGATCCCGGTGTCCCGCACGGAGACGTCGAGGTATATGCCCTCCGGGTCGTCCGGGATGCGCTCGCTGCCGATGCGGAAGGTCACGCTGCCCTTTTCCGTATACTTTACGGCATTGGTCAGGATATTGGTGACGACCTGCTTGATGCGCACCTCGTCGCCGTTGAGGAGTCTGGGCGTATTCCCGTCGAAGTCCAGCGCAAGCAGAAGTCCCTTGGCGTCCGCACGTGTCTGGATCATGGTGACAAGGTCGTTGATGACCGAGGACAGGTCGTAGTCGGACGGCAGGATCTCCATCCTGCCCGCCTCGATCTTCGAAAAGTCAAGAATATCGTTGACAAGTCCGAGCAGCGTGTTGCCCGCCGTGCGGATGCCTTCGGAATACGCAAGCACGTTGGGGTCCTCGCTCTCGCGCAGGATCATCTCGTTCATGCCCAGCACGGCGTTGATGGGCGTGCGGATCTCGTGCGACATATTCGAAAGAAATGCGGATTTTGCCTCGCTCGCCGCGATCGCGCGCTCGGTCGTTTCATTGAGCTGCTCCGCAATGCGGCTCTTTCTGCCGGAGTGGATCATGATTGCGAGCAGGATCGCCATGATCCCAAGCGCCGCGGCGATTGTGAAAATCAGCGGCGCTCTGAGCTGCGTAAAGATCGGCGTCGCGTCGATCAGGGACAGGCAGAACCAGTCGTTCGCCACCGTGGTCGCGTAGACGATGTACTCCGCGCCGTTGTATTTCACGGAAAAAAAGCGTTCGTCGGACGTGCGCAGCTTCTCGGTCAGCAGCGCGCCCAGCGTGCCGCTCTCCGCAAGATAGTCCTTCCCCACTTCTTTTTTGTCGGTATGCGCGATCACCTGGTAGTTTCGGTCCATGATGATCTCCATGTCCGACTCGCCCTCCGCGGCAAGCTCCTCGGTGATCGCCTGCAGCCGTTCCATGGAGAAGTCCATCGCAACCACGCTTTTGGCGTCACACAGCGTTTTGGCAAGGGCGATCATGACCGTATTCGAGTCGAGGTCCACATACGGGTCGACGACGGCGACGTTGCCGATTCGCGCCCTGGCGCTGATGTACCACGGGCGCAAGGTCGGCTCGTAATCGGGGTCAGGCGTCCAGCCCGTGCCGTCCAGATACTCGTCGTTGATATAGCCGTACAGGCCCGTGCTGTTCCCGGCGGTGATGTTGGAAACGGCGATGGACTGGTTGATAAGATAATCCTTGATATCCTGTTGGGTACGCCCGTCGCGTATCATATTGTCGAGGGCATAGCCGGCAAGCCGGATCGTGTCGACGCCCGCGGACAGATACTTGTCGATCTGCTCCGCCGAGGCGAGGGCGCTCAGCTCCCCGCTTTTGATGATCTTCGCCCTCGTCTGCGAATAGAGCATGGCATAATAGATAAAGATCACGCCGACAAACAAAACGATGATCAGCGCCGTGACGATCATGTTCAGCACGGCCGAACGGCCGACTTTCCGCTTATTGTTCATCGCTGCGCCCGCCTCCGTCCCTTTCTATCTCACGATGGTGATATCGCTTCCAAACCACTTTTTGGAGATCTCCCCCAGCGTCCCGTCCGCCTTCATGCCGCTGATGATCTCCTGCACCCTGTTTCGAAGCTCCCGGTCATCCTTCCGAAAGCCGATCGCAAGGTCCTCCTCGCCGAGGCTGTCGGGCAAGACAAAAAAGCTTTCCTTGCTGGTGGAAATGAAGTAGTACGCCACCACGGAATCCAGCAAAACCGCGTCCAGCGTCCCCTCCTTCAGGCACTGGAGCAGCGTGATGTTCTCATCGAGTGTCACGACCGTGACGTCCTTGTAGAGATCGGACGCCTCCAGCGCCTCCTGCGCCGTCGAGCCGGACTGCATGCCCACGCGCTTGCCCGCAAGGTCGCGCACGCCCTTTGCGTCGCTCCGTCCCGAGACCACAAAGATCAGTTCGTTTCTCATGTACGGCTCGGAGAGGCACATCTCCGCCGCACGCCCGGGCGTCACCGACATGCCGTTCCAGATGCAGTCAATGGTCCCGTTGTTCAGGGCGTATTCCTTTGTGTCCCAGTTGATCGGCCACTTGACCAGCTCGACGCCGAGCCTGTTGCAGACCTCCTGCGCCACGTCGATATCGAAGCCGACGATCTCTCCTGTCTCATCGGTAAAGCCCATCGGCGGAAAGCTCGCATCCAGTCCGAGAATCAGCTGCTTTGCGTCCAGTATCTTTTGCAGCGACCCGTCGCTCTCTGGCGGCAGCGGCGGCTTGCCGCCCGTTCCGCAGCCCGCGGCTGCGAGCATCACAATAACAGCGGTTAGCCCCGCCAGCAGGCGTTTGAGCCTCGACCTGTTCATGGCAAAAACTCTCCTTTTTGCTGCCCTGCCCCGCTCCCGCGCTCTTTCAAAAAGCGCGGCCGCACGGTATGGAGCAAGCGGCGTTCCGGCAGCTGACCGTGCAAAAAGCGCATAAAAATGCACGATATAATACATGTTATATTCTCCCACTTTTCCCCGGATATTTCAAGAGGGCTGTGCGAAAAAAAGTGGGAGTTTGCCTCTTTTCACCATCCCCTGCCTGTATGCTTTGGTCAGATTGACGGAAAGCATGTATCTTTTCGCCGCAAGCATTGCATTTCCCGGTAAATCATGTAATACTAATCGCCGACTAAAAGCGTCAAAGCCTTGCGAGCAGATTTTTCGTCAGGCAAGGAGGCGGACGCAGGCGGGCTGACGCCCGCCAAGGACTCAGGCGCGGCATTACGGAAAATATGCCGCAAGGAATGTCTTGCTTTAGTCGAAGATCAGTATAAAATACCACCAAAATAGCAGAAGGGGGAGGCGGCAGAATGATTAGACAGGAAGCCATGGATCATTATCAGGAGGCGCTCAAGGCGGGACGCAGAACCTACAAGGAGTGCGTCCTGTACGGCGACTATCCCTATCCGCAGGTGCTCGACGAAATACTGGACGACGCGCTCAACGCGGGTCAGGTGGACCTCGGCGTTCTGGAAATACCGTCCGAGCGCGTTGTCGGCACCAAATCGCGCGGACGGAGCAACGCCTTTGCGGCGGACTTCATGCCGCTGCTGGACAAGGACACGGAGTTTGCCGCGAAGTGGATCGCGCTTTGCGAGGCGCATTTGAGCGACGAGGGCATCCGCGACGCCGTTTACTGCTTCGAGTATCTGGGGCGCTTCTATGTGCAGGAG
>SVKP01000174.1 GCA_015068395.1 Oscillospiraceae bacterium
GCTTGCGAAAAAGCGGTGGAAAGAGGCTAAAGAGAGACGCTTTTCGCCTACAGTTCAGACTATATTTGCCGTATTTTTGCCTTTCCCGAAGAAAATGCCGTCCTTGGCCTGAGCCTTGGGCGGCATTTGTCGACGGTCTGCATGTTTGGTAAACCAAACATACCGAGAGCGCCCGCAGAAGTCGAGAATAATCTCGTTGACCAAACGGAGAATAATTATCCCGCGCGATTGGTGTTCTCTCTGATCCACGCAATGAGTTCTTCCTTGGGAATCAGGATGCGGTTTCCGATGTGCAGCGTCGGAAACCCATCGCTCTTGACCAGCTCGTAGGCGCCCGCCCTGCTGATGCCGAGCGCCTCCGTCAAGTCGGGTACGGACAGCATCAGCGGCAGGTCGTCGTAGTTTTTGAACTTTGCTTCTTTCATTCCATACTCCTTTGTGAAATAATTTGTGGCAGTTATCGTCCGCGTAACGGACAAACTTGTGCCCTCTCCGTTCCAACTCGTGGTCGAGCTCGTTGAGCATGATGTTCGCGCACAGCGGACTCAGCGGTCCGCCTTGCGGCACGCCGATTTCCGTGTCTACGAACCGCCTACATTCTATCGCGCCCGCCCTAAGATATCTGTGGATGAGCGAGAGTACCCGCCCGTCCTTGATATCCCGCGCCAGTATCTCCATCAGCTTGCTCTGATTGACGGTATCGAAGAACTTTTCCAAGTCCATATCCACTGCCCACTCATAGCCCTCTTTCAGGTATTCGAGGCTTTTGCGGAGCGCGCCGTGGGCGCTTCTTCCCGGTCTGAACCCGTAGCTTGTTTCCACAAACTTCGGCTCGTATATCGGCGTCAGCACCTGCGCGATTGCCTGCTGGATGACACGGTCTACTGCTGTCGGAATCCCCAGTTTTCGTGTCTTCCCGTTGTCCTTCGGGATTTCCACCCTCCGGACCGGCTGGGGCGTGTATGTCACAGCCAGGATTGACTGCCTTATCTCCTCGCCGCGGTCTTTGAGATATTGCAGAAGTTCATCCACCTTCATCCCATCGACTCCGCTCGCGCCCTTGTTCTTCTTCACTCTCTTATACGCTCGATTCATGTTCCCGGCGCTCACGATTGCTTCCAGCAGTCCGTCCTCTCGTCTGTCGGCATTGGTGATGTTGTTTTCTGTCATCCTCTTGCCAATAAGCGCTTCCGCATACTCTTCGTGTTCCGCACTATCCCTTTGCGGACAGCCGCCTCCACAGAGGCGTTTTGTGCTTTCTTTTCTCTCGGCTTCGGTAACCTTCATTGACTATCACCTCCAAGGGTTCCTCCCTTCCCGCGCCCGTCGACTGGCGCGGTACTATGGATTCATCTGACTTCTCGCGGCAAATCTTTTTTCAACCGTGGTTCGTTTCGCTCTCCTCACGTCCGCGAGACCTCCCCGGATACTCGCACGCTCTTTCCCTCTTATACCCGCCATATTTATTACAAGCGATTCCGTGCAGCTATTGGGCTTCGGCTTGTATTGCAGTCTTACCCTCGCTTGCAACCTCTATATGATTTCTGTTCGTCAGGTCAGAGGTTTGCCTCCGGCTTCCTTCAGATTCCCCGTCGCCGGGGACACCCTTGCCCTTGGCTATATCCTTCCCGCTGCCGGGCGGATTCGGGACTTTCACCCTGTAGAGCGTGCGCCCGCCGGGCGCACAATCAAAGGCGTGGGGCTTTGAACAGCTCCACGCCTTTGATTTTTTAAACCGCGCGGGATTCGCCGCGGTGGTTGGATTTCAGCCGGCCGGTTTACTGCGCCTTGCTCTCCCACGCCTCGCACAGCGGCACATAGCCTGTCTTGTCCACCAGCATGAGCTTGCAGGTGTAGCCGGCCGTTTTGCTCAGCCCGGTGGCGTACTCCGTCTTGCCCGCCTCAAGCGGGATCGCCTTCACGTCGACCTGCCTGCCGTTTTTATCGTACACCGCGGCGATCAACAGGGTGTTCGCTGAGTCGGGGGCGGAGACGGTCGCGGTGAGCTTGCCGTCGCTGCCTGTGAAGCTGCCGGAGACGCTGTAGGTCTGCGCCTTGGAGATCACGACACTTTCGCTGCCGAGGGTGAGGGTATAGCCGCTCTCCGTCTTCTTGAGCGTGCCGCTGCTCGCGGTATAGCCCGTGCCGTCCAGCGTGAGGGCTACCTTCTCGCCCTTGCCCGCGTAGAACGTGCCGTTGTAGCCGAGCCCCACCTTGTAGGCGGTGACGCCGCTGACATTGTAAGTCGTGCCGCTGCCGAAGCCGAACGTCACGCCCGAAGCGCCGCTGACGCTGAGCGCCTGCTTCGCCGCAGTCCACGGGCTGTCCGTTCCGGGCCGCTTCCCGGATTTCGTGTAATAGGTGTTCGTCACGCCGCTGCCGGAGGCGAGCGCGCCATTGCCGAGCGGGTATGTGCTGTCGCTCAGGTCGAGGCAGCTATGCAGCACGCAGACCGCTTTCGGGTCGCTCCAGCCCCAGAAGGTCCCGGCGGTCTTCCCCTCGGGGAGGCTGCCGGAGAACACGACGCCGCGCATGGTGGTGTTGGAGCCCAGACCGTGGCCGATCACGCCGCCGCAGTGCGTGCCCGAGGTCTTCACCTCCGTGGCGACCACACAGTTTTCGATCAGGTTCGTCCCCTTCGCGTAGGCGGCAAGCCCCGCGCTGTGGATGGTGCCGGACACGCTGCCCGCCACCTTCAGGTTTCGGATCGTCGCGCCGTCGATGCAGCGGAAGGGCGCGCGGGTGTTCAACGCGCTCTTCAGCTCGATCTCAAGCGTATGCCCGCCGCCGTTGTAAACGCCGCGGAACGGCGCGCCGACGCCGTCGGAATCGTCGCCCGCCATCTCATAGACCTTGATATCCGCCGTCTGCTCGAAATACACGCCGGTGGTGTCCCAGCCGTCCCACAGGAACTGGGACAGCAGGTGCCAGTCGTCCACCGAGGCGATCCGATAGGGGTCGGTCTGTGCGCCGCTGCCGCCGGAGAAGGACGCTTCGCCGAGCACCGCCTTAACGATCGTCTCGTTGGCGGAATTATATGGCTCGAAGGCATAGCGGTAAGAATCCACGTCCATCGTCCTCTGCAAGCTGCCATAACGGAACGCAATGTAATAGCCCACAACGGTGAGGCCGGGTTCCGTACTCCTGCCCTTCAGCGTAAGGGTAACGGTCTCAGTGATATCATTCAGGTTATGGCCCGCATAGAACTTCCCGTCACAGCTCAGGCCCGGCTCGTATGCCGTGATACCGCTGACGCTGTAGTAGGTCACGGCCTCGCCAAAGAAGTCGATCGTAACATTCTCATCGGGCTGAATGTAGCAGATTCGCCTGAAATCGTAAAAATCATGCTCTACGTTGCTTTCGGCGTTCGCATTGCGAATATTGGCATAGGTGTTGATGTAGGTCGGTTTGACCGTATAATCCTCTATCATTCCCAGCATCTTTGTCCCCTGGCAGACATACTGGAAGCAATCCTTCAAAACCGGCGTCGAGCCGACCTCGCACCAGCCCATATAATAGGTTGTTTTTGCGGCTCCCCCCGTAATGCTGCCGGAGAACTTGATGCCGCACAGGGTGGTGGCGGATTTGCCGCAGTCGCCAAGCACGCCGGAGCACTCCATCTCCACAGCGGTCACGGACGTTTCGATCAGGCAGTTCTCGAGCAGGTTGGTTCCGGAGGCGTAGCCCACAAAGCCCGCGCTGCGGTTGCCGCCGTTCACGCTGCCCGTCACCTTCAGGGCATAGATCGTGGCGTCGGAGATAAAGCGGAAGGGCGCGCAGTGATCCACAAGCTCGTCCAGCGCAACATTCAGCGTATGCCCGTCGCCGTTGTAAACGCCCCGGAACGGCTGCTCCGCGGTGCCCAGCATCATTGTTGTGCTGATATCCGCCGTCTGCCGGAAGTACATTGAGGCGGTGCTGTTGCCATCCATCACAAACTGTCTCAGGATCCGCCAGTCGTCGGCGCTGGCGACCTGATACGGGTCGTTCTCCGTGCCGCTGCCGACGGAGAGCAGCTTGCTGATCCACACCGGGGTGACAGCGGCGTTGCCGGCTCCCATCGTATAGGTATAGTACTGGCTCTTTCTGTCCAGCGTGCCGCAGCTTACCGAATAGCCCGAAATGCCCGCGCCGGGCTGCGTGCTGGTGAACCGCAGAATGATGTTTGCGCTTTGCCCCTCGCACATGTAGAGCGTTCCCTCGAAGAAAAGGCATGCCGTGCCGACTGCAAGTATGTCGTAATAAGAAGAGCTCTCATACAGGCTCAGGCTCGCTCCGTCGGCGCCGGCGGCAGCGTAAGCAAGCCTGCCCGCGTTGCTCCACAGGCTGCCGTTGCCCGCAGCCTTGCCTGCGCGGGTGTAGAAGGTGTTGGTCACGCTGCCGCCGGATTGCAGGCCGAGCGGGTACGCGCTGTCGCTCAGGTCGAGGCAGTCCTTCAGCGCGCAGACCGCGTTCTCGCCGCTCCAGCCCCAGAAGACGCCCGCGGTCTTCCCCGCGGGAAGGCTGCCGGTGAACACGACGCCGCGCAGCGTGGCGTTGGAGTTGATGCCGTTGCCGATCACGCCGCCGCAGTACGCGCCGGTGGTGCCCACCGCCACGTCGACCAGGCAGCCCTCGATCAGGATCGTTCCGTCCGTGTACGCGGCAAATCCCGCGCTGTGGATGCCGCCGGACACGCTGCCCCGCACCTTCAGGTTGCGGATCGTCGCGTCCTTCAGATAGCGGAAGGGCGCGCGGGCGTTGTCGTCCGTGGACGTCAGGGCGACTGTCAGCGTATGCCCGCCGCCGTCGTAGGAGCCGTTGAACGGTGCCGCGGCGGCGTTTGCGCCGTTCATTTCCGTTGTGCTGATATCCGCCGTCTGCCGGAAATACATGCAGGAGACGTCCCCGCCCGCCGTCTGGAACGCGGACAGCGTGTGCCAGTCGGCGGCGGCAGCGATCTCATACGGGGCGGACGGCGTCCCGTTGCCGCCGGAGAGCGCCGCCTCCGAGAAAAGCGTGGAAATGACGGCGTTGCCCGAGCCCATCGTGAGGGTGTAGGCATGAGCGTCTCCGCTTCTCACCATCGTACCGACGCTGGCCTTATAGTCCACGAGGATGTTTGCGCCGACGCTTGAGGTCTGGTCGGTCAGGCTGAGCGGGACGGCCTCGCCCTCGCCCGAGTAGTACACGCCGCCGAAGCAGATCCCTCCGCCGGCGGCCGTGAATCCGGCGACATTGTAGGTCGTCACGCTGCCTCTGTGGCTGATCGTCACGCCCTCGGCAGGGGAAATGGCGAGCGCCTTCCTGCCCGGATAGAACCACTGGCGGTTGCCGCTGCACTGCTTATCCGGGCCGGTGTAAAAGGAGTGGGAGATCCTGGACACGGAGCCATCGGGCGCGTAGTCTCCCGTCGCGAAGGGGTAGTTGCAGCTGCTGGTGTCCAGACAGTATTCGATGATGGGCTGCTCCCCTTGGCTGTAGCCGCAGAATGTGGCGGCATCGAGTCCCTCGGTGATGCTGCCGCTGAACCGGCAGCCGACCAAATGAGCGGTGTTCATATTCATAACGCCGTCAAAATGGGGATAGCCTCCGGAGCTGCCCTCGAGACCGCAGCGGCTGACGAAGCCGCCGCACATTATGCTGGTGTTTATCGTCGCGGCAACCGTGCAGTTTTCGACCAGAAGCTCGCCGGTGGCATACACCACCAGGCCCGAGCACTCGGAGCCGCCCCTCACGATGCCCGTGACATTCAGGTTTTTGATGGTCGCATTGTAAGTCCTGGCGAACGGCGCGATGGAGTTGCCTGTGTAACTGGTCAGGTCAATGTTCAGAACATGCCCGCCGCCGTCATAGATGCCCAGGAACGGAAAGGAGTAGAGGTCGCCGATCATCGAGATGATCCTGATGTCGTTGCGCTGGCTGTAATATGCGCAGGTGTTGTTGCTGCACCGTACATACCTGCTCAGCCATTCCCAGTCGTCCGTCGTCTCGATCAAATACGGGTCGCCTTCGGTGCCTTTGCCCTTCAGGGGGAAATTCGACTTCGTGACGGCGGAGATCGTGTCGATTTGATCCGCCACGGCCTTATAGGTGCGGATTTCAGGAGATGCCGGGTTCTTTATTGCCAACGAGGAATATGCGCTCATAATGCCCACGCAATCATCAGGGGTAAAAAGGTCGATTTCAACCTCCTTCCCTACGCCTGCGTAGTATACGCCGTTGTAAATCAGGCACCCACAGTCAGCCTTGATACCGCTGACGTCATACCGCGCTAAGATGCCGCCGAAGTACTCTCTGTAGAACATCAGGTTATCCATGACAAACCGGCCTGCGCGCACGCCCGAGCCGACCGAATAACCCTGCTTGGACGCATTCATGTAATAGCTGTTGTTTATTGTGATACTCTCGCTCTCGTAAGCTCTGCAGAACTCCGACTCGCTGGCGGAGAGGTCCAGGCAGTCTGTGACGTCAAGGGATGCGCCCTCCTCCATTTTACCGCAGAAAATGCCCCCGTTGCCGTACACAACATTCGGAAGGCTTCCGGTGAACAGGATACCCCTCAGTTGTGCGGTGGTCCAGCCCTCCCAGGTACCGTCATTAACGACTTTGCCGATCACGCCGCCACAGGTCTCGAGGGGGCTTGAATTGTTGGTCACAGTCATGTCGACCACGCAATCAGTGATCCGGTTATAGCCTGTGGCAACAGACACCAGGCCCGCGGCGTCCGCGCTGCCGATCTGCGCAACGGATATGGAGCCGCTGACCTTCAGGCCATATATATACGCGCACTTAATGCCGCCAAACGGCGCGCAGTTGCTGATCTCCCCGTTGTCCCTGGTGTCTATGTTATAGGTCAGCGTATGCCCGGCGCCGTCAAAGAAACCGCAAAACGGATGCTCCGGCGAGCCGATGATACAGCTTTCGTCGAGCGGGTGAGTGGAGGAATCCGGAAGCGTGTATTGAGAAATATCATTGTCCAGCCGGTAAAGAAAGCTATTGCTAAAACTGCTATAATAGCCTCCTCCGGCCTCAAGATAATCATGAAAGCTGCGCAGCTGCTGCCCGGTGCGAATGATAAAGGGCTGACTGCTGGTACCTGCTCCGTATGCGTGGAAGTCCGTCCATTCTCTTTCGGCCTTTGCAACTACCGTGATCTTTTCATCGTCGTCGTATCCCGCCGCGCCGTGGTAGTTGGGGACATTGAAGAGATACTGCCCCTCCTGCTCCTGCGTAAGCATTTCCGGGAATTGAATATACCAGCCATACATTTTACATTCCTCTTCGGGATACGTCCAAAACCGGCATGAGACAAAGCTGTTATCGTTAGAATAAAGTCTCCAGCCGTTATCATACTCCGAGTTATCCGTCAGGGGATAATTCTTATGCGTGTTGGAATCGTCGTAGGGAACCCCGAGCTTGGCGAGTATCTCATTGTATTTAATTTCATCATAATAACGCGTTTCACCCCACGGATCTTTCGAGGTATGTACCTCGCCATAGCTGTAGTAGGTCCAGCTCTTGCCGGTCTTGTTGTAGGTAAAGGTCACCGTGTAGTAGTTGGTTTCTATCTTCTCCGCGTCCCCGCGCGCGGACGTCTGCGCAGACTCCGGCTCTGCGTTTGCCGCGTCCGCCTTGCCCATGCCGCCGAAGAGCGGGAGCAGCAGCAGCGCCGTCAGGCAGAGCGTCGCCAGCCTGATGAATCCGGGCCTCCATTTTTTCATCGTGATTTCCTCCCATGCCATCCTCATTTTTCTTCTTCCTCCATCTTTTGTTTGTCCCGCCTGTTCCGCAGCAGCACCGTGATCGCGACGCCCGCCATGAACGCCGCCACCGCCGTCAGCACATAGCCGCCCGCGTCCTCCGCCAGAAGGGAGGACGCCGCCATCCCCTCCGAGAGCGTTCCCGCGCCGCCCCCGCCGAGCCTGCCGAGCAGCGTGACAACGGCCAGCAGCAGAAAAACGCTCAGCACGGAAAGCCCGGCGGTCTCCATGCTTCGCCGCCGCCGCTCCAGCGTCCGGATGCGCTCCATGACCAGAGCTGTCCGTTCCTCCGTATTGCGCATACAGATCCCCCCCTGACAAGAAGTGTTTCAAGTGCTTCTGCCTATATAAATACATCAATTCAAAAATCTCCCACGATTTTTTCAAAAAAATTTCTGTCGTTGAGCAAGTTTGCGATTATGCACAAATACGAGATTGTTAATTGCGCAAAACTTATCAAAAATGTTAATAGCGTATGGAGCAAACGCGTAAAAAGAGCCGCCCCGTGAGGGCGGCGTTGAAGGATTCATTTTTCCGGGGCGAGAGCGCGCCTGAACCTCTGTCCGAGGGTCAGCACGGAGACCATCGTCAGCAGCGGGAGAAGATAGCCGACGACGGCGGCAGGCCCCCGCTGGCTCACCAGAAGATTGTAGATCGCGTGGTAGATGATGACAAAGCCCAGCATGGCGACCGTTCCGGCGGTCTTGAGCCATGCGACGTTCCACAGCGCCAGCAGGCCGAGACCCAGCAGCATCCCGCAGACGATGTGCATGGCGCCGCTTCCCGCGCCCCGGATGAGCAGCCATGTGACGTTGGACGCGCCGTTGGTCGTCAGATAGCAGACGTTTTCAAAGGTGGCAAAGCCCGCCGCCGTCATCAGGATGGCGTTGGCGGCCTCCACGCGGGGCGGCTCGAACACCAGCAGGTAGAACAGCACCGGGAGCAGCTTCATGGTCTCCTCCACCATCGGGGTGATGTTGGAAACGGCGGCGACGGCGTCCGCCCTCATGAAGCCGGCGAAGAAGGTGCTGATATAGGCGGAGCACAGGCAGACCGTCATGCCGCACAGCAGGAAGATCAGCGAGACGCGGCGGTTCCGGGAGGTGCAGAGCGTCGTCACCAGCAGCGGTATGGAGAGGCAGAGGAAGATGTTTTCGATATAATTCACGCCTTCACCACCCCTCTGTAGGAATGCGCCATCCAAACCGCGATCACCGACATAAGCCCGTCGAACCAGAAGTAGGGGTTCAACAGCGAATCGCCGCTCCAGAAGCAGGAGGAGAACCACATCGCGTATTCGTTCAGGAAGAAAAAGACGACGCTCAGATACATCCGCCGGAAGGGCCCGCGCTCCCGTTCGTTCAGCAGACCCAGAAGCACCAGATAGCCCATTGTGCCCATGACCGCGAGGGTGATCAGGTTGCCCGGATAATCCCCCCATTGGAGGAAGAACAGGCAGGCGGCGGCGGAAAAGGCGGGCCCCAGCCACGCCAGCCGCTTCTTTTCGGGCTTTCTATGCTCCTGAATGTCCCGAAGTAGCAGGCAGACAAACAGGAAGCCCGTATACCAGCTCAAATCGGAGACCCAGAATACCATCGGCGTGATCCCCTCAAACGCGACATACAGCAGCCAGTACAGGTCGCCCATCGCATAGCAGGCGTAAAAGAAGGTCAGCATCAGCCAGCCCCGGTTTTCTTCGCGGGCGAAATGGATCGCGGCATAGATGCAGCAGAGCGTCATCGCCGCGAATTGCAGCACATAATCCGCGGCCTCGATCATGGCGTTTCGTCCTTATCCCGCGCCGATTTCCGCAGGCGGAAGCACAGGACCGTCACGCTCACGCCCAGCACAAACGCCAGTATCCCGATCACCAGATAGCCCAGCGCCCCGTTTTCGGCAAACAGGCTGGCGGCGGACGCCATGCCGGAGCTTTCGGTATGCGCGGAGGTTTCAGCCCATCCCGGCATATAAGAGGACAGCGTGACGATCGCCAGCAGACAGGCGGCGACGGACGCCGCGGCGAGGTATCTGTCGCGCATCCGGCGGCTTTGCCGGTCAAGCTCCGCAACCCGGTCCCGGACGGCGGCGAGCCGTTCGTCAGTATTCCGCATCGGTGATGCCCTCCTTCTCCAATTCCTCCCGCAGGAGCTTTTTACCCTTTTGCAAAAGATGATCGAGCTGCTTCGGCGTTTTGTTCATGACGCGGGCGCTCTCGGCATAGCTCATGCCCTCGAAATAGACAAGCCAGAGCGCCTCGCGCAGAGCCGGGTCCAGCTTCTCCATGCACAGGTGCAGGATACGGCGCTTGTCCCGGGTCGTGACCGTCGTCTCCAGCAGCGCGCCGCTCTCGGGCTCCCGCTCCAGCTCCTCGAAGCTGAACGTCTGCGAGCGCGTCCGCCATGCGTAAAAGCGCTGCGCGAGATGGCGCCCCGTTTTGTAGAGATAGGCGCGGAAGGTGTTTTCCGTGAGCTTTGGCTTTGCACGAACCGTCCGGGCAAAGGCTTCGACCATCAGATCCTCCGCGTCGCTCAAGTCGTGGACGTAACCGTTGAGGTAGAGGGTCAGGCTGTCGCCGTATCGCTCCATCAGTTGACGCAGGCCGGCTTCATCGCCCGCGAGATACGCACGGTACAGCTCTTCGTCCGACACAGCTCTCCCTCCTTCCCGCACCATGCTCTGACAATTGACTTCCATTATAATATTATATCAGATAGTGTCGGGTGAGCGCAACCATTTTGCTGATATTCGTCTGTCTGTTCAACTTACGGTGATATGCGTCACGGGAAGTTTCCGCGCGACGGCGTATTCCATCGCGGCGTCTACGGCGTCGCTGATTTTGCTTGTAAGTTTCGCGCTTTTGTGGTAAACTGAGTTCAACGCAGAGGAAGAGGGCAGCTGTGCGTCCGGCGTATCTTTGTTTACAGATGGGTCGTTTTTTCCGCATTGAGGGAGGTGCTTGCCGTGCCCGCGACACGCGGACTCGCCGAAATCTCCGACCCACACGCTGACCCACCCCACGAAATCAGCGTATGGAATCAGCGGACACGACCTGCTGATTCAGTAAGCCAGAGTACATTGAAAAGCGCCGGAAAGCGCATAATATCAGGCATTGGACGCCTTGACCGCTCTTTGTAATCAGCAGGTCGGGGGTTCGAGTCCGTCTACCAGCTCCAAAACTTCCGCCAGCGAAACGCAGCGAAAAGTGAATATGGAGGAGTTCCCGAGTGGCCAAAGGGGGCAGACTGTAAATCTGTTGTCAGTGACTTCGGTGGTTCGAATCCACCCTCCTCCACCAAGTCCCGTGAAATTGCAAGATTTCACGGGATTTTTGTTACTCACATAAAACTCCCCGGCGGTTCATGGCACATGCGTGCGTCATGAACCGCCGGGCGTTTTTGATTTACTTCGCGATGTTCTCGCAACACCGCATGATGATCGTCGCGATCTCCGCGCGCGTCGCGCCGTCCGCGGGGTTCAGCGTCGTCGCGATCTTGCCGCAGTCTGTCCGCGTGTTGCCGGACGCTTACGATTTTGTCTTTTCCCACGCCTCGCAGAGCGGGACATAGTTGCCGCTGTTCACCAGCATCACCTTGTAGGTATACCCCGTTGTGACGTCAAGCGTTGTCTCAAAGGTCTGCGCAGCGTTGCCCGCGGTGACAGTCTGCGTCCAGACGCCCGCCTGCTTGCCTGTGCCGGTGTACGACGCCGCGATCAGCAGCCCGCCGTTCGGCGCGGTGACGGTCGCCTTGAGCTTCGTGCCGCTCAGGTCGCCGCCGACGGACGCCTTGACTTCCGTGCGCTGGACAACATCCGTGAGCGGCTGAGAACGATGTGCGGCGGCACGCTGGCCATCGAGCCGCGCGACGGCGGCGGGACGAAGGTGACGGTGTTCGTGCCGGCGAGATCAGCGACGAGCTGAGGGCGCTGCTGCGGTACATGGACGGCATGGAGCCGGACAGCGACTACACGAAGGGCGTGAACAAGCCAAATCCCGTGAAATCGTGAGGTTTCACGGGACTTTTGCTGCTCTCCGCGCCGTGGTGCAATTGCCAAAAAGAGATTGCTTTTTGACCGCCGATTGCTATAATCAGAATAGGAAACGATGAAAACGCCGCCGGGCATGGCAGGCCGCCGTGCCTTCGTGTTTTCCCATCGGGATGATCGGAGGAATCGCCATGAAGATGAAACGGTTTTTGACGCTATTTGCCGCGCTGTGCCTGACGCTGGCGCTGTGCACCGCCGCCGCACTGGCGGACGCCCCCACCAGCGGCACATGCGGCATGAATCTCAGCTGGTCGCTGGACGCCGCAACGGGCACGCTGACCATCAGCCGCAGCGGAGACGGCAGCGGCGCGATGAACGACTTCACGTCAAGCGGCACGCCCTGGTACGCCAGCCGGGAGAGCATCACCCGCGTGGTGCTCGGCAGCGGCGTGACAAGCGTCGGGAGGTACGCCTTTTATAACTGCGTGAATCTGAAAAGCGTCACGCTGCCGAGCACGGTCTCGAGCCTCGGGGGCTACGCTTTTTACGGCTGCGTGTCGCTTACGGACCCGGAATTCCCCGATGTTTTGGGGAACGTCGGCGACTCCACGTTTTACAGTTGCGACAATCTGCGAAATATCGTGCTTCCGGCGAGCGTAACGGCGATCGCCCCCAATGCGTTCTATGACTGCGACCGGCTGACCCGCGTGACGATGCCGGGCGTGACGAGGATCGACGGAGGCGCCTTTGATAACTGCAACCATCTCCAATGCGTCACTCTGTCCAAGGCGCTGAAAAACGTATACGACAACGCCTTTCGGAGCTGCGACCGCCTGCATGACGTCTATTACATGGGTGAGGAGACGGATTGGAACAGTGTAAGCGTCAGCAGCGGAAACTACTGCCTCACCGAGGCGGCGCGGACCTATAACGCGCCGCAAAACAGCGCGATCGTGAGCGCGCCGAACGTCACGTGGACCGTTGAGCGGGACACCCTGTACATCCGCGGGACCGGCGACATGTACGAGTACGACCCCGACTGTGCGGACAGCACGTTTATACGCCCGCCGTGGTATGACCAGCGCGTCGATATTGCGCACATCGTGATCGCGTCGGGCGTGACGAGCATCTGCGACAACGCGTTTGCGGGCCTGAACTGCGCGGAGGACGTCGTCATACCCAACACGGTCGCCTATGTGGGCAGCAATGCCTTTTCCGGCTGTACGGCGCTGAAGGCGGTCTCGTTCCCGGACAGCGTGTCGTTCATCTGGGGGAGCGCCTGCAAGAACTGCACCGCGCTGGAGAGCGCGCGCCTGCCGTCCGGCATCCGAAACGACATTCGGCCCAACCTGTTCGAGGGCTGCAAGGCGCTGAAGTCCATCGTGATCCCGGAGACGGTGACGCGCATCTGGCAAAGCGCCTTTTCCGGCTGCACGGCGCTGACGGACCCGGTAATCCCCGCCGGAGTGACGGATATTGGTGACAACGCGTTTAAGTACTGTGAAAATTTGCTGAACATCGTGCTTCCGGCAAGCGTGAAGACGGTCGGCTCCTGCGCGTTCTACTACTGCGACCGGCTGACCCGCGTGACGATGCCGGACGTGACGACGATCGGCGCAAGCGCCTTCGAAAAATGCAGCCATCTCCAATGCGTCACCCTGTCCAAGGCGCTGACTTACGTAAACGGGGACGCCTTTAAGAGCTGCGACCGCCTGCACGACGTCTATTACATGGGCACGGAGACGAACTGGAGCAATCTGGGCATCGGCAGCGGCAACTACCGCCTCACCGAAGCGGCACTGACCTGTAACGCGTCGCCGGACAGCGCGCTGGTGGAGGGCGCGCCGAACGTCACATGGGCCGTCCAGGGGGACACCCTGTATATCCGCGGTACCGGCGACATGTACGAGTACGACCCCGACTGTGCGGACAGCACGTTTATACGCCCGCCGTGGTATGACCAGCGCGTCGATATCGTGCACATCGTGATCGCGTCGGGCGTGACGAGCATCTGCGACAACGCGTTTGCGGGCCTGAACTGCGCGGAGGACGTCGTCATACCCAACACGGTCGCCTA
>SVKP01000175.1 GCA_015068395.1 Oscillospiraceae bacterium
ACTGCTGAACAGCGGCGCAGTATCCTAGTCAGATCTGCCGTCTCCTAAGAAGGGCCTAAAAATCCTTTAAAGGGCACAACTGTGAAACCTTTGGTGCCTGCTTCTTACGCCCAGTTTGGGGTGGGTGCTGAAGGGAGGCAAAGACTTTCCACGGCGAAAGCTGCGCCTGCGGACTCCGGGCGGCCCCTAATGGCATGGGGGAATCGACCCAGTTTCTGTGGAGACCCGCTTTTCGTGCCGGGCGTACTCCCGTATGGGTAAGCGACCCTGGTACGGAGCGGGCTATGAACCCGCGATGCGGTGCGAAACGGGACTTGTCCCGTCAACGCTGTGCGCGGAGTAGCCTGCCTTGAGTGGCGGCGGCGGATCGGAGAATACAACCAAATCCCCCGGCCAGGGGAGAGGGCGATCGCTCCGTGAAACCGTCGCTGCAAAAGAGGCTAAGAGACGGTTCGACTGCGGCGGAAATCGCCTAGGCTGTCCTTTGGGGCAGGATAAGGATTACAGTGCGGACTAAGTGGCAATCGGGTACCGCGCGTCGGCAACGGCGCGGCACGGTCCTTAAAGGGGAACCGCCTGACCGGCAACGGGAGGCGGACCGCGGGGAAATCCGACCCGACCTCAAGCCGTAGGATTACCTTGTCCTGCCGCCGCTATTCAGTAGTATTCCGCCTTACTCATTGCGAAACGGCGGAGCAAACGCCCGGAACGGGCGTATCAGACAACGGAGTTTTAGTGATCCATGAAGAAGGAAGAGGCGAAGCCGCGAAGTTTTTGGCGGTGGATCGTACAAATATTTGTTGTGTCCGTGGCGCTCTCGGCGGTTTTGGGCTTTGCCTCGGGCGTCGCGCTGGAGGACGCGGGCTATGCGCTCGCCGTCGTCGTGCTGGTGTTGTTCATCCTGCTCGGCATCGCGTTTGACGTGATCGGCGTCGCGGTGACGGCGGCGGACCCGAAGCCATTCCATTCGATGGCGTCCCACCGCGAGCGCGGAGCGAGGGAGGCGCTTTTCCTCCTGAAAAACGCAGAGAAGACGTCCAGCTTCTGCAACGACGTGGTGGGCGACATCTGCGGCATCGTCAGCGGCTCGACCGCCGCGGTCATCGTCGAGCGGCTGCAAAGCAGCTTTTCCGCCCGCACGATCCTGATCTCCATTGCGGTCACGGCGCTGATCTCTGGCCTTACCATCGGCGGCAAGGCGATCGGGAAAAAGCTGGCGCTGGAGAGAAGCACGCGCGTGGTGCTGTTCACGGCAAGGCTGCTGCATGTTTTCCATATCGGAAGTAAGAGGTAACTGATTTGATTTTAGAGCATATCCGGGGACCGGAGGACGTCAAGGCGCTCACGAGGGCGCAGATCGAGCTTCTGTGTCAGGAACTGCATACTTTTCTGCTCGAAAGCGTTTCACGCACCGGGGGACATCTCGCCTCCAACCTCGGCGCGATCGAGCTGACGGTCGCGATCCACCGCGTGTTCGACACGTCGCGCGACCGTCTTGTCTTTGACGTGGGGCACCAGTGCTACGCGCACAAGGCGCTGACCGGGCGGCTGGACGAGTTCCCGACGCTGCGGCGCTACGGCGGGCTCTCCGGCTTTCCCAAGCCGGCAGAGAGCGTGCATGACGCGTTTGTCGCCGGCCACGCGTCGAATTCGGTGTCCGTGGCGCTGGGCATGGCGCGCGCGCGCACGCTGCTGGGCGAGGACTATTCCGTGCTTGCGCTCATCGGCGACGGGGCGCTCTCCGGCGGGCTCGCCTATGAGGGGCTCAACAACGCGGGCGCCTCGGGCGAGCCGCTGATCGTGATTTTGAACGACAACGGCATGTCGATCTCCCGCAACGTCGGCGCAATGAGCGAGCACCTTTCGCGCCTGCGCAGCAAGCCGGCGTACTATGAGTTCAAAAAGAACTATCGCCGTTTCCTGCTCGGCAGCGCGCCGGGAAAGGTGATCTACGGCGTCAACCATCGGATCAAGACGGGCGTGAAAAACGCGCTGCTGCCCAATGCGACGCTGTTTGAGGACATGGGCTTTACCTATCTCGGGCCCGTGGACGGGCACGACGAAGAGCAGGTCGAAAGCGCGCTGGAATGGGCGAAGGAGCTGCGGCGCCCGGTGCTGCTGCATGTGCGCACGGTCAAGGGCAAGGGCTACGCGCCCGCGGAGCGGGAGCCGGGGAAATGGCACGGCGTCGGTCCGTTCGACCTTGCAACGGGGGCGCTTCAGCCGGAAAAGGAGAGCTTTTCCTCGGTGTTCGGCGAGACGCTGTGTGCGCTTGCCTCGGAGGATCCGCGCGTGTGCGCGATCACGGCGGCGATGGCGGACGGCACGGGGCTGACGGAGTTTTCACAGCGCTTCCCCAAGCGGTTTTTCGACGTCGGCATTGCCGAGGCGCAGGCGGCGGCAATGGCGGCGGGCATGGCGAAGCAGGGCATGATCCCGGTGTTCGCCGTATATTCGACGTTTCTCCAGCGCGCCTATGACCAGTTGCTTCACGACACGGCGCTGAGCAACCTGCACGTCGTGTTCGCGGTCGACCGCGCGGGCCTGGTCGGCGCGGACGGAGAGACGCATCAGGGCATTTTTGACGCGACGTTTTTGTCCGATATCCCGAACATGACGGTGCTTTGCCCCGCGAGCTTCGCGGAGCTTCGCGCGATGCTGCGGAGGGCTGTTTTGGAGCTGGACGGGCCCGTCGCCGTCCGCTACCCGCGCGGCGGGGAGGAAGGGTATCACGACGAGCGCGGCGGCGACGCCTTCGCGGAGCTGCGCCCGGGCAGCGATATCACGCTCTGTGCCTACGGCACGATGATCGCGAACGTGCTGGAGGCGGCGAGCATCCTTGCGGAGAAGGGCGTCTCGGCGCGCGTGGTCAAGGCAAACTGCATTTCGCCGTTTCTCGACGTGGACGTGCGCAAGGCGTTCCGGGGCACGAAACGGCTGATCGTGGCGGAGGAATGCGCCAGCGTCGGCTGCGTCGGCCAGCGGCTCGCCGCCATATTGACCGAGGAGGGCACCCCGTTGGAGGGGCTTTACCTGTGCAACCTCGGCAAGCGCTTTCCCCCGCATGGGGACGTGCGGCTGCTGCGGAAGGCGTTTCATCTGGACGCGGCTTCGATTGCGAAGAAAGCGCTTGAGGTGATCGGATGAGTGAAAAACAGCGGCTGGACGTTGCGCTCGTCGCGAGAGGACTTGCCGAAACACGGCAAAAGGCGCTCTCGACAATCATGAGCGGCATCGTCTACGTTAACGATCAAAAGGTTGACAAGGCGGGCTTCGCCGTTACGGAGGACGCGAGGATCGAGGTGCGGGGCAGCACGCTGCCCTATGTCAGCCGCGGCGGATTAAAACTCGAAAAGGCGATGCGCGCGTTCGGGCTCCGTCTGGACGGCCTGGTCTGCGCTGATATCGGTGCGTCGACCGGGGGCTTTACCGACTGCATGCTGCAAAACGGCGCGCAGAAGGTCTACGCCGTGGACGTCGGCTACGGGCAGCTGGACTGGAAGCTGCGCAGCGATCCGCGCGTGGTCTGCCTTGAGCGCACGAACGCGCGCTATCTGACGCACGAGCAGGTGCCGGACGAGCTGGACTTCGCGTCCATCGACGTCTCGTTTATCTCGCTCAGGCTGATCCTGCCCGCGGTCTGCGGTCTTCTGCGCGAGAGCGGGCAGGTCGCCTGCCTGATTAAACCCCAGTTTGAGGCGGGGCGCGAGAAGGTGGGGAAGAAGGGCGTCGTCCGCGACCCGGCGGTCCACCGGGAGGTGTTGGAGCACTTCCTGACACACGCCTCGGACAGCGGCTTCGGCGTGCTGGACCTGACCTTTTCCCCCATCCGAGGGCCGGAGGGGAACATCGAATATCTGGGCCATCTCGTCAAGGGCGCCGAAACCGGGCGCACGTTCGATCTGGACGATCTGGTCCGGGCATCCCACGAGGAGCTGGGCGCGTGACGACGAAAACGCCCCGGCGTGAAAGGTGAGATAAGTATGTTTAAAAAGATTATCCTCTGCCCCAATCCGTACCGCGATACGGAGCTGAAGGTGGCGAAGACGGCGAAGGCGATCCTCGACGAGGTCCGCTGCCCGAACGTGGTCTGCATCCCGTTTCGCGGCAGCGAGGAGCCGGAGGGCTACGGTTTGGAGATCCACCCGTTGCAGCAGGAGCTGCGCGGCGCGGATATGCTGATCTCCTTCGGCGGGGACGGCACGATCCTGCACCTCTCTAAGACTGCCGCGCATCGGGACATCCCCGTGCTCGGCATCAATCTGGGCAGCCTCGGCTTTATGGCGGAGCTGGAGCAGACGGAGCTGCACAAGCTGCGCGCCCTGTGCGAGGGGAAATATGACGTGGAGAGCCGCATGATGCTCGACGTCTGCGTGCGGCGCGAGGGGCGCGTGATCTATTCGAGCCTCGCACTCAACGAGGCGTTGATCGCGCGCGGAAACGTTTCGCGTGTCATCCGCCTGCACATTTTTACCGAGAGCGGCAAGCTGGTCGATATCGCCGGCGACGGCGTGGTGGTCGCAAGCCCGACGGGCTCGACCGCCTACTCCCTCAGCGCGGGCGGCCCGGTCGTGGAGCCGACGGCGCGCAACTTCGTCGTCAGCCCCATCTGCGCCCACAGCGTCCACGCGAACTCCTACGTCCTCTCGCCGGAGCGCACGATCACCGTGCAGACTGAGGCGACGGGCTACAAGCCCGTGGTGCTCTCGGTCGACGGCGGTAAGGCGTTTTCGCTGCGCCACGGGGACGCGGTGGAGATCACGCGCTCGCGCTATGACACGAAGCTGGTCCGGCTGGAAAACCGCAGCTTCTGCGAGGTTTTGCAGAGAAAAATGCTTGGCAGCCTCGAATGAAGCATACTATGGCCTTATGCAAAGGGTGAGAGAAAGCCATGCTGCAGCTTTTGCACATTGAGAATATTGCAATCATTGAGCGCGCGGACATTGAGTTCGCGCGCGGCTTCAACGCGCTCACGGGCGAGACCGGCGCGGGCAAATCCATCGTGATCGACTCGCTTGGCGCGGTCTTGGGCCAGCGCACGTCGCGCGACCTCATCCGCACGGGCGCGCCCAAGGCGCTGGTCAGCGCGGCGTTCGAGGGGGTGGACGGCAGCCTTCCGGCATTGGAGGAAAACGGCGTCGTCCCCGAGGCGGACGGGACGCTCCTTTTGCAGCGCGAGCTGAGCGCGGACGGAAAGAACGTCTGCCGCGTGAATGGGCGGCCCATCACGGTGGCGCAGCTTCGCGCGATCGGCACGGCGCTGCTGAACATCCACGGCCAGCACGAGGGCACGGCGCTGCTCGACGAGACGCAGCACCTTGCCTATCTGGACCGCTTCGGGCACATGGGGGAACGGCTCGCCGCGTACGGCGCTCTGTATGACAAGATGCACGAGACGCAGCGCGAGATCGACGCGCTCCGCATGGACGAGGCGGAGAAGGCGCGCCGCATTGACATGCTCCGCCATCAGATCGCGGAGCTGGAGCGCGCGGAGCTGCACGAGGGCGAGGAGGAGGCGCTGCTGGCAAGGCGCAACATCCTTCGAAACGGCGAGAAGTTCATCGCCGCCGTCACCGAGGCGGATTTTTGCATGAACGGCGGGGACGAGTCCGGCGGCGCGGTGAGCGCGCTGCGGCAGGCGGAGGACGCGCTGCGCGCGCTGCGCGCGTTCGGGGACGAGTATGCCGCGCTGTCCGACCGTCTGGAAGCGCTGCGCAGCGAGGCATACGACGTGGCGATGACCGTGCGCGACAAGCGGGAGGAATTCGACTTCTCGCCGCAGGAGCTCGACGAGGTGGAAAGCCGCGTCGACCTGCTGTACCGGCTCAAAAAGAAGTACGGCGGCACGGTCGGCGAGATGCTGGACTATCTTGCGCGCTCAAAAAGCGAGCTGGACAACATCGAATATGCCGACGACCGCATTGCGCAGCTGCAAAAGAAGCTGGACGGGCAGAGAGCGGAGGTCGCCAAGGCGGCGCGCGCCCTGTCCGAGGCGAGGAAGGCGGCGGCAAAGACGCTGGAGAGCGAGATCCTGCGCGAGCTGCGGGAGCTTGACATGCCGAAGGTGCGTTTTGCCATCGACTTCGCGGAGAAGGAGCCGGACGCCGATGGTATGGACACGGTCCGCTTCCTGATGTCCGCCAACGTGGGCGAGGAATTGAAGCCCATCCACAAGATTGCCTCCGGCGGCGAGCTGGCGCGCATCATGCTCGCGCTCAAGAACGTTTTCGCCGCGCAGGAGAGCGTGATGACCATGGTGTTCGACGAGGTTGACACGGGTGTTTCGGGCCGCGCCGCCCAGCGCGTGGCGGAAAAGCTGGCGCGTGTTTCCCGGGAAAAGCAGGTGCTCTGCGTGACGCATCTGCCGCAGCTCGCGGCGATGGCGGACACGCACTTCTCGGTCGAAAAGGGCGAGGAGGGCGGACGCACCCTGACGCGCGTGACGGAGCTTGACCGCGCGCAGCGGGCGAGAGAGCTGGCGCGCCTCACCGGCGGCGAGGCGGTCAGCGAGACGATGCTGCGCGGCGCGGAGGAGCTGCTGGACGCGGCGGAGACGTTCAAGCGCTCACTGCGGGAGGCGAACGCATGAGCCGCTACGCCGAACGCATCAACCGGGAATACCCCGTGCGCAGGAAGCCGCGGGAGAAGGAGGCGTTCCGCCTGTGGCTCGTGGGCGCGCTCCGGGAGATGGGCTACGACCCCTCGCTCCAAACGAGGGAGACGCCGCTGCAGGTCGGCGCGCAGGTGACGAACGTCATCGCGGGAGACCCGGAGAAGGCGAAGCTCATTCTGGCCGCGCACTACGACACAGGTATCCGGACGCTGCTGCCGCCGCTCATTATGCCGACGCGGCCCGCCACGGCGCTGCTCTATCAGGCGCTCACGCCGGTCGGCGTGATGCTCGGCGCGCTGGTGCTGTCCTTCGCGCTGACCTATCCGTTTCACGCGCCTAAGGCAACGTTTCCGCTGTTTTTGATCCTGCTTTTTGCCTCGCTGCTCTATCTGCGCTTCGGACCGAGCGAGACGAACAACATCTGCGACAATGCCTCCGGCGTCGCGGCGCTGTTGGAGACCGCCGCCGCGCTGACGCCCGGACAGCGGGGGAACGTCGCCTTCGTGTTTCTCGACGGGGGCTTCGGCGGCATGAGCGGCGCCAAGGGCTTCCGACAAAAGTACCCCTCCGCAAAGGAAAAGCCCGTCGTCAACGTCAGCTGCGTTGCGCTGGGAGACGAGCTGGTGATCCTTCCGGGAAGGTATGCTCGCTGGCAAGGCGATATGCTTGACGCACTGCTTGACAGCTTTGACGGCGTGGACAACAAGACCGTCTTTCTCAAGACGGACGGGCTGACCTATTTCCCGTCGGACAACCGCGCGTTCCGATTCAGCATATCCATTTTTGCCTGCGAGTTCATCCGCGGGTTCGGCAGGATCATTGTCCCGCGCAAGGCGAGGTCTGTGGATGAGACGAATCTTCAAATATTGAAGGATGGATTATGTAACCTTTGCGAGAATGTTAGAAATATCTGATATCTTGCCTAATATTTTGATAGACTATCCATGCGTTGGTAATCGAAACATGAAGGAGAAAGAATTATGCAAATTTATGAGGAACTCAAGGCGCGCGGGCTGATTGCGCAGGTGACAAACGAGGATGAGATCCGCGAGATGGTCAACGCCGGAAAGGCGACCTTCTACATCGGCTTCGACTGCACGGCGGACAGCCTGACCGCGGGGCACTTTATGGCGCTGACGCTGATGAAGCGCCTGCAGCAGGCGGGCAACAAGCCCATCGCGCTCATCGGCGGCGGCACGACGATGATCGGCGACCCCTCCGGGCGCACCGACATGCGCAAGATGCTCTCAAAGGAGGACATTGACCACAACGCCGCGTGCTTCAAGCGCCAGATGGAGAAGTTCATCGACTTCGGGCCCGGCAAGGCGATGATGCTCAACAATGCCGACTGGCTGCTGGGGCTCAACTACATCGAGCTGCTGCGTGAGGTGGGCGCCTGCTTCTCGGTGAACAACATGCTGCGCGCCGAATGCTACAAGCAGCGCATGGAGAAGGGGCTTTCCTTCCTTGAATTCAACTACATGATTATGCAGTCCTACGACTTCTACTACATGTTCCAGCACTACGGCTGCAACATGGAGTTCGGCGGGGACGACCAGTGGAGCAACATGCTCGGCGGCACGGAGCTCATCCGCCGCAAGCTCGGCAAGGACGCGCACGCGATGACCATCACGCTTTTGACCGATTCCAACGGCAACAAGATGGGCAAGACCGCGGGCAACGCCGTCTGGCTCGACCCGGAGAAGACCAGCCCCTACGACTTTTACCAGTATTGGCGCAACGTCGGCGACGCGGACGTGATGCGCTGCATCCGCATGCTGACCTTCCTGCCGCTTGAGCAGATCAACGAGATGGACAAGTGGGAGGGCAGCGAGCTCAACCGCGCCAAGGAGATCCTTGCCTACGAGCTGACGAAGCTCGTCCACGGCGAGGACGAGGCGAACAAGGCGCAGGAGAGCGCGAAGGCGCTGTTCGGCGGCGGCGGCAGCATGGAGAACGTGCCGTCCACGACGCTGACCGACGCCGACCTCACCGACGGCAAAATCGACATTCTGAGCCTGCTGGTCAAGACCGGACTCTGCCCCTCCCGCGGCGAGGCGCGCCGCCTTGTGCAGCAAAACGGCGTCACGGTGGACGAGCAGAAGGTTTCCGGCATCGACGAGAGCTACGACAAGGACCGGCTTTCCGGCGACGGGATCATGATAAAGAAGGGCAAAAAGGTCTATCACAAGGTATCCATGTAAACGGGAGAGGTGCAAGCCATGAACTGCGCGGCTTGCACCTCTTTTCAGCCAAAGTAGAAAATATCCTCAAACTTTTTGTCCAGCGCGATGCACAAAATCAGCGCCAGCTTTGCCGTGGGGCTGAACTGCCCTGTCTCGATGGAGCTGATCGTGTTGCGTGACACGCCTACCAGCTCCGCGAGCTCCGACTGCGAGAGCTTTTTCTCCGTCCGGACCTCCTTGAGGCGGTTTTTCAGGATCAGCGTCTCGTCCATGGCGTCACCCGATATAGCCCCGAATGACCTCGAATGCGGCAAAGCAGCTGAACAGCGCCCAAAGCACGGCGAGCGCGATCTCATGCTTCCTCTTCAGCTTGACCGCCTTGTAGATCCACAGTCCGGTCCCCGCCGACAGAATGATGAGAAAATACGCGTAGTTGGTGCCGATATCCAGGATCACGCGCTCCGTCAGCATCAGCGCAAAGGCGATTGAGATGGCGATCAGCCCGCCGATGCGCTGCCCACGGTTGATGACCTCCAGCTCGTAGACGTCCTTATTCTGGTTTTCCCTCCGGCTTGCCTGCAATACTTCTTCCTTGTTCATGGTGACGTCCTCCGTTCAAATTGCCAAGTTTACTTGGTACGCTTGCATCATACACCTGCCAAGTTAACTTGTCAAGAGTTTTTGCAAAGTTTTCTTGGCATGGGAGCGTTGCAGAATAAAAAAACTGCAACGCGTCTATTTGTACTTGACAAATCTGTTTATCGGTGATAAACTCAACTTGTTCATTGATAATAAACAAGGGGGCCGTGCGATGGAGGACTTGAAGCTGGGCGTCGTGGAGGAACGCTTCGCGGAGCTGATCTGGCAAAACGAGCCGCTTTCCTCGCGGGAGCTGGCGGGCATCTGCGAGCGCGAACTGGGCTGGAAGCGCCCCACGACTTACAACGTACTGCGCAAGCTCTGTGAGAAGGGTATCTTTCAGAACGCGGACGGCGTCGTCTCGTCGGTGATCGCGCGGGAGGACTTTTACGCCATGCGCGGGGAGCGCTTCGTCGCCGAGACCTACGGCGGCTCGCTGCCTGCGTTCGTCGCGGCGTTCACCGCGCGCAACAAGCTCACGGGCGAGGAGGCGGACGCCATCCAGAGGCTGATCGACGCCGCGCGCAAGGAGGGCTGAGACATGGGCTTTAATTTGGATCAGATTTTTCTGGCGTTAGTGAACCGCAGCGTCGCGGCGGCGTGGGTCGTGGCGGCGGTGCTAATCCTGCGCTTCGTCCTGCGAAAGGCACCGAAGCAGACGCGCTGCCTGCTGTGGGCTCTGGTGGCGGTGCGGCTCATGTTTTCACTGAGTATCCCGTCGTCGTGGTCGGTGTTCAATCTGGCCGATACGCCGCTGAACGAGAGCGGTGTGATCGAATTTGCCGAGTACACGGGGGAGGGCGTCCAGCCGTCCGCGGTGTTTGAGCGCCCGGCGCTCACCGTCTCGACCGGGGCCGACGGCGGACAGCCTTCGGTCACGATGGGGGCCGAGCGGGAGTATGTCTCTCTGCCGGAGCTTTCCCATCTGTGGCTCGTCGGCGTCGGCGGGATGCTGCTCTACGCGCTTTTCAGTTATCTCAAGCTCCGCCGCCGTGTGGCGGCGAGTATCGAGCGCTCCGGCGTGCGGCTGTGCGACGAGATCGACACGCCGTTCATCCTCGGCGTGCTTGCCCCGCGCATCTACGTGCCCTCGAGCCTGACGGAGCCGCAGCTCTCCCATGTGCTTGCCCATGAGCGGGCGCACCTCAAACGCCGCGACCACTGGTGGAAGCCGCTGGGCTTCGTGCTGCTTGCGGTCTACTGGTTCAACCCCGTGCTGTGGCTTGCCTATATCCTGCTGTGCCGGGATATTGAGCTTGCCTGCGACGAGCGGGTTTACTGCGACATGGCGATCGCGGAGCGCGCGGACTACTCGCAGACGCTGCTGGAGCAAAGCTGCCCCCGCGTCGGCGTTGCCGCCTGCCCGCTGGCATTCGGCGAGGTGGGTGTCAGGGAGCGCGTCAGAGCGGCGCTGGACTACCAGAAGCCCACGTTCTGGGCAGTCGTCGCCGCAGGTCTCGTCTGCATCGTCGCCGCGGTGTGCTTTTTGACGAATCCTGCGACGTTGAAAATAGATTTTGCGCAGGACGACATTTTGGGCATTGAGGCGTACTGCTGGAACTCGGAGAAGCAGGTCAGCGTCGTCACACAGCCGGACGGGCTGTCGGGCGAGCTCTGTGAGCGGCTGTTCGCCTTGAAGAACCTGCGGCGCGGCGGCTATACGGGCATGACGCCGCTGTATACGCTCACGCTCCGGGTTGCGTACAAGGGCGCTTACCAGCTGCGCGGCTACAACGACGATGGCACCATGACCGAGCTCTACTTTGAGGACTGGGCGAGGGGGAAGGGCACGACCTGGCGCGTCAAAGACGATGAATTTGGGCGGTATGTGATGAACGTGTGCAAATACGGCGATGGGCAGCCGACTGACTTTCTGGTCGCGGAGTATGACCCGGCTATCCTGAGCGTGGACGATCTGGATGCGCTGGGTGAAAAATACGGCTTCCGCGCGGTGCGGAACTTCGGACGCGGCGATTTGTTTTCCGCCTGCTTTGACAGGCTGCTGACGAAGACGGAGGCGGACGATATCGGCGCGGCCCTGTCCGGGGAGGACGGCATCCTCCTGATCGGGTATCCGGAGACGGAGAGGGGCATCAAGACCGGGGGACCGATCTTTCTCTACGGCGAAAGGCACGGCGCGGCCGCGCTGCTGAACCGCCTGCTGGAGCTCTGGAAGCGGCACTATCAGGAGGAGGGCATGAGGGATCTCTTTATCGAGGTGCCGGGTTATACCGCTGCCTTCCTGAACCTTTGGATGTTATCGGACAATAACGATATTCTGGACCAGCTCTATCGGGATTGGGACGGGACGGCCGCGCATACGCAAAGGCAGTATGACTTTTATCTTCGGATCAGGCAGGAGTGTCCGGACACCGTCTTTCACGGCGTAGACGTCGGGCACCAGTACGATACCACCGGTGAGCGCTATTTGGTATATCTCCGCGACAGCGGGTTCGACGAGGACTCGGACGAGTACCGGCGGACGCAGGAAGCCATCGCGCAAGGGCAGAACTATTACCGGACGCGGGATAAGACTTACCGGGAGAATACGATGGCGGAAAACTTCATCCGCGAATATGAATCGCTGGACGGGGCGGGCGTCATGGGCATTTTCGGTTCGGCGCATATCGGGATCGATCTGACGGACGGCACAGCGGCTTCGCCCAGCCTCGCAAGCCTGCTCAGGGCGTGCTACGGGGATATCCTGTACGCAGAGGACCTGAACCCGGGCTGACGGACGGAGGTGACCGACTGATATGAAATGCCGCGGCCTGAAAATGCTGGGCGTCACCGCCGTCTGCGCGGCGTTTGTCCCGCTGGCGGCGCTTGCGTGTCGGCCGTTTGTGGAAACCGATAAGCTCAGATTCGCCGTTTTCGCCGTCTTTTACACGCTTTTGCTGGCTGCCTCCGCCTTCTATCTGCGCGGAAAAACGGTGGAAAAACGGGAGCTTGCCGTTGCCGCAGCCGCTGCCGTACTCACTCTGTTTTACACGATCCCACTCATGCCCATCGCCGTCTATGCCGCGGTCGTGACCGGCGCTGCGTTTCTCGTGCTGTGCCAACAGAAGAAAATCGGCGCGCCGGTCCGATGGCTCCGGCGCTCCCGGTCGGAAAATCTGTGGCTGTTCGGCGGGATCACCGTTTTCTATGTCTGCGTCTGTGGTTTTAGGTACGGCTTCCGCTTTGCCTTCTTTCCGATAGATGTGCTGCAGTGCCTTGCGCCGGCGGTCTCCGAGGAGATCGTTTTCCGCGGCGTCCTTACGGCGGCGCTGTTCCGGCTGTTTCGCCTGGACGACGAGTTTTCCGCCAATGCGTGGGTTTTTATCACGCTGACGATCCCGTTTGCCTTCCTGCATTTTCCGGATGCGGTCCTGTCCGGCGACGCGCTCTTTGCGAGAAGCTTCCCGATCTTCTTCAACACCGCCGTCTGCTATTGGCTGACGCGGAAGCATGGGCTTGTCTACGCAGTTTACGCGCACGCGCTGTGCGACTACCTTATATTTATGACTGCCCACATATGAAAAACGTGGCTGCGGCAAATCGCCGCAGCCACAGGTCTGCTTGCGTTTAAATCAGGCGAGCTCCTTCGCCAGCTTGTCCAGCTGCGCGCGGCTCTCGGCGGTCAGCGCGCCGGTGATCTTGACGGCGGTCTCGGCAAAGGACAGCTCCTTGCCGCCCTCGAGCATGGCGCGCATGCCCTTTGCCGCCGTCGGCGCCCAGCTGCCGTTCTCCACGAAGGCGACGGTGCGCTTCTGGTAGCCGCGCTCGGTCAGATGCTCGATGAATTCGCGCATGATGGGGAACACGCCGCCGTTGTAGGTCGTCGTGCAGAGCACCAGCTTGCCGTGGCGGAACGCGTCTTCGACGTCCTCATACATGTCGGTCCGCGCGAGGTCGTTGACCACGACGCGGCTGACGCCGTTCTCGCGCAGCTTGTCCGCAAGGTATTCCGCCGCCTCGCGCGTGTGGCCGTAGACCGTCGTGTAGGCGATCACCACGCCTTCGGTCTCCACGCCGTAGCTCGACCAGGTGTTGTAAAGGTCCAGATACTCGGACAAATCGCCTGTGAGGACGGGGCCGTGCAGCGAGCAGATGGTTTTGAGCTCAAGACCCGCGAGCTTTTTCAGCAGCCCCTGCACCTGAACGCCGAACTTGCCGACGATGCCGAAGTAGTAGCGCCGCGCCTCGCAGGACCAGCCCTCGGGGTCGTCGTAGTCCTGCGCGCCGAACTTGCCGAACGCGTCGGCGGAGAAGAGGACCTTGTCCGTGCTGTCATAGCTCATCACGACCTCGGGCCAGTGGATCATCGGCGCGGCGAGGAAGTTCAGGGTGTGCCTGCCGAGCTCCAACTTCGAGCCCTCGCCGACGACGATGCGGTGGTCGGCATAGTCTGTGCCGTAGAGGTTCGCGATCAGCTTGAACGCCTGCTGCGAGGCGGCGAGCTGTGCGTTCGGGTACTTGTCCATGAAGGCGGTGATGTTGGCGCTGTGGTCCGGCTCGACGTGCTGCACGACGAGGTAGTCCGGGGTGCGCCCCGCGAGCGCCGCGTCGAGCTTTTCGAACCACGCCTGACCGAAGTGCGCCTCGACCGTGTCCATGACGGCGATCTTTTCGTCAAGAATGACATAGCTGTTGTACGCCATACCGTTCGGAACGTCGTAGAGGCCCTCGAACAGGTCAAGCTTGTGGTCGTCCACGCCGATATAGCGGATGTCGTCGGTGATTTGGATGTTCATGGTTGCCCTCCGTTAAAATGATTTGGCTTTAGTGTAGCACGAGCCTGTCTAAAATTCAACCGCGCTCACAGCAATTCTCCGAGGCTGTGAATGAAACGGTCGCACACACCCGGCATCTCCGTCTCCACGTCCGCGAACACGGCGTCATAGACCCCGATGACGGTCAGCCCTGCCTCCTTCGCGGCGCGGCAGGAGCGGACCGAGTCGTCGAGCAGGGTGCAGTCCTCCGGCGCGACGCCGAGCTTTTCCGCGGCGCGGAGAAACGCCTCGCGCGTCGATTTGTTGATCCCCAGCTCGTGGGCGTAGACGACGCGCTCGAAATACGGCGTCAGGCCGTGAACGGCGAGCGCGGTGTCGCAGTGCTCCGGCACGGCGCTGGTGAAGACGGCAAGCCGCTCGCCCTTTTCACGCAGGCGCTCAAGCAGCTCGCGCGCGTACGGCTTGAGCGCGACGTGGGCATAGCTGTCCTTCGCCAGCTCCATCCACTCCGCCATGATCGCCTCGCAGGACTCGTCCAGATGGCAGTATTCCCGGGTGAATTCGGCGGCAAGGGGGAAGATCATATGCGCCATCCCGTCCCGGTACTCCCTTGTGTAGGAAAAGCCGCGGCGAGAGAGGAACGTGCGGTCAACGTCCGCCCAGATGCCGTTGGAGTCGATGAGCGTGCTGTCTAAGTCAAAAAGATACATCGCTGTGCGCTCTCTTTCTTGATTTTATCGGTAAAATCTGTTAGGATACTTGAGATTCTACCATATGGGGACAGGGAGAGGCAAGCATGAAAAAGAAAGTGAAACAAATCGTGTTGCCGCTGCTCACGGCATTTATCTGGGGCTCCGCCTTCGTGGCGCAGAAGGGCGGCGCGGGGGTACTCGGCGCGCTTTCGTTCAACTGGACACGCTCGCTGATGGCGGCGCTGGGGCTCTCCGTGCTGGTCTGGGTGCTGGACCGCCGCTCGGACAAGCCGCAAAAAAGCGGAACGGAGCGCAAGCAGGACCGCCGCGCCCTGCTGCGGGGCGGGCTCATCGTCGGCACGATCCTCGCCGTGGGCTCCACGCTGCAACAGTACGGCGTGGGCATGACTACGGCGGGCAAGGCGGGCTTCCTGACGGCGTTGTACATCGTGCTGGTGCCGCTGTTCGGACTGCTGTTTGGAAGCCGCGTGCGGCCGCTCATCTGGTGCGGCGTCGCCGTTGCGCTGGTGGGGCTGTACTTTTTGAGCTTTGCTTCCGGCGGAGGCGGCGGGTTCAACCGGGGCGACCTGCTGTTGATCGCCTGCGCGTTCGTGTTCTCGTCGCACATCCTCGCCATCGACCACTTCACAAAGACGCTCGACGGGGTCAAGCTCTCCTGCGTCCAGTTCTTTGTCGCGGGGATCGAGCTTTTGATTGCCGCACTGTTCGTTGAGGGCTTTCCCGCGCGCGCGATCCTGGACTGTATGCCGTTTATCCTTTACACAGGTCTCATCTCCGGCGGCGTGGGCTATACGCTGCAAATTCTCGCGCAGAAGGACGGCGACCCGGCGGTGGTGTCGCTGCTGCTGAGCCTTGAGGCGTTTTTCGCCGCCGTGAGCGGCGCGGTCGTGCTGCATGAGCGGCTGTCTGCGCGCGAGTACCTCGGCTGTGCGCTGATGCTCTGCGCGGTCGTGCTGGTGCAGCTTCCGGGGAAAAAGGCGCGGGAAACCGACAAAGCTTGATTGACCTGCGCCGCGAAATGTGATAAAATCAATTAGTTAAGGAAAAAATTGGGAAAAGGGGCGTGCCATGAGGACCAATGTGCTGGGCGTGGGCTTTGACAACGTGACGATGGGGGAGGCGCTTTCGCGCGGCGAGGAATTGCTTTGCAGCGCGGGGGCGCACTACGTCGTGACGCCTAACCCCGAAATCGTGGAGGCGTGCCGCGCGGACGCGGAGGCGATGGCGGCGGTCAACGGCGCCGACCTCGTCCTGCCGGACGGCATCGGCGTCATTTACGGCGCAAAAATGCTGAAAACCCCGCTCAAGGAGCGCGTTCCGGGCATCGAGTTCGGCACCGGCATGCTCGAATGGTGCGCCAAAAACGGCAAGTCGGTCTATCTTCTCGGCGCGAAGCCGGGCGTTGCGGAGCAGGCGGCGGAAAACCTCAAAAAACGCTTTGAAGGGCTTTCCGTCGTCGGCACGGCGGACGGCTATTTCAAGGACGACGCCGCAGCGGCGGCAAAGATCCGCGAAAGCGGCGCGGACATGGCGCTCATCTGCCTCGGTGCGCCGAAGCAGGAGAAGTTTATGGCGCGCTATGGCGAGGCGACAGGTGCGCACCTGCTGCTCGGGCTGGGCGGCTCGCTGGACGTGTTCGCGGGCGTGGCGCAGCGTGCGCCGGAATTTTATGTCAACCACAATCTTGAGTGGTTCTATCGCCTTCTCAAGAACCCCTCGCGCATCGGGCGGATGATGAAGCTTCCGCTGTTTCTGGTGCACGTTGCGACGAAGCGGGGCGGATAAGGCTTTTCGGGGCTTGTCCCGCCGACGGGTGGTGAAAAGGGGACGCGGACGCGCCCCGCTCTTCACAGGAGGCCGCGGCAGGCAGCGCACACTGCCGACGGCGCTGCGGACTCAGCAGCCGCAGTTGCTGTTGTCCCCGATGCCGCCGACGCTGCCGCACGAGCCGTTGCAGCCGCAGCCACAGCCGTTGCCGCTGAACAGCAGCAGGATAATCAGCAGGATGATGACGCAGGAGCAGTTGTTGTTATTGCCGAAGCACATGTTTTTTCACCTCACTTTTTCCGTTCTGCTCCATCTTATGCGCGAAAAGTGAAATAGGGGCATGACCGCCCAAAATTTTTCAGGAGAATTGCCATGAGCGATGAAAGAAGATACGATACCGCGCGGTATGACTCGCAGCGTGTGCGCGACGTGCAGCGCAGGGAGAGCGCGCTGCGGCAGCAGCCGAGCGGCGGAAGCGGCGCTCGTCAGTTGACGAGCGCCGAGAGGGAGGCGCTTCGCCGGAAGGGCCGCCGCCGCAGGGGCTTTCTCAGGTTCGTGCTGTGGGTCATTTTCGTCGGCGCGTCCTCGCTGGTGCTCTCCGGCGTGGGCTGGCTGCTGGCGAACGATTTTGCCGCGCTGAACAAGACGCCGCTCACCGCGACGATCACGGTCACAAAGGACGACGACCTTGCCACCGTCGCCGACAAGCTGGAGGAGCAGGGCCTGATCGAGTACAAATGGTTCTTCAAGCTCTTCGGCAAGGTGGCGCACGCGGAGAGCAAGATCGGCATTGGCACCTACGAGCTGAACACTGAGATGGACTACAACGCGCTAATCAACGCGATGCGCAACAAGAACGCCGCGCTGGATTCCGCCACGGTCCGCGTCGCGATCCCGGAGGGCTATACGGTCAAACAGATCATCGAGCTGCTGGTGAAGTACGGCGTCAACACCGAGGAGGCGCTGACCGAGGCGGCGAAGAACTACGATTACCAGTATTCCTTCCTCGACCCTGCGAAAAAGGGCGACATCCGGCGTCTGGAGGGCTATCTCTTCCCGGATACCTATGAGTTCTACGTCGGCGGGAACGCCGCGAATGCGATCGGAAAGCTGCTTTCGAACTTCAACTCCAAGATCACCCCGGAGATGAACGAGAAGATCAACTCGTCCGGGCGCACGCTGGAGGAGGTCATCATCGTCGCCTCGCTCATCGAGAAGGAGACCGACGGCCACGACCGCGCGAACATTGCCTCGGTCATCTACAACCGTCTCAACAACGTGGGCGAAACGGCGCATCTGCTCCAGATCGACGCCTCCATCATCTACGGCCTCGGCAGCAAGTACACGGGCAAGCTGACGCAGGACGATTTGGATTATGACACGCCCTACAACCTGCACCTGCACGGGGGCCTGCCCCCGACGCCGATCGCGAACCCCGGCCTTGCCTCCATCGAGGCGGCGCTGGAGCCCGCGGAGACCGGCTATTACTTCTATGCCCTTGGCAAGGACGGCTCGCACCACTTCTTCGACACCTACAACAAGTTCCTCAACTTCGTCAACAGCGACCAGTACGCGGGATAAGCCGATGATAGAAAGAAAAAAACCGGAGCTGCTCGCTCCGGCGGGAGACATGGAAAAGCTCAAAATGGCGGTGCTCTACGGCGCGGACGCGGTGTACCTTGCTGGCACGAGCTTCGGCATGCGCGCGTTCGCGGGCAACTTCACGCCGGAGGAGCTGCGCGAGGCGGTGCGCTTCGCCCACAGCCACGGCGTCAAAACGCACGTCACGGTCAACACGATGCCCCGCGGCGACGAGCTGAAACGCCTGCCGGAGCATCTGGAAAGTCTCGACGACGCGGGCGTCGACGCGCTGATCCTCGCGGACCTCGGCGTCTTTACGCTTGCGGGAAAGTATGCGCCGCACTGCGAGCGCCATATCTCGACCCAGCAGAGCATCGCCAACAGCGCCTGCGCCCGCGCGTGGTTCGACCTCGGCGCGAAGCGCGTGGTGCTTGCGCGCGAGCTGTCGCTGCGGGAGATCCGCGCCATCCGGGAGGAGACGCCGCCGGAGCTGGAGATCGAGACCTTTGCCCACGGCGCGATGTGCGTGAGCTATTCCGGGCGCTGCCTGCTGTCCAACTACATGACGGGGCGCGACTCCAACCGCGGCGAGTGCGCCCAGCCCTGCCGCTATCAGTACGCGCTGATGGAGGAAAAGCGCCCGGGGGAGTATTTCCCGGTCTTCGAGGACGAAAAGGGCACCTACATCATGAATTCGCGCGACATGTGCATGATCGAC
>SVKP01000176.1 GCA_015068395.1 Oscillospiraceae bacterium
GACCTTCACGGTGTCGCCCGCCTTGACATCGCCGCTCGTGATCGCGCTCACCGTAGCGCCGCCCGCCGCCTGCTTGACGTCAAACCACTTGGCAGAGGCGTCGAGCTTGATCTGCTTGCCCGCGACCGTGACGGCGCCGGCGTCAAGGGCGGAAACCTCGCCGCAGACGACGTTCTGCGCGCCCTTGTCGAGCAGCTTCGCATCCGTGACCGTTCCGTCGCTGACGGTCAGGCTGTAGATATACCCCTCCTGCAGAACACTCTGGATGGTGAAATCCTCCGTCTGCCGGATCTTGTAATTCTGCGTTTTTCCGTCCACGCTGAACAGATAGCCGTCAAACTCGGGCGCCTTGACGGTATCGGCGCTCTGTTTGCCGTAGTCCTGAATGCCGAGGTAGACCGCCTCGAGCGTTTCCTCGCCTGCGGCGAAGGCGGCGCATGGGAATACCGTCGCCAGCATGCACAGAGCCAGCAGGATGCCAAGATACTTTCTCATCGTTTTTCTCTCTCCTTTTGTTTTATTTGGAACTCCGTATGCCGGAGCGATCCACGATCGGAGCACTGAAAAAGAGCGGCGGCGGGCGGCAAAAAGCCCGTCAAAAAAGAAAAACGCCCAGAAAAACCCGACGTTGCAAAAACGTCCGATCCTTCTGGGTTTCACCTGCGGCGCCGCGGCGGGGACCGCGGCAAGCAGTTGTGAAGCAGAATTTAGTTGTTGCCCTCTGTCATGGCGAGCCAGCGCTTGAGCGCGTCGTGATAGGCGACCAAAACCGCCTTTCTGGACGAACCGCCGTAGCGCTTGTTGAGCGTCTGCTCAAGCCAGCCGTCGATGTCGGGAAAGCGCTTGCCGAGAAACAGCTTTCGCAAGAAGCTCTGCGTCGTCTCAATGGTGTGCGTACAGCTGAAGTCGATCACCTCCAGCGTCTCGTCCTCGATCTCAAACGCCATGTAAAATGTGCCGTACATTTTGGTGATGGCGTTGTCCGCATTGGTGCGGGATTCCCCGATCACGAAAACGCTGTGGATAGACTCCAAGAAAAACGCTCCCCCCAAGCACCGATGTCACCGATACATCAATATCGACAAAAGAGATACTAAGAGTATAGCGAATCCTATCGGATTTGTCAATACAGTTTTTTCATCGACGCCCAAAAAGCGGAAAAGCAATTGTATTTTGAAGGCAAATGTGCTAATCTGGACAAGGATTTTTTAAGATGGAGGACATCACCATGCCTGTTTTGGACCAACTGGAACCCAAAAGCGTTTTTTCCTTCTTCGAGCAGCTTTGCACCATCCCGCACGGCAGCGGGAACACAAAGGCGGTGAGCGACTGGATCGTGGGCTTTGCGAAGGAGCGCGGCCTGTGGTACCGGCAGGACGACGCGGACAACGTGGTCATCAAGAAGACCGCCACGCCCGGCTACGAGTCCGCCGCGCCGGTCATTTTGCAGGGCCACATCGACATGGTCTGCGAGAAAACGGCGGACTGCGCGAAGGATATGGCGCGCGAGGGGCTGGACCTCGCCGTGGACGGCGACGTGATCTACACCAGGGGCACCACGCTCGGCGGGGACGACGGCGTCGCGGTGGCGATGCTGCTCGCCGTGCTCGACGGCGCCGCGGCGGAGCACCCGCCCATCGAGGCGGTGTTCACCTCGGATGAGGAGATCGGCCTTTTGGGCGCCGCCGCGCTGGACGCCTCCGTGCTCGACGGCAGACGGCTCATCAACCTCGACTCGGAGAACGAGGGCATCTTCACCGTCAGCTGCGCCGGCGGCGCGCGGGCGAACTGCCGCATTCCCGTCGCGCGCGAGGCGTTCGCCGGGACGACGCTGCGCGTCACGGTGGACGGCCTGCTGGGCGGGCACTCCGGCGCAGAGATCGACAAGGGCCGCGCAAATTCCAGCAAGCTGCTCGGCCGGGTGCTCCGCGAGGCGCAAAAGCGCGGCGAGCTTCGCATTTGCAGCGTGCGCGGCGGCATGGCGGACAACGTGATCCCCGTGCTGTCCGAAGCCGTGCTCGTCGGCGACGAGGCGTCCGTCCGCGCCGCGGCGGAGGAGATGGAGCGCGAATTCCGCGCGGAGTACCGCAAGACCGATCCGGGCATCTCCGTGCACGTCGAGACCTGCGGCAGCGAGCTTGCGCCGATGGACCGCCAGGGTACGGAAAACACGGTCTGCTTCCTCCAATGCTGCGCCAACGGCATTTATGCCATGAGCGCGGACATTGAGGGGCTGGTTCAGACCTCGCTCAACCTCGGTATCCTCCAAACGGAGGCGGACTGCGTGAAGGCGTCCTTCTCCGTGCGCAGCAGCATCGACTCGCAAAAGCAGATGCTGCTCGACATGCTGCGCTGCCTGACCGAGCGTCTGGGCGGCGACATGGGCGTCACGGGCGACTACCCTGGCTGGGCGTACCGCGCCGAGTCCCCGCTGCGCGACCTGATGGCAAAGGTCTTTTCGGAGCAGTACGGCCGCGAGCCTAAGATCGAGGCGATCCACGCAGGGCTGGAATGCGGTCTGTTCGCAGGAAAGCTGGAGGGGCTGGACTGCGTGTCCCTCGGGCCGGACATGGAGGCGATCCATACCCCCGGCGAAAAGCTGCACATCGCCTCGACCGCGCGGACCTGGAAGCTGCTCGCCGAAACGCTGCGCCAGATGAAATAAAGCAGGAGATATGACATGAAGCCAATTGAACTCAATGACATTCTGACCTACAAATTCCTCTCCGGCGTCCGCTATGCCCCCGGCGGCAGGCGCGCCGCCTTCGTCGTCGCCAACGCGAACGAGGAGGAAAACACCTACGAGCGCCGCCTCTGGCTCTATGAGGACGGCAAGGTCCGCCAGCTGACCGACGTCGGCAAGGAGGGCGGTTTCTTCTGGCTGGACGACGAGCGCCTGATGTTCCCGGCGATGCGCTCGGAGAAGGAAAAGAAGCGCGCCAAGGACAAGGAGGAATTCACCTCGTACTATGTCCTCGACCTGCGCGGCGGCGAGGCGCTTCCGCTCTTTGAGGTCCCCTTCGCCGTGGATGGGCTGCGCGTGCTGGACGGGACGCATTTTGCCGTCAACGCCTCGACCGACAAGCTTCACCCGGAGCTCTGGTCCGCCTCGCAGGAGGACCGCGAGAAGGTGAAAAAGGAGCGCGACGAGGATAAGGACTACGAGGTCCTCGACGAGCTTCCCTTCTGGGGCAACGGCGCGGGCGTAATCAACGGCTCGCGCGGCAGGCTCTTTCTCGTGAGCCTCGACCCGAAGAAGGTCGAGCCGGTCACGGAGCTGCCCGACGACCTGCTGGACATGGCAATCATGGGCGACGAGGTGGTCTACGCCGTCAACCGCCGCGAGGCGCGGCTTTCGATTCGCGGCTTTGCGCTGCGCGCGGTGAACTGGAAGACCGGGAAAACGCGCACGGTGCTGGAAAACGACGCGCTGTGCTTCGGCGGCATGCAGAGCGCGGGCAGACGGCTCTGGCTCTTTGCGACGGAGGGCAGGCGCTTCGGACTGAACGAGAACAGCTGGGTCTACGGCGTGGATCTGCAAACCGGCGCTCTCTCCGTTATCCGCGAAGAGGAATACAGCATGTACGGCTCCGTGGGCAGCGACTGCCGCCTCGGCGGCGGACGGCAGTGCCTCGAATACGACGGCAGCCTCTACCACCTGACCACGCGCGAGGGGAACTGCGTGCTGCACCGTCTGGACACGGACGGCAGGGACACACCGCTTCTCACGAAGGACGGCAGCATCGACGCCTTTGACGTAAGTGGGGACGAGGCGCTGCTCGTCGCGCTCTACGACATGCGTTTGCAGGAGCTCTACCGCGCCGACCTGAAAACCGGCGAGGTCACACGCGTCACCGACTTCAACACCGCCGCGCTCGAGGACCGCTACGTCGCGCAGCCGGAGCCGCTGACCGTGGAGAGCGAGGGCGCGCAGATCGGCGGCTGGGTGCTCAAGCCCATGGATTTCGACCCGGCGAAAAAGTACCCCGCGGTGTTCGACATCCACGGCGGCCCCAAGACCGTCTACGGCCCGGTGTTCTACCACGAGATGCAGCTCTGGGCGAGCATGGGCTATTTTGTGTTCTTCTGCAACCCCACCGGCAGCGACGGACGGGACAACGCCTTTGCCGACATCCGCGGCAAGTACGGCACGGTGGACTATCAGAACCTGATGGACTTCATGGGCGCGGTGTGCAGGGCATACCCGCAGATCGACGAAAAGCACGTGTGCGAGACCGGCGGCAGCTACGGCGGATTCATGACAAACTGGATCATCGGGCACACGGACCGCTTCTGCTGCGCGGCAAGCCAGCGCTCCATCTCCAACTGGTTGAGCTTCTACGGCACGAGCGATATCGGCTTCTACTTCGGCAACGACCAGAACGACGCCGATTTCTACGACGAGCCGGAAAAGCTCTGGGAGCATTCGCCGATCAAATACGTCAAAAACGCGGTGACGCCCACGCTGTTCATCCACTCGGACGAGGACTACCGCTGCCCGCTCGAGCAGGGCATCCAGATGTATGCCGCCCTGGTCGACCGCGGCGTCGAGGCGCGGCTTTGCATGTTCCACGGCGAGAACCACGAGCTCAGCCGCTCCGGCAAGCCCAAGCACCGCCTGCGCCGGCTCAGGGAGATCACCGACTGGTTCGAAAAGCACAGCAAATAACATGTTTTCGCTTGCGTTTCCCGGCTTCCCGTGCTATCCTATAAACGTAGTAAATTGCGCAGAAGGGGGCGAATAACATGCCGCGTGTTGATTCTGTTGATTCCGCGCGCGCTGTGGGCGGGTTGTCCGGCGCTTGGCGGCAGGTTTATTACGCCTCCCGCGTCTCGGCGGCGTACGCCGCGGCGGCGAACCCCTCGCGGCCCAACACGCCGGTCGAGCCGGTGTCGCCTGTGCGCCCCGTCGCCAAAAACGCGCCGGTCCGCGTCCCGATCGCCGTGCCGGAGCCTCCGGCGGAGGATGAGCTGGACAGCGCCTCCGAACGGTTGGCGCGGATGCGGGTCCTCTCCCCTGAGGATGTAAAGAAGCTGGAGCTTGGATTTAACAGTTTTTTAAAGAATGACTCCCGGATTTCTTAACAATTGCCGGGTATCTTAATCTTTGCAAGAGACAGTTTCTTCTTCATTTGTTTTCCTTTCTCCTTTAGAAAAACCTGACGCGCAGGGCGTCAGGTTTTTCATTTTATTGGATAGCTCTTGACCCCCAGTCAAGAAGCCCTTTCGCGTGCTCCGCGAAAGGGCTTCTTGCATTACATGTTTTCAATGTCTCAGCAGGCTGCGCGGTTCTTGCACCAGAAGTGCCAGGACGGCGCCTCGGGCATTTCCTCACCCTTGATGAGGGCGAGGATCACGCGGCGGTGGACATAGATACAGGCGCCGAACAGCGCGGTGAACAGGAAGCAGATGATTTTTTTCTTCATGGCGATCCCCTTCTTTCGTAAATCATTCTGTTGATAGGATACCAAATTATCGCCAAAAATCAAGCGCTTTGCAAAAAGTTTACAATCTGCTCACTTTGCCAGCTTCGCGCACAGATCGTTCAGCGCGTCGGAAAGCGCCTCCTCGAACGTCGGGTGCGGGCGCATCGCCAGCAGCAGCTGCTGCGCCGTCATGTGGTTCGCGATCGCCTCGCCGAGCTGCGAGATCATGTCCGTCGCGTTGGGGCACATCAGCTGCGCGCCCAGCAGCTCGCCGGTCTCCGCGTGGGCGACCACCTTCATGAAGCTGCGGCCCGGATCGGCGATCAGCGTGCGGGCGTTCGCGCCCATGACGCACTTGCCGACCTTGACGGGAATGCCCTGCTCCTTCGCCTCGGCGTCCGTGATACCGACGACGGCGACCTCAGGGCGGCAGTAGATGCAGCTGGGCACCACATTCATGTCGGTGTGGTTCTCCGCGCCGCAAAGCATCTCGACGCAGGCGACGCCCTGCGCCGCCGCGACGTGCGCCAGCTGAATGCGGGAGGACACGTCGCCGATGGCGTACACGCCCTCGATGCTCGTCTGATAGCGCTCGTCGACGCGGATCGACCTGCCGTTCATCTCCGGTGCAAGCCCGTCCGCAAACAGTCCGTCGCAGTACGCCCTGCGCCCGATGGCGCAGAGCACCGCCTCGCCGCTGACAGCGTTTTCCGCGTCCTTCGTGGTGAAGTTCACAGTGAAGTCCTCGCCGCTTCTCTCCACGTTCCTGACCATCGAATTGGTGAATACCTGCACGTTCTGCTTCTTGAGGATCAGCGCGAGGTTCTGCCCCAGCTCGCGGTCCATGTTCGGCAGCAGGCGGTCCATGCCCTCGATCACTGTCACCGCGCAGCCCAGCTCCGCATAGAAGGTCGCGAACTCGACGCCGATGACGCCGCCGCCGATGATAATGATGGAGCGGTAGAGATGGTCTGTCCCCTCCAGCAGCTCGTCGCTGGTCATCACGCCGGGCAGGTCCAGCCCGGGGATGGGCGGGCGCGCCGGCACGGAGCCGGTGGCGATGAGGATATTGTCCGCGGTATAGCGCGCAGTCCCGCCGTCCGGCGCGGTGACCTCCACGGTGTGCGGGGCGGTGATTTTCGCGCGACCGCGCAGCAGGGGCACCTTTGCGCCCTTGAGCAGGCTCTCCACGCCCTGCGAGAGCGTCTGGGAGATATGGCGCTTGTAGGCGAAGATCTCCTCCATATTCGCGCGCGCGCCCTCGACGTGGACGCCGATGGAGGCGCTGCGCGTCGCCGCGGCGAATGCCTCGGAGGAGTGGAGCAGCGTCTTGGTCGGGACGCAGCCGCGGTTGAGACAGGTGCCGCCCGCCTCGCGCGCCTCGACGACCGCCGTCTTCATGCCGAGCTTCGCCGCGCGCAGCGCCGCGGTGTAGCCGCCCGGGCCCGCGCCGATAACGATCAGCTGATAATCGCTCATAGAATCCTGAATTCCTTTCAAATGTTTTGTTCCGCGAGCAGCGCGCAGACGTCCGGCGCGCACGCGACGCCGCTGCCCGTCACGCTCCGGGTGAGCGCGTCGAGCGTGAAGCGGCAGTTCTCCAGCGCAGCCGTAAGCTGCGGAGCAAGCGCCCAGTCCATCGCGTCGGTGTAGACCGCGGCGCGGCGCACAACGCCGTACTCGACCGAGAGCTCCAGCCGCAGCTCGCCCCAGTCGAAGCGCGCCTCGCAGGAGAAGTCGAAGGGCAGGCGCTGGCCGTAATTCCACTCCCAGCTCCGATTTTTCTGATAGAGCGCGTCGACCGCCGCGTCGTCCAGCTCGTCCTCGCGTATCAGCTCCGCGCGCAGGGCATACACCTCCTCGAACGCCTGACGCAGCGCGCCGCGAAGTGTCTCCACGCTGATATCCGGGCAAAGCTCGCGCAGGTTGCCGACGCGCGCGCGCACGGAATCGACGCCCTTGGCGCGCAGCTTGGCCGCCGAGGGCATCAGATAGCGCCCCAGCTTCTCCATGTCCGCGTCCACCAGCAGCGTGCCGTGGTGGTAGGAGCGCCCCTCGTGGTGGTAGAACGCATTGCCGGAGAACTTGCGTCCCTCCGCCAGCAGATCGTTCCGGCCCGAGAATTCCGCCCGTACCCCCAGCGCAAGGCAGGCGCGACGGACGACCTCGAGCTGACGCCCGAGGTCGTAGTCCGCCGATGGAAGCAAAAATGTGAAGTTGAGGTTGCCCAGATCGTGGAAGACCGCGCCGCCGCCCGAAAGCCTCCGGGCGAGCCTGCCGCCCTCCTGCTCGAGGAGCGTGGTGCGGCACTCCTTCCACGCGTTCTGGTTGCGGCCGATGACGACCGTGTTCTCATTCTGCCAGAGGTAGAGCGTGCAGCAGCCCTCGTCCGTCGTCTCCAGCAGATGCTGCTCAACGGCGAGGTTTCTGTGCGGGTCGAAGCCCCTGCCCTCGTAGAGCCTCAGACGACGGATCACGCCTTGTGCCAGCGCAGGATCGGCTGGCGCGCGGCGCGGACCTCGTCGGGACGGCCGATCTGCGCGTGATGCGGCGCGTCGTGCATGTACTGCGGGTCGGTCTTGCCCAGCTCGTAGAGCTTGCGGTAGACCTCCGCCGCCCAGTCCAGCGTCTCCTTGCTCTCGGTCTCGGTCGGCTCGAGCATCAGCGCCTCGTGGACGATCATCGGGAAGTACATCGTCGGCGGATGCATGCCGTAGTCGATGAGCGACTTGGCGACGTCCAGCGCGCTCACGCCGGTCTCCTTCTTGTACTCGCTCAGATCGAGCACGAATTCGTGCATGCAGATGCGGTCGAACGCCGGTTCAAATGTGCCCTTGATCTGCGACATCAAATAGTTGGCGTTGAGCACCGCGTTCTGCGCCGCCTCGGGCACGCCCTCGCGGCCGAGCGTCAGCAGGTAGGTCAGCGCGCGCACGACAACGAGGAAGTTGCCCGCAAATGCGCGCACCTGCAAATGTCCCTCGCCCTCCATCAGTACGGAGGCGGGCAGGAACTCGCGCAGGAACGCCTTGCAGCCGACGGCGCATGCGCCGGGGCCGCCGCCGCC
>SVKP01000177.1 GCA_015068395.1 Oscillospiraceae bacterium
CCCATCTTTCCGCTGATACACGCCAGCACTATCCTTCGTTTCTCTTCATAGCTAACCTTTCCCTTTTGTGGCATAGCAATACTCCCCCTATAGGTGACAGTTTTCTTTTTCACTGTCTCCTATAGGGGGAGCATATCAGTCGGGCGGGGACCTTTTTGTTGTCTTTTTTTGATGTATGATTGTATTAATATTTTACTGTATTAATTCAATGTGACCTGTCCGGGCGGCTCGCGGAACTCCACAAATTTGACCGAATAAAGGTCAGCGGTGATGTGGCTGTCCCAGAGTGGCTGGTAGATCACGATGTAATCGGTGCCCACCTCGTAGAGCTCGCCCTCCACGGTGATGAAGTTCTGCGTGCCCATGAGGAAGCGCACCAGCACGTTGCGCCCGACGTTTCTTGCCAGCAGCGCGCGCCACGAGCTGCGCGCCGCCTCGTCCGCGCTGAGCGGGTCGTTAAAATTGTCCTGCGGGAGGCTGTTCATCCCGGACTCCTCCTCTGTCGTCCACTCGTGCTGCGGGCCGTACGCCGGGTCGTCGTAGCCCGCCGCGGCGCTGTTAGCCGGTGCTGTCGGCGTCCCGCCGTAGGGCGTCATCTGCCCCGGCGCGGCGCCGTTGGGCAGCAGCGGTTTCACGCCGGTGCTCTCCGTCTCCGCATAGGGCGCGATCTCGCTCTCCATGCCGGTCGCGTGGTCCATTCGCTTGTTTGCCTCCCGCATTGCGTCGCAGTTCCCATTCCCGTGAAAGTGGCTGTGGTAGAGCGCGGCGCAGAGCCTTCGATCAATCATATACATTCCTCCCGTTATTATGTATCGAAATACGCCGGGGTCGGCGTATAAAAGCAGTGGTCGCCAATGCGCGCGCGGAACTCGCCGACGCCGGAGGGAAATGTGGGGCGGCAGTCTGGGGAATACGGATTGAAAAACCACAGCGCCTCGCCCACCTCCGGCAGTCGGTTGCCCGCGATCGCCCAGTCGGCGATCTCATAGTGCACGTCCGTGGGCCGCATGTTGTAGATGTTCTGCGCATTGTAAGCGCCGCCCACCACGTCGCTGGCACAGACGAACTGCCCCGGCTGCATGATGATCCGGCGGATGCTTCTCTGCCCGACGCGCGCGTACTCTCCCCCCGCCGCCTCCACGCGGTTCATCACGACGCCCGCCACCGCCTTCATCCCGTTCTCCCCCTCGCCGCCCGCCTCGCACTCGATCAGGCGCGCCAGTAGCTCCCGGTCGGAATATGCCATCGTCTCACCCCCTCACAACGCAGTTTATGAACACGGCCGGTCCCGTGTTCCGAAAAACATGGTGGCATTTTCGAAACGGTTGTGTTATACTATATTTGTTATAGTATGTTCAGAAAGGGTCTGTTTGTTCAATGAGTTTTCTTCATTCCATTCTGCTCGGCCTCATTCAGGGCATTACGGAGTTTCTGCCCGTATCCAGCTCCGGGCATCTTGCCATCGCGGAGCATCTGCTGGGCATCCAGGGCGCGTCGGAGATCCCGGCGTTTTTCGACGTCCTGCTGCACCTTGGCACGCTCTGCGCGGTCTTTGTCGCCTATTGGCATGAGATCTGCGACATCGTGCTGGAGTTCTTCCGCGGCGTCGGCGACCTCGCCCGCGGCACGACGCCCAAACGCGTCCCGCCCGCGCGGCGCATGGTTCTGCTGATTATCGTGGGCACGCTGCCGCTGTTTCTGGTCCTGCCGTTCAAGGACAAGGTCGAGTCCCTGTCGAAGAACATGATCTTCATCGGCTGCGCGCTGCTGTTCACCGGCATGATGCTCTGGCTGTGCGACCGTATGGGCAAGGGCCGCAAAAGCGAGACAAACACGCGCCTCGGCGACTCGCTCATCGTCGGTGCGGCGCAGGCGCTTGCGACCTGCCCCGGCATTTCCCGCTCCGGCATGACGATCACCGCCGGGTGCTTTATGGGCTTTGAGCGCAGCTTTGCCGTACGCTATTCCTTCCTGCTGTCCATCCCCGCGATCCTCGGCGCGAACATTCTCGCGTTGCACGACGCGCTGAAAGCGGGCGTTGTGTGGGCGGACGTCCCCGCCTATCTGGTCGGCGTGCTGGTCGCCGCCGCGACGGGCTACGCCTGCATCAATCTGCTGCGTTACATTGCGGGAAAGGGCCGCTTCGGGTATTTTGCCTACTACTGCTGGGCGGTCGGCATCCTTGTTCTGATCTTCACCATCGTTTAAGGAGAAACAACGACTCATGGCAACTACACAAAAGAAAACCTCCGGCAGCTCCGGCAAGTCGCGCTCCCCGGCGCGAAGCGGCTCTTCCAGGAGCAGCCGCGGCGGAAAGCGGAAGTCTCCGCCCAAAAGACAGCCCGTCCGGCGCGAGGTCGGCGGTACTGTCTGTCTGCTGTTGGCGCTGTTCATCTGCGTCGGCTACTTTCAGACGGGCGCGCTGCTGATCGACCGGCTCTCCGAGCTCTGCCGGGGGCTGATCGGCTGGGGCTGGTACGCCGCGGTCCCCGCCCTGCTGCTCAGCGCCTGGATATTGTTGATGCACCGTGGCCGCCGCGTTCTTCCGAACCTGATCTGCGCGCTGCTGCTGCCTGTGCTGTTCAGCTGCATGGTCCACATGCTTGCGGGGGAAACTCAGCTCGGAGCGGATGGCCTGTGGAAGCTCCTGTGGGATTCCGGGCTTGCGTTGAATTCCGGCGGCGCGATCTCCGGCACGCTCGCGGTGTGGTTTCATACTGTGCTGGGCATAATCGCCTCTCTGATCCTCTTCATCGTCGGCTTTGCCGCCTGTCTGCTGTGCGCGCTCCGGCTCACGCCCGCCGCGATCCTCGACGCCATTCGCAGCCATGTCCCCATCCCGTACGAGGAGCAGGAGCTGCCCGAGCGTCCCAAATATCCAAAAGAACCTCGCGAAAAGGCGCGCGCGAGCATCGACATTCCTCTCGACGGCGAGGAGCGCTCCCGCCCCAAGCCGATTGCCGAGCTGTCCGAGCTGCCCAAGACAAGCTTCTTCAAGAAACGCTCGTCCCACATCCGTACCCCGGACGAAGTGCTGACCGGCGCGCCGAGCGAAAAGGCCGGCGCCGCCGAGTCAAAGGCCGCGGTCTCCCCGGCTCCCGTCGTCGAGGTTCACAGTGAGCCCGCCGCTCCCGCCGCGCAGCATAGCATACCCAAGCTCGACCCCATCGAGCCGCCCTCAGAGGTCAGGAAGCCTGACAGCGATGACGTACGGCAGGCCGCTGCCGAGGTCACGGCGGAGATCGAGGAGGCGGCTGTGGAAACAGGCGCGGCTTACCGTTATCCCCCCATCGAGCTTCTCACCGCAGGCGGTGTGGGAAACATCGACGCCGCTGGTGCGGAGCTGCGCAACAACTCCCGCCGTCTCACCGAGACGATTCGCAGCTTCGGCGTGGACGCCACGGCTGGGGACGTTGTGCGCGGGCCAAGCGTCACGCGCTATGAATTTACGCTCGAGCAGGGTGTCAAGCTCTCCAAGATTACCAATTTGCAGGATGATATCGCGCTTGCGCTCGGCGCCACGGGCGTGCGCATCGCTCCCATTCCCGACAAGAACTCCGTCGTCGGCATCGAGGTCCCGAACAAGCTGGTCACACCCGTCCACATCCGCGACGTACTGGAATCCGGCACATTTTTGAACCACAAGTCAAATGTCTGCTTTGCCGTCGGCAAGGACATCAATGGCAGCTCTATTGTGGGCGATATTGCGAAATTCCCGCACGTCCTGATTGCCGGTACGACCGGCTCGGGCAAATCCGTCTGCACAAACTCATTGATTGTGTCCATGCTCTATAAGTCTACGCCGGATGAAGTGCGCTTTATCATGGTGGACCCGAAGATGGTGGAGCTTGCACCGTACAACGGCATCCCGCATCTGCTGATTCCCGTCGTCACCGACCCGAAAAAGGCGGCGGGTGCGCTGCAATGGGCTGTCTACGAGATGATGAAGCGGTATCAGATGTTCTCGAACCACGGCGTGAAGGAGCTTGCCGCCTACAATGCGCTCACGGAGCGCGACCCGGAGCTGCGCAAATATCCCACCGTCGTGATCGTCATTGACGAGCTGGCAGACCTGATGCTCGTCGCGGCGAAGGAGGTCGAGGAATCCATCTGCCGCGTGGCGCAGATGGGCAGAGCCGCCGGTATGCACCTTGTCATTGCGACGCAGAGCCCACGCGCGGACGTCATCACGGGACTCATGAAGGCGAACATTCCCAGCCGCATCGCCTTCGCCGTGGCGTCCTCGCTCGAATCCCGCATTATCCTCGACAACCCCGGCGCGGAAAAGCTTGTGGGCAAGGGCGACATGCTCTACGCCCCGCTTGGTATCGGCAAGCCAAACCGCGTACAGGGCTGCTTCATCTCCCCCGAGGAGATCGAGCGCGTGGTCAGCTTCGTCAAGGAAAATGGCGAGGCGAGCTACGACAAGGACATCATCGAAAAGATCGAGCAGAACGTCGCCGAGAAGGAGCGCTCCGGGAAGGGGAACGCTCCTGAGCAGGAGCCAGCCTCCGAGGACGCGGACGAGATGCTCAACGCGGCGATTGAGGTCGTCATGGAAACCGGGCAGGCGTCCACATCCATGCTCCAGCGCCGCCTCAAGCTTGGCTATTCCCGCGCCGCGCGCATCGTTGACCAGATGGAGGAGCGCGGCATCATCGGGCCCTTTGAGGGCTCGAAGCCCCGTGCCCTGCTGATTACGCGCGAACAGTGGGAGGAGCTGAAAATGAAGGGCCAGCAGCTTCCCGCGACAGCCGTTCCCACAGGGGCGGAGTCCCCGGACAGCGGCGCTTAACGGCGGACAGCGAGAAAGGACATTCTATGAAAATCATGGCGATCGACTATGGAGACGCGCACACAGGCGTTGCGATTTCCGACCGTACCCTGACGCTGTGCGGCTTTTCCACTGTGGTAAACGCTTACCGAAGCGAGGTTGTCATTGAGCGTATCCAGGCGCTCATTGCGGAGCACGAGGTCGCGGAGCTGGTGCTCGGCCATCCCATCAACATGGACGGCACGCGCGGACCCCGCGCCGAAAAGGCGGAGGCGTTTGCCGAGCAGCTGCGCGAAACGACGGGCCTGCCCGTCACGCTTTGGGACGAACGGCGCACGACCGTGGATGCGCATAACATTCTTGCCGCCAACGGCAAGCGCGCCAAGGAGCGAAAAAAGACCGTGGACGCCGTTGCCGCCTCCCTGATGCTGGAAGGATATCTGACTTTCCGTAAGAGAAACGGCTAAGGCCTTGCAAGGTGCAACACATTAGACTTTTGTTTATCGGTATTTCTTCTCGGGATATCTTTCCCGCCCTTGAAGGACCGCAGTCATGCTCCAAAAGCGTTGATTCTGCGTGTTTTTCCTCTCCAAATCGCTTCGCAGCATTAGCATTTTATTTTAAACTAGTAATTCCATCGCTATTTTAAATTAAACAGCTGAAATCCTATGATTTCAGCTGTTTTCTATTATTCCTGTCTATATTCTTAGCAGAACCGCCTGTCATAGGCTATTTTTATGAAAAAGACGGACTCATTCTTTTTCTCCGTCTGTATCAGGCCTTCCCAAAAGTCTCAGGAACGCTGCCTCGTTCCCTTTTGCCCTTTCGCGCAACTCGTCCGCGGTCTTTGCAAGTCGGCAAACATAGTCGTCGCGGTGATCGAGCACCGTTTGCAGCGTTTCCAGCGCCTTTCCGGCGTCAAACGACGCCAGCGTCCCCGCCTCAGGCATCCCAAGCGTATGGGCACACGCGCTGACCTTGGGGTCATAGACAACTCCCAGCACAGGAACGTGCGCACACGCCGCAAGGATCATACTGTGCAGCCGCGTGCTCACGACTGCTTCCATCGCGGCGATCATATCCGCCATTGCCAGCGGGTCATACGGCGTTGCGATCTCATAGGCTGCCGCGGTCATTTGCCCGCGCACCGCCGCGCTCGCCGCGGTGTCGTCCGGCTGCTGCATATCGAGGAATACGACCGTCGCCGTTTTGCTCAACGCGTCGCAGAACTTTGCAAATTCCGTGATATTTGGCTCCATTCCCGCCGCAAAACGCACGGAAACGCCGACGATCGGCCGGTCTGCGGGTATGCCGCGCTGGCGCAGCCGGTCAAGCCCGCGCGCGCTCTCACCCGCCTCCAGCGAATAGACCGGGTCGGAGGTAACGCTGATATTCGGATTCTGCACGCCCATCTCGCGCAGCGCGTCCAGCGACTCCTCGTCGCGCAGCGTGATGACGTCCGCCATCTCCGCGACCTCCCGCACACGCTTGCGGTCCGGCTCGGTCTCGACCGGGCCGATCCCGTTTGCGTAAAACATGATTGGCTTCCCGTAGTGCTTTGCCATGCGGATCAGCATGGTGTAGTAAAGCAGGGAGCGCGTGGAGGTGTGGTCCTGCAGCAGGCTGCCGCCGCCGCTGACGAAGCAGCTCGCGCCCTTTATCGTGCGCCGGACGGCAAAGGGTTCAAAGCGATTGACTGCCTCAACGCCGCATTTCTCCTGAGTCTCCGACGGACGGCGCGAAAGCGCGACCAGCGACGCGCCCGGGACCGCCTCATGCAGACGGTTGCGCAGCGCAAGCAGAATGGCGTCGTCGCCGAGATTGCGAAAGCCGTAATAACCGGAGAGAACCACGCGCGTATGCTCGTTGAGCACCTCCCGATACGCCGCCTCGCAGTCCTCCGCCATCCGAGCGACGGAGTAATATTGTTGAATGACTTTTCTCCCGTATTTTCCTAAGTCGACACGTTTTTCCCGGTCAAGCTCGCACATGGCGTATACAATGTCGTTGTAGAGCCTGTCCTCCGCGGACTGCTCGCAGCCCCGGCAACAGAAGTTGTTCGACTGTGCAAGCGCAAGCTTGCTCTCGTCAAACAGGCCGATATAGCCCTCGTTGCCCGCGACGATCACAGGCTTTTCCGCCGCCATCGCCTCCAGCGCCGCACGGCTGACTCCGACAAACAGCTCGCCCGCCGCCGCGATCTCATTGATGTCGGTGCGCGCGCCCGTCATCACGACATAGCGCTCGCCCGCCTTTTCGTTTGCGGCGTCCGCGCGCGCCTTGATCTCGTCAAAGACGTCGCCACCGCCCGCAATGAGCAGCTGAACGCCGGGGATCGCCTCCCTGAGCCGCGGCGCGATGGAAACCAACTGTCTCGCCACAAGCGCGCGGCTCTCGTCCATGCGGCTGACATAGGAGATCACCGGCTGCTGGTCGGACAGCCCAAACTCCCGCAGCACGCGCTCGCCCGAGACCTCGGGTGAAAATTTATCCGTGTCGATGCCGTTGATGGTCACGGATATATGCTCCGCCGGGACCCCATAGCTCTCGATCAGATACGCCTTGATATCGTCGCTCACCGCGACCGTCCGCTCGCCCCAGTTGGCGATCCGCTTGAGAAGTCCGTTTACATAAAACACCCAATGTGCAGAAGTCACAAAGGGAAAACCCATTTGGCGCTGCAAGATGCCGCACAGAAATGCCGGTATCCGCGCATGGGCGTGGACGACGTCCGGCTTCTCCTCCCGAATGACACGGCGGAGGATGTGCAGCGAACGCAGCATCAGAAAGGCGTCCCGCTTGTGTAGCGGCGCGTGGTGGCAGCGGATTCCCGCCTCTGCCAGCTCACGCTCATAGACCCCGCCGTTGGACACGACTGCGACGTCCCAGCCTTTTCTGTGCAGCTCCTTGGACAGCTCGACGACGTGCGTCTCCGCTCCGCCGATCTCAAGCCCCATGAGCACCATCAGGACCTTTTTTGATTTCATTTCACGCCCTCAATACTCTCCATCGCGTAGAACACGCCCGTCCGTTCAAAGCGCTGCGAGTTCATGGTGACGGACGCGCCGACCTTCAGCTCGGTCCCGCCGTCAAGGTAATAGCCGTCAGGCTTCTCCACCGCGCGGCCGCGCAGCGTGACATAGAGGTCCCAGCTGTTTTCCTTCTTTGCGTCGATCGTCTCTCCACCGGGGCCAAGCTGCGTCTCGACATGGTCCTCGATCCGAACGTCGATCACCTCGCCCATCAGCGCCTTGCTGGTTTTTTCATAAAACTTGTCGCCCACCTGCACGCCGTCAAGCAGCATCTCGCGCATATCGGTCAGCTGGACGACGTAAACCGCTTCCAGACTCCCGTTTCCTACATCCTCGTTCTTCTGGAGCTCCGCGCCCATCAGGTCCAGGTTCACCACGTATGCCATGCGCGCAAAGCCCTGACCCTTGATCGCCATCTCGCCGCATACCTTGGGATTGACCTCGCCAATGACAACATCACGATCGGTCGTATACCCATCGCCCTCAATGGTCAGATAGATGTCATAGCCGTCCTTGCTCTCGTATTGTACGAAACGCCCCTCCGCCGGGAGATAAGAATTCTCCTTATGCGGCGCGCAGCGCACCGCCGCCACCGTGCCGATATACTTGCTGTCGGTGGAATGATACACACGGTCCCCCACCTTCATCTGGTTCGCCATATCAGCCGGCGCCCAGGTCATCTCCACGGTGCAGCGCATCGGCGTGGTCGCACGCGAGACGCTTGCGCCGGTAACACGGTTGCGCAGCGCCAGCACGCCCACCGCAGCCAGTACCGCCAACGCGATCAGAATAACGTCTACGATGTTGAATTTCCTCTTCGTTTTCATGTCAAGCCTCCGCAAAACAGATTCTTATGTTTCATTTTCCGCGACTTTCCAACGGCTCAAACCGTTCTTCCTTTCGCCGCAAGCGTTTGTTCATAGAGTGCTTCTAGCGTGCGCGCCATCGCCTCCGCTGTGAAACGCTCCCGGACCAGGCGCTTTCCGTTTTCCCCCAGGCGGCGGCGCAGCTCCGCGTCGTCCACAAGACGCTCCACCGCCCTCGCAAGCGCCGCCGTGTCGCCCGCCGGGGCAAGCAGTCCCGTTTCCTCGTTTCGCACCACCTCGCCGACGCCGTCCACGTCGAACGCCGCGACCGGCGTTCCCGTGGACAGCGCCTCCGCCGCGGTGAGGCAAAATGCTTCCTCCCGGGACGGCACGACGACCACGTCCAGCAGCGCAAGCGCCTGCTCGATCTCATCCACAAAGCCGCAAAAGCGCACTGCGTCGCCCAGCGGCTCCGCCTGCTCGCGCAATCTCTCCGCCTCGCTGCCCGTGCCGAACACCGCAAAGCACAGGTCGCCCCGCCGCTTCGCGAGCTGCAACGCCGCATCCAGAAAGAGGTCCACGCCCTTGACGGGCTCCATCCGTGCCGCAACGCCGACCCAGAGGCGACCGGCGTCCAGCCCCAGTCTTTCGCGCAGCGCATCGCCCGCTGTGTCGGAGGTCTCGCTGGGCACGATGCCGTTGCTGATAACATGGATCAGGCGCTCAGGCGTTCCGGCTTCCCGAAGCTGCCGCCCCACCGCCTCGGACACAGCGACAACCGCGTCCGTCAGACAGGTGTCCACTGCGCGGTGCGCCGAGCGGCTCAACATGCCGCCGCGGTGCGCGGGACAGTGCTTTGTCATCACAATGGCGGGAACGCCGCAGCGCTTTGCCGCGATCCTTGCCGAAAGCGCGCCGTGCGTATGCACGACGTCGGGCCGCAGCTGCCGAAGCAGCAGTGAGATCGTATGGACGTCCGCGGGATGAAGGGAACGCTCCGCGAGCCCATCCACCTCGTAAACGATCCCGCCCAGCTCTTCCAGCGGCGCTTTCAGCAGGCTGCCGCGCGGAACGGCAGCAAGCGTCTCAAAGCGCGAGCGGTCCGCGCAGCGCAGATAGTTGAGCAGAACGCGTCCTGCCCCGCCGATGTTGCTGTCGCTGATGATGTTCAGCACACGGATCAAGCGCCCACCTCCGTTTTCGCCTCGTTTACAATACCAGCTGATATTGTTCCAAGAGCCAGATATGCCCAGAACAGGAACATAACGCGATAATTATAGAAGGAATAGTCCGTCATCGCCTGCACCAGAAAGCCCAGCATGCCGGAGGCAAAGGCGATGCAGGTCAGGCGCTGCCCTTGGTCTGCTATGCCGCGCAGCAGCGCGGCGCCGAGCACGCGGTAATAGCGAACGACAAGCCAGACGAACACCAGCAGCGCGGCGATGCCCGCGTCGCAGACAATTTGCAAAAACAAGTTGTGCGAATGCTGGGCGACGCTCGCTTCATAGCTGTAAAATGCATAGATGGTGTTGAACGCCGCCTCGCCCGGACCGATGCCGGTGAGCCAGTAACCGTCCTTCAGCATGGCGAGGGTCCCCATCCAGATACTGACGCGATATGAGGTGGAGCGATCCTTCATATCACCTATACTTGTAAACCGGCTAATCACAGTATCCGGCAACAGCACATAGAGCACAGCCGCCGCGATGGGGAGCAGCGCCACCAGTCGGGGCTGCAAAGCAACAAAAAACAGGATACCTGCAAACATCAGCCCCAGCCAGGCGCCGCGCGAGAAGGTCAGGATCATGCAGAGGCACATCACGCCGCAGCAGGCAAAATAGTACAGCCGCCGCGCCGTCCCCTTCGATGAGAGCAACTTGGCTCCACCCAGAGGGATCATCAGCGTCAGGTATTGGCCCAGCATATTCGGGTTTTCCATCGTGGAGCCGACACGGAAGCTGATGGAGGAAAAGAGGTCCGCATCCACCCAGGCGGCGGACTGGTATCCCCAGCCGAACAGGTATTGCAGGATACCGTAGCCGGACACCGCCGCGCCCGCTGTCACCATGGCTGCAATCAGCGCATCCAGCCGCGCGCGGGTGTCCACCGCGTGAAAGAGCACGCAGGAAAACAGCATGAATGCGAGCGTCACGGCCGTGACCCATACGCTCCCGCGCAGGTCCACGGAGGTCAGCGCGCCGATGAGGTACAAAGCAGCGTAGGCAGCCAAAGGCAACGCGAGCGGATTTCGCCGCAGGGCACGCTCCGGCTCATGCAGCGCCAAAAGAAGCGCGGAAACGATCCCCACGAGCGAGAGTGCAAGCACGCCGATCGTTGGCAGCAGCGGCGCAAGCGCCGTGACCAGAGCGCACCACACAAAACTGTGCAGAAATATGCTCCCCTCCAGCAGACGGTCGAGATGCAGACGACGATAGATCTCACAGAAGCGGCGCCTCGCACGTCCCGGCGTCGCGCTCCGTGGTCTTAGACAACCCGGTGAGCAAAACCAGTTTACCAGAAAGCTTTCCCGCCACAGGCCGCCGAGGCGGCAGCAAAACTTCTCAAACCAACGTCCCGGTGCAGAACGCCGCAGCGCCTCCCAGAGCTTGCAGAGTCCAAACCAAATCGAGCCCAAGATCAGGCTTTCCTGTATCAAGTGTGTTTCCTCCTTCCGCGCAGCAACTCCCGAAGCTGCGAAACTGTGCTCACACGGCACAACAACACAAGCGCAAAATAGACGGCGACGCCGAGCAGCGCCGGTGCAAAAACGGCGGCGGCACGCGCCGTGAGCGTATCGCTAAGCCGCTCCGCAAGCGCCGCGCGCGCAAAATGGACCGAAATGCCCATCAAGGCGGAGCAGAAAAGCATTTTCCCGAAATCCACCGCCGCGGCGCGCGTCAAAGCACCCGGATACCGCCGCCGCACCGCAATAAGCAGCACCAGCGCCGGAACGGTCAGCGCGACCGCGGAGGCAAGCGCCAAACCGCGCAGTCCCAGAGCAGGCGCGAGCAACGCGCACAGAGCAAGGTTGGCAAGAACGGATGCCGTACCCGCCAAGAGCGGCGTTTTACCCTTCTGTTCCGCGTAGAACGCGCGGCTGAGGATGATCTGCACCCCATAGCCGAGCATCCCGGCGGAGAGAAAAGCCAACGCGCCCGCGGTCAGGTCCGTGGACGAGGCGTCCCATGCGCCCCATTCATACAAAAGGCGCACGATCGGGCGCGCAAGCACCGCCAGCCCGACCGCCATCGGGGTCAGCAGAAACAGCATCGCGCCGAGCGTACCGGAGATACTCTCCCCCATCGCCGTGTCATCCTCTCGCGCCGCGCTGCGCGAGAGCTCAGGAAAGATCACGTTCGCGATCGACAGCACAAACACGCCCGCCACGATCGTATAGAGTGTGTTGGCGTACTCCAACGCACTGGCGCCGCCCGGGATAAAGGATGCATAGCGCGTCGCAATCATCAGATTCAGCGGCTGCACCCAAGTGCTGACCAGCACCGGCCCCGCAAGAAGGAATATTTTATGTAAACCTTCATGGCGCAGAGTCGGTTGATAACGGTAACCAAAGCGGTGCAGCGCAGGCAGCTGGATCAGCACCTGCGCCCCCCATCCGACGAGAAACGCAACGGCAAGGCCCATGACGCCGAAGCGGTCGACCATACATATATAATATAGTATGATGACGGCATTGGAAACGGCGGAGAGCAGCGCGGGAATATTGAACTCCCCCAAGGACTGTAAAACGCCCACGAGGGAAAAGGCAAGCCCCGTAAAAAACACCGTTGGGAAAAGAAGGCGCAGCAGCCGCGCGCAAAGCAGCGAGGTCTCCGCGTCAAAGCCCTTGGCGAGCAGCGTTGTGATCGGCTGGGCAAACAGCATCCCCAGCGCGCTGAGCGCAGCGGTGAGCAGCGCCATCAGCGTGATGAACGCCCCTGAGAGCCGGAACGCCTCGTCCTTCCCCTTTTTCTCCAGATATTCGTTGAACACCGGGATAAAGCTCGCCGAGATCGCCGAGGCAAATATCGCGTCAAAGAAATTGCGCGGGATACGGCTCGCCGCCATGAACGCGTCCGCCTCCAGCCCCGTGGCAAAGGTCCTGCCCAGCAGCATGTCGCGTGCAAGCCCCAGCACCTTGCCCAGCAGGGTCAGCGCCATCATGATTCCAACGGTGCGAATATTCCTTTTCTTCTGCTCTTCCTGCATGGCGTCCCCTTCCCATAAAATACCTTTTGTATCATAGCAGAAAAAAAACGTTTTGTCTACATAATATCGTTTCATCGCGTATCTCTGTTATTTTCACTCGCGTTGAGTTAACATAAATCTTTTTCTCCGTAAAATCTCACGAGAAAAAGAGAATTGCGCTTTGCAAAGGGATATATTATAATGTATTTAATAAACCATCCGATACTGAATTTTCAGATTCCGAAAGGGACGTTTTCATGAATAACACTTCCGCGGACATTTTTTCTTATCTAAAGCCCGGTAAACGGGCGCATCTCGCTGGGATCGGCGGGGTGTCCATGAGCCCTCTCGCTGAGGTCCTGCACAGCATGGGCGTCGCCGTTCAGGGCAGCGACATGCACGAAAGCCCTGCCGTGGAGCATCTGCGTTCGCTTGGGATCTCCGTCTCCATCGGACATGCCGCGGAGAATCTGGGCGACTGTGATTTTGTTATCCGCACCGCCGCGATCCACGACGACAACCCCGAGATCTCGGGCGCCGTCACCAGAGGCATCCCGGTCTTTGAGCGCGCGCAGGCGTGGGGCGAGCTGATGAAGGGGTATCAAAACGCACTGTGCATCTCCGGCACCCACGGCAAAACGACCACCACCTCGATGGCGACGCATATCTTTATGGCGGCGCAGCGTGACCCGACCGTGATGATCGGCGGGACGTTGGAGCTGCTGCACTCCGGCTACCGTGTGGGCCACGGCGACACGATCATCGCCGAGAGCTGCGAATACTGCAACTCTTTTCTGAGCTTCTTCCCCACCGTGGCGGTCATTCTCAACGTCGAGGCGGACCATCTGGATTTCTTCCGGGACCTCGCCGATGTGGAGCATTCATTCCGCAGATTTGCCGAGCTGACCCCTGCAAACGGCTATGTCGTCGCCAACCGGGATGACAGCGGGGCGCGGGAAACTCTGAAGGACTTTACAAAACCCGTGTTTTGGTTCAGTTTCTCCGAAGAAAGCGCCGATTGCCACGCCGAAAACCTGACGTGGGCAGACGGCTTGCCCTCGTTTGACATATCCATCCGCGGCAAGCGGTACGCGCACGTCGATCTGAATGTCGCCGGCAATCACAACGTCATGAACGCGCTTGCCGCCGCCTCCGCGGCATACCTGCTCGGCGTCCCGGGAGACGCTGTGGAGCGCGGGCTTTCCCTCTTTCACGGCGCGGGACGTCGCTTTGAAAAGAAGGGCGAATACCACGGCGCAGCGGTTTACGACGACTATGCCCACCACCCCGGAGAACTGCACGCGCTTCTGGCGATGGCACGCACCCTGCCCTATCAGCGCATTATCTGCGCGTTCCAGCCGCACACCTATTCGCGGACGTATAAGCTTTTCAACGATTTCGTGCGCGAGCTTTCCGAACCCGATGTGCTGGTCCTCGCTGAGATCTATGCCGCACGGGAGCAAAACGACCTTGGCATCTCCAGCGCCGATCTCGCCGCCCGTATTCCGGGCTCCATCTACTGCCCGACGCTCTCCCGCGTGACCGAAACACTGCGTTCTCTCGCAAAGCCCGGCGATCTGATCCTCACCGTCGGCGCGGGAGACATCTACAAGGCGGGAGAAAACCTTTTGAAGGAAGATCACGACTGATGCTGGTATCCGATTTTTTTGAGTCTGCCCCGGAAAACGCCTCGGAGCGCGCCAAGAAAGCCTTTGCTCTGTTGGACCGTCTGCACGTTCCCTATCGCCGCGTGGAGCATGAGGCGGCAGAGAATATGGAGGTTTGCGCCGCGATCAGCGACAAGCTGGGCACAAGAATCTGCAAAAACCTCTTTCTCTGCAACCGCCAGCAGACGGTGTTTTACCTTCTGGCGATGCCGGAGGACAAACCGTTTTACACCAAAGACCTGAGTCGACAGATAGGCTCCTCCCGCCTGTCCTTCGCGCCGCCCGAGAAAATGGAGGAGCTGCTCGGCTGTTCCCCCGGCTCCTGCAGCGTTCTGGGACTCGCCAACGACGTGGACCACCGCGTGCATCTGCTGCTGGACCGCGACGTCACGGAGGCAGAGCGTTTCGCCTGCCACCCCTGCGA
>SVKP01000178.1 GCA_015068395.1 Oscillospiraceae bacterium
AAATCGCGTGCTCGGCGACGGCGTTGGCGTTGCCGGCGGGCGCGAAGACGACCTGAATGTTCTTCTCGGCTGCGTGGTCCATGTCGATGTTGTCAAGTCCGGCGCCCTGCTTGCCGATGACCTTGAGGTTCTTGCATACGTCCATCATCTTCGCCGTGATGGGTTCGGTGCGGCACATGATGCCGTCGGGCTGGAACTCGGCAAGCTCTTTGACGTACGTCTCCTCGTCGTTGTGCGAGCAAAGCTTCACTTCAAAATCGTTCTTGTTGAAGATCTCCGTTGCCACCTCGTTGAGTTCGATGGTGTAGTAAACTTTGAATTTGGCCATGACGCGTCTCCTTCCTGAAATATAAACAGTTTCAACAAACTTTTTTCTTGCTGAAATCATTCTATCCTATATTCCGACGGAAAGCAAGTGTCATTTTGCAAGATTGCTTTCACATTTTTTATTGCGTTATTCTGTTTTTGAAATTGCTCTGTCAAAGCTCAAAGGTCTGGCCGGTTGCGGTGATGGGCACGAGCTTGTCTGCGTCGGCGGGATGCTCGCGGCGGCAGCGCTCGATCCAGTCGTATTTGTCCCACATATGCATGGGGAAGAGCTTGCGGACCGCGACGTTTTTGAGCAGGTATTCCACGCCCATGGCATAGGCGTCCTCCAGCCTTGGGTCGAGCGGCGCCATCGCAGCGTCGATGACCGGCTCGCAGCCGGAGTCGGCGGCCTCGTCTCGCACGCAGGCGGCAAGCGTCTCAATGGCACGGCGGTAGTTCGCCGCCATGTTGTTGCGGTACTGCTTGTCCTCTTCCTCCCAATGCCACCAGTTGAGGTCGCCGCCGTGGTAGACAAGCCGCCCCTCGGCGGAGAGAAGGAACGCAACGCCCTCGTCGGTGGAGCGGACGGTGCGGACGGTCAGCTCCTCGCCCGCCGCTTCGGTCGTGAGCAGGCTGTCGACGCGAATGGAGGTCACGCGCGCAAAGAGTTCCTCGTTCAGCCCCAGACTGTCCCAGTGCCGCGTCGGAAGGCGGATGTCGTGGGAGAGAATGAAGCGCGTGTCGGGGTGCGTCTCCGGCAGGCGGAATATCTTGGGGTCGAAGTGGTCGTGGTGGCTGTGGCTGGCGAAGACCAGAAGCGGCTTGTCCCGGTCCAGCGGCGGCAGCTCGCCCTGCCACCAGTCAAAAAGTGTGTAGAATCTGTTCCACTCGACGAGAAAGCCGCTGTGGGCTATATAGGTGATCTTCATGGATGTTCCTTCCTTTCGTACTGCATGATACTATATCCGATTTGTCGCTATTGCGCAAGCCGCAGGTTTTGTGGTATAGTAATCGTTGCTGTGAAAGGGGGGTGCGCCGTGCTGAAGAGGGCCTATGTAGAGATCACGAACGTCTGCAATCTGCGCTGCGCGTTCTGCCCCGGCACGCGGCGCGCGCCGCGCACGATGTCGCCGGACGAGTTCGCGCTGGCGCTGGACCGGCTGCGCGCGCATGTCTCCTATGTCTATCTGCATCTCATGGGCGAGCCGCTGCTGCACCCGGAGCTGGGCGCGCTGCTCGCGCTCGCCGCGGAGCGGGGCATGAAGGTCTGCATCACGACCAACGGTACGCTGCTGGACGCGCAGGCGGACACGCTTTTGGCGGCGCCCGCGCTTTACCGCGTCGCCGTTTCGCTGCACAGCGTCGAGGAAAACGGCGGCGACCCGCGACAGGCGCGGCAGTATCTGGAATCGGTCTGGTCGTTTGCCGCGCGCGCGGCGGAGCGCGGCGTTATCATCGCGCTGCGGCTGTGGAACGAGGGCGCGGCGGACGCGGGCAACGGCGCTATTCTGGACTTTTTGCGCGAAAAGACAGGGCAAAGCGACTGGCCCGAGCCGCGCGCGCGGAGCTTTCGTCTGGCGGAAAACCTCTATCTGGAGCGCGAGGCGGCGTTCGACTGGCCCGACCCGGACGCGGACGAGACCGCCGCCGAGTTTTGCCTTGCCCTGCGGGAGCAGCTCGGCGTGCTGGCGGACGGCACGGTGGTCCCCTGCTGCCTCGACCACGACGGCGCGCTGGCGCTGGGAAACCTCTTTGAGAGCGAGCTTTCCGACATCCTCGCGGGTCCGCGGGCGCAGGCGATTTTGGACGGGTTTTCGCGTCGCAGGCCGTCGGAGGCGCTGTGCAGGCGCTGCGGCTACGCGACGAGGTTCAACCGAAAATGAGAGAGCATTGGGAAAATCTGGAGGCGCTGCGCGAACCGCTGCTGGCGTGGTACGGCGTTCACCGGCGCATCCTCCCGTGGCGGGAGGAGCTGTCGCCCTACCGCACCTGGGTCAGCGAAATCATGCTTCAGCAGACCCGCGTGAGTGCGGTGCTGCCGTACTTTGCCCGCTTTATGGCGGAGCTGCCGGACGTCCGCGCGCTCGCGGCGGCGCCGGAGGAGCGGCTTTTCAAGCTCTGGGAGGGGCTGGGCTACTACTCCCGCGCGCGCAACCTGCGCCGCGCGGCGCAGCTGGTGGTCGAGGCGTACGGCGGCGAGCTGCCCCAGAGCTATGCGGAGCTGCGCCGCCTCCCCGGTATCGGGGACTATACGGCGAGCGCGATCGCGTCGATCAACTTCGGCGCGCCGGAGCCGGCGGTCGACGGCAATCTGCTGCGCGTGGCGGCGCGGCTGTGCTCCTGCGCGCAGGACGTGACCGACGCGCGCGTCAAGCGGCTGTTTCGCGAAAAGCTCGCCGCGGCGATCGACCGCGACAGTCCCGGCGCGTGGAATCAGGCGATGATGGACCTCGGCGCGACGGCGTGCCTTCCAAACGGCGCGCCGCTGTGCGGCGACTGTCCCGGACGGGCGTTCTGCGCGGCGTACCGCGAGGGGCTGACGGAGACGCTGCCCGTGCGCGCGGAGAAAAAGCCGCGCCGCGCGGAGGAGCGCACGGTCTTCCTGCTCGTCCGCGACGGCACTCTCGCGGTCCGTCAAAGGCCGGAGACGGGCTTGCTGGCGGGGCTGACCGAGTTTCCAAACGTCGCGGGGAATCTGGACGAGTCCGCCGCGCGCATTGTGCTCGCGCAATGGGGGCTTGCCGCGCAGAGCCTCGCGTCCTGCGGCGCGGCGAAGCATGTCTTCACGCACATCGAATGGCAGATGAAGGGCTATTTTGCGGAGGTCACGGGCGAGGGGCCCAATTTCCGTTGGGTGGACGCGGCGGAATTTGAGACGCTCGCGATCCCGAGCGCGTTTCGGCACTATACCGCGGTTGCGCGGGGACTCCTTCCGTCACGCGCTGACGCGCGTGCCACCTCTCACAAAGAGGGAGACTAAAGGGCGCGTTCTCTTAGGCTCCCTTCTGGAGGGAGCTGTCGCGAAGCGACCTTTCGAGACGTCGAAAAGTAGGGGGAGTCTCCTTATCGCTTCCGTTCCCATGATATGCCCTGAAATAATCAACCAAGAGCATCAAAAGAAACCATAAACAGGAGAGAGAAGATCACATGGCACAGCTTTATTTCAAGTATGGCGCGATGGGGTCCAGCAAGACCGCCAACGCGCTCATGGCGCACTTCAACTACCGTGAGCGCGGGCAGAAGGTCCTGCTCGCCAAGCCCCGGCTCGACCAGCGGGACGGCGATCACATGGTCCACTCGCGCATCGGGCTGGAGGAGCCCTGCATCTACTTTGACGAAATGCGCGCCCTGAGCGAGGACGAGCTGAAAACCAACGCCTGCATCATCGTGGACGAGGCGCAGTTCCTGTCGCGGGAGGAGGTCATGTACCTCGTGCATCTGGTCGACGACTGCGACATCCCCGTGATGTGCTACGGCCTGCGCGCCGACTTCCGCGGCGAGCTGTTCCCCGGCAGCTATGAGCTGCTCGTGATGGCGGACAAGCTCGAGGAGGTCAAGACCATCTGCTGGTGCGGCAAGAAGGCGACCTTCAACGCGCGCTTTGACGAGGAGGGCCATGTCCTCAAGGAGGGCGCGCAGGTCGTGCTCGGCGCGAACGACAAGTACATCGGCCTGTGCCGCAAGCACTGGGCGCGGGGCGACCTCGGCCCGGACTTCCGCCCCAAGGCATGATCTGCAATATCTGTCCCCGCCGCTGCGGCGCGGAGCGCACGGAAACGTCCGGCACGGGCTTCTGCCGCATGCCCGCCGGGCTCGTCGCGGCGCGCGCGATGCTCCACCAATGGGAGGAGCCCTGCCTCTCCGGAACGCGCGGCGCGGGCTGCGTGTTTTTCACCGGCTGCAATCTCGGCTGCGTCTACTGCCAGAACGGGCCTATTTCGCACGAGAGCTTCGGAAAGCCGATCTCCCCCGCGCGGCTGCGGGAGATCTTTGACGCTCTGGTCGCGGACGGCGCGCACTGCATCGACCTTGTGACGCCGACGCACTTCACGCCGTGGATCTTGGAGGCGCTGCGCGAGCCGCTGCCCGTGCCCGTCGTGTGGAACTGCGGCGGCTATGAGAGCGTGGAGACGTTGCGCGCGCTGGAGGGGAAGGTGCAAATCTACCTGCCCGACCTCAAGTATGCGGACGCGGCGCTTGCCGGAGAGCTGTCCGCCGCGCCGGATTACTTTGCGGTCGCGCAGGCGGCGATCGACGAGATGCTCCGCCAGACGGGGCCGTACCGCATGGGAGAGGACGGACTGCTGCAAAGCGGCGTCCTTATCCGCCACATGGTCCTGCCGGGAAAGCTGGACAATACGCGCCGTGTGATCGACTATGTCGCCGCGCGCTTCCGCCCGGGCGAGGTGCTGTTCTCGCTGATGAGCCAGTACACGCCGCAGAAGAACGCCTCCGGCGCGCTCGCGCGGCGCATCACGGGGGCGGAGTACCGCGCGGCGGTGGAGTACATGAGCGCCTGCGGCATCACGGACGGCTTTGTGCAGGAGAAGAGCAGCGCGAAGGAAGAATACACCCCGGAGTTTGACCTGACAGGGATCTTATAAGGAGGAACGCCCATGGGACGCATCAGCAAGGACAATTACTATCTCGACATTGCGCAGACGGTGCTTGAGCGCGCGACCTGCCTGCGGCGGGTCTACGGCGCGATCATCGTCAAGAACGATGAGATCATCTCCACCGGCTACAACGGCGCGCCGCGCGGGCGGAAGAACTGCGTCGATCTGGGCTACTGCACGCGCGAGGCGATGCGCGTGCCGCGCGGCGAGCGCTATGAGCTGTGCCGCAGCGTGCACGCCGAGGCGAACGCCATCATCTCCGCCTCGCGCCGGGACATGGTCGGCGGCACGATCTACCTCGTCGGGCGCGACGCGCAGACCGGTGCGCTGCTGGGCGACGCGACCGCCTGCTCAATGTGCCGCCGCCAAATCATCAACGCGGGGCTCACGCGCGTCGTGATCCGCCGCACGCCGACGGAGTATGAGATCGTCGACGTCGCAGACTGGATTGCCGAGGACGACTCGCTGCCGGAGCTGCCATAACAGAAAATACATAAAAAGAGTGCCCAAGCTGACTGATATGCTCCCCCTATAGGAGACAGTGAAAAAGAAAACTGTCACCTATAGGGGGAGTATTGCTATGCCACAAAAGGGAAAGGTTAGCTATGAAGAGAAACGAAGGATAGTGCTGGCGTGTATCAGCGGAAAGATGGG
>SVKP01000179.1 GCA_015068395.1 Oscillospiraceae bacterium
GGCGGCGAGGGAGGCAAGTTATGAAGGGCGTCAAGAAAAAACGCAACTATTTTCTGATCTTCGGGCTGACGCTCTCGGCGCTGGTCTTCTGCTTCATCGTTTTGGGCTGGTTCTGGACGCCCTACGACCCCATGAAGATGAACGGCGCGCTGCGGGAGAGCGCGCCCACGTTCTCGCACCTGATGGGCACGGACCGATTCGGGCGCGACATTCTCTCCCGTGTGATGAAGGGCGCGGGCTCCACGCTGTTCGTCGCGCTGGGCACCGTGCTCATCGGCGTGATCGTCGGCACGGTCGTCGGCGCGCTGACCGGCTATTTCGGCGGCTGGCTGGACGAGGTGCTCATGCGCTTCAACGACGCGCTGAGCGCGTTTCCGAGCTTCCTGCTGGCGCTGGTGCTCGTGAGCGTGCTGGGGCCGGGACGGATCCATCTGCTGCTGGCGCTGGGCATCGTGTTCATTCCCAGCTACGCGCGCATTGTGCGCTCGGAATTCGCCCGCGCGCGCACGCAAAACTATGTCAAATCCGCCCGGCTGATGGGCGCCTCCACGGCGCGCATCCTGTTCGTCCACATCCTGCCGAACATCTGGCCGGTGCTGCTCAGCGCGATCACCATCGGCTTCAACAACGCGGTGCTGGCGGAGGCGGCGATGAGCTACCTCGGCATCGGTGTCTCCCCGGACGAGGCAAGCCTCGGCTTCATGCTCAGCGACTCCCAGACCTACCTCGGAACAACGCCGTGGTACGCCCTGGGCGCGGGCCTGGTCATCATTCTGCTGATCCTCGGCGTCGGCATGATCGGCGAGGGCTTGCAGCGAAAAGAACGGTAAGAGGGTCATCCCATGCTTGAACTGCGCGACCTGCACGTACAATTTATCGACTCCCCGCGTGAGGCGGTGGGCGGCATCGACCTCACCATCGCCGACGGGGAGGTCGTCGGCCTCGTGGGCGAATCCGGCAGCGGCAAGACCGTCACCGCCATGACGCTCTCGGGGCTCATCGAGCGCAAGAAGGTCGTCTGCCGCGGCGAGGTGCTGCTCGACGGCGTGGACCTCCTGGCACAGCGCTCCCGCGCGGAGCTGAGAAAGCTTCAGGGCAGCGTGATCGGCGTGGTGTTTCAGGAGCCGATGAGCGCTATGGACCCCCTGATGCGCATCGGGCCGCAGGTCGAGGAGGCGCTGGCGGTGCACACACAGCTCTCTAAGGAAGAGCGCCGCGCCCACGCGCTCTCGGCGCTGGCGGAGGCGGATCTGCCTGACCCGGAGGACGTCTATCGGCGCTATCCGCACGAGTGCTCCGGCGGCATGCTCCAGCGCGTGATGATCGCGGCGGCGCTGGTCACGCGCCCGAGGCTGCTGATCCTCGACGAGCCCACCACCGCGCTGGACGTGACCGTGCAGGCGGACATTTTAAAGCTGCTGCGCCGATTGAACGAGGAGCACGGCATCTCCATGCTGCTCATTTCCCACAATTTGCAGGTGGTACGCCGCATCTGCTCCCGCGTGGCGGTAATGCAGCGCGGCAAGATCGTGGAGGAGGGCCCGATGGAGGACATCTTCCTGCACCCCACGCACCCCTACACCGTCGAGCTGATCGACGCGATCCCCCGCAGGGTAAAAAAGGATTGAAGCCATGAGCGACCTTGTTTTGGAAGTCAAGCACCTGAGCGCCTGGTATCGCGAGACCAACGCGCGCGGCCGCAAGGTGCGGCACGACGTGCTCTACGACGTGAGCTTTGAGCTGCGCCGGGGCGAAATACTGGGCCTCGTGGGCGAGTCCGGCACGGGCAAAACGACGCTCGTGCGCAACATACTTGGGCTTGTGGACACGCACACGGGCGAGGTCATCCACTACACCAAGCGCCCGCAGATGATCTTTCAGGACCCCCTCAGCTCGCTCAACCCCGCCTACACGGTAGGCTGGATACTGGAAGAGCCGCTGCGCATTTACGGCAAGTACGACGCGCCCGAGCGCAAACGCCGCGTATCGGAGATCGTGGAGCTGGTGGGCTTGCCCGCCGACTGCGTGGAGCGCAAGCCGCGCGAGCTCTCCGGCGGCCAGCGCCAGCGCGTGAGCATCGGCGTGGCGCTGATCCAGAAGCCGAGCCTCATCATCGCCGATGAGCCGGTCAGCGCGCTGGACGTCACCATCCAGCGGCAGATCCTGGAGCTGATGCGCTCGCTGCGCGACGAATACAAGCTCTCGTTCCTGTTCATCTCCCACGATCTCAACGTGGTCTATCAGCTCTGCGACCGGGTGATGGTCATGAAGCAGGGCCGCATTGTCGAGCAAAACACCGTCGCCGAGCTGTTTGCGCATCCGCAGGAGGAATACACCAAAGCGCTGCTTGCCGCGGCGGAATGAGAGGAAGGCGTTCATGCGCAGTTTCATACGGTTTTTCAGGGGACTCCATATCTGGCTGCTCGTCAACGTGGCGCTGCTGGCATTTTTCTTCATCTTCCGCAGCCATCGCAGCGTGATGAACGCGGTGTCGAACAACTTCTCCATGCCGCTGGAACGCACGCTCGGGCGGCTGTGGTCCCTTGTGCCGTTTTCCGGCATGGAGCTGTGCTACGCGCTCGCCATCATTGGGCTGATCGTCTTTCTCGTCCGCAGCGTATGGCTCTTCCGCCGGGCGGAGTACCGGGCGGAGGTGGCGTATCGCCGCGCCATGACGCTGTGCAACGCGATTTTGAGCCTGTTTGCCGCGTTCTGCCTGCTCTGGGGCGTCAACTACTACACGGACGATTTCTGCACGCGCAGCGGGCTCATCCCGCAGAGCGTTTCGAAGGCAGACCTGATTGAGACCACGCGCTATTTTGCCGAGCAGACCGCCGCCTATGCCGACCGCGTCGCGCGAAACGCGAAGGGCGAATACAATGTGCCGCGGGAATCCAGCATGGCGGTCGCCCCCGACCTCTACCGCCCGCTCTACTGGGAGTTCCCCTTCTTAAACGTAGGTCCCGAGGCGAAGCCCAAGGGCATGCTCTGCTCGCGCATCATGAGCGCGATGGGCTTTACGGGCGTCTATTTCCCCTATACGGGCGAATCCAACCTCAACATGGACTTCCCCGCCGCGACCTTCCCGGCGACGCTGGCGCATGAGCTGGCGCACCGGCGCGGCATCGCCTCGGAGCAGCAGTGCAACTTCCTCGCGGTGCTCGCCTCAACGCGCGTGGAGAACGATGCCTTCCGCTATTCCGGCTGGCTGCTGGGTTACATCCACCTTGCCAACGCGCTCTACACCGCGGACCGGGAGGCATGGCTGGAAATCCGCCTCTCCCTCCCTGCCTCTGTTGAGGCGGATTTACAGGCGGCGAACGATTACTGGCAGCAGTATGAGGGTCCCGTCAACGAGGCAAGTGAGAAGGCGTACGACTCCATGCTGCGCGGCTACGGGGACGAGCTGGGCATGAAGAGCTACGGCGCTGTGGTCGATCTGCTGGTACTGTACTACACGACAAACGGCCACGCCAATTCATGAAACTTTTTCCCCGCTTCCTCCGTCCAACGGAGCAAAGACGACGACTTATGAGGAGCAAGATGCAGTGAATAAACGGAAAACAATGGTCCTGACGCAGAACGAGCGCCTCTGGCGCGCGCTGGTGGTGCTGATGATGGTCACGGCGTCGCTCTGGGGCCTGTGGCAGATCCTCGTCCAGAAGCCCGTCATCGCGGACACGCCGCGCCCGCTTCCGACGCCCGCGGCGAACACGACGCGGCCCGTGACAGGCGCAACGTCCGGCGCGGAGGACAGTCCGCAGACCACGGAGGAGCCGGAGGTAAACCTCTACGAGCGCAAGCAGGACTGCTGGACCTTCCTGCTCGTCGGCATGGACCGTAGCGGCGGCAACACGGACAGTCTGATGCTCGTGACCTACGACGTGGCGAATCAGGACGTCAGCGTCGCCTCCATTGCGCGCGACACGCGCGTGGACGTGGACCGGAAGCTCAAAAAGATCAACGCCGCCTACGCCTTCGGCGGCATCGACGGACTGATGGATGAGGTCTCCAAGACCTTCGGCGTGCCCATCGACTACTACTTCCGCGTCAACCTCAACGGCTTTGTCCGTCTGGTCAACGCCGTGGACGGCGTCGACTTCAAGGTGCCCTGCAACATGGACTACGACGATCCGGCGCAGGACCTCGCCATCCACTACTCGCGCGGGATGCAGCATCTCAACGGCCAGCAGGCGCTGGAGGTCTGCCGCTTCCGCCAGAATAACGACGGCTCCGGCTACGGCGACGAGGGCCGCCAGCAGACGCAGCGCGCCGTGCTGACACTGGTCATGAAAAAGGCGCTTGCCCGGCCCGACAAGCTGAACGAATACGCCTCCATCGCCTCGCAGAATCTCGACACGAACCTGCCGCTCGGCAACCTGATCTGGTTTGGCACCAAGGCGATCTCGTTCAACACCGAGAACCTGCACGCCATGTCGATGCCCTGCCAGTGGATCAACCCCTACATGTACCTCCTGCCGGAGGAAACGCTTGAGGTGGTCAACGAGTATCTCAACCCCTACACCACCCCCCGCACCGCGGAGATGCTGGATATCATCACAAGATAGCTAATACTACTCTTCAACAAAACCATTTAATTTGTTTCGAGCAGATTTTCCGCCATGCCGCGTCGTTGTCCTTGGCGGGCGTCAGCCCGCCTGCGTCCGCCTCCTTGCATGACGAAAAATCTGCTCGAAACTCGGTGAAAGCGTTTTATCGAAGAGTAGTATAAAATCCCGAAAGCCTGAAATGAACCGCTCCCCGTCAAGAGGACAATGAAAAACTATAAAATTTTTCTCGGCTGGCAGCTACGGCTGCCGGCCGCTTTTTACGCCGCGAGATACTGCTCGTGCTTCTCCATCGGCGTCAGGACGCCAAGATTGCGCTGCAC
>SVKP01000180.1 GCA_015068395.1 Oscillospiraceae bacterium
CACGTTCGCCTCGCCGGCAACCGCCTTGGCGAGCAGCGTCTTGCCCGTGCCGGGAGAGCCGACCAGCAGCGCGCCTTTGGGGATCTTCGCGCCTATGGCGGTGTACTTCTCGGGATTGTGCAAAAAGTCGATGATCTCGACGAGGGACTCCTTCGCCTCGTCCTGTCCCGCGACGTCCGCAAAGGTCACGCCGGTCTTGCGCTCCATGTAGACCTTGGCGTTCGCCTTGCCCACGGAGCCGATGCCGCCGATGCCGCCAAAGCCCCCGCGCCGGGTGAGGATACGCATCATCAGCAGGAACAATCCCACCATAATCACCGTCGGAAGGATGTAGGTCAGCATGATGTTCGTAAAGAGCGACATCTCCGGCTGATACGGCTTGGTGTAAGCGACGCCGTATTCATCCAGCAGCGGAATGAGCGTCTCGTTCCCGTCGGGGATGATCGTGGTATAGAGCGTGTAGTGCTCGTCGTACGCCTTGCCCTTCTCATCGGTGTAGACGAAGCCGTCGACGGGCTTGATCGTAAACACGCGGTCGCCGAATTCGACGGAGGCGATCTTTCCCTCGCGCACCAACTCCTTGAACTCGCTGTAGGCGATCTCGTGGGAGCTCTCCGCCTCCTTTGCCTGGTTCATCTGCGTCGTGACATACTGGAACACAAAGGTCAGCACCAGCGCCCAGATCACCAGCGAAATGATGCCGCGCGTGCCGCCGCCCCGGTTCTTGTCGTCCCGGTTTTGATTGTTGTTCTGGTCCATTCTTTGCCCTTCCTTTCGGAAATTTCGCCGAAACGGCGAAATATTCCTACATTGTTGCCTATCTTAACACAAGCTGTACGCTTTCACAAGGGAAACGCTATGAATTTTCAGTTAATTTTTGCGGAGAACGCTCTTCCCTTCCGCTCAAATTATGGTATACTGATATTTGTAGAATTTTGTCCGAAGGGTGAAGAATATGGCAGAAGAAAAGAAAACCGCCAGGCCGCCGCGCGACGACGAGCGCGAGGCGGGCGCGGACGGCATGATCGAGGGCCGGAACGCCGTCATCGAGGCGCTGCGCGCCGGGACCGCCATTGATAAGATCTATCTGGCGAAGGGCGAGACCGACAAGACGCTGGGCCACATTGCGTCCACCGCGCGCGAGGCGGGCGTCGTGGTGGTCGAGGCGGACCGCCGCAAGCTGGACTATATGAGCGCGACGAAGGCGCATCAGGGCGTCATTGCGCTCGCCGCCGTGCGCGAATACGCGAGCGTGGAGGACATCCTTGCCGCCGCGCGGGAGAAGGGCGAGCCGCCGCTTATCATTGTATGCGACGAAATCAGCGATCCGCACAACCTCGGCGCGATCATCCGCACCGCGGAGTGCGCGGGCGCGCACGGGGTCATCATCCCCAAGCGCCGCAGCGCGGGGTTGACGAGCATCGTGGGCAAGACGAGCGCGGGCGCGGTGAGCTTTGTGCCCGTGGCGCGCGTGGCGAACCTGTGCGCGGCGCTGCGCGACCTGCAAAAGCAGGGCGTCTGGATCTTCGGCACCGCCGCCGACGGCGACCGCTCGCTCTACGACGCCGACCTCAAGGGCCCCGCCGCGATCGTCATCGGCAGCGAGGGCGACGGCATGAGCCGTCTGGTGCGCGAGAGCTGCGATTTCCTCGTCAGCATCCCGCTCAAGGGGCGCATCCAGTCGCTCAACGCCTCCAACGCCGCCGCCGTGCTGCTCTATGAGGCGGTCCGGCAGAGATTGGGATAAGAAGCAAAGGAACAGGAACTATGGAGTCGAAAGACCTGGAATTTGAAACGACGCTCGACGAGAGCAAAACCCTGCTCGACGGTGCCGCTCGCGTGGCGGACGAGGAATACGAGTTCACGCTTGAGAGCATTCTTGCGGAGTTCGGCGGCGACGCGGCGAAGCCCGCCGAGGAGGACGCGGCGCCGCCGGAGCCCGCCGTCTCCGTCCCCACTACGCTCCCCGAGCTGACGGGCGGCGAGGAGGAAAATGAGGAAGAAGAGGACGACGAGGGCGCGATGGCGGACATCGTGCCGGAGGTCGATACGCCGCAGAGCGTCAGCTTGCAGGAGATCCTCTCGCAGACGGTGCAGGAGGTGCTCGACGAGCAGAAGCACGAGCCCGTGCTGGAGGAGCCGCCCCGCCGCCGCGGCCTGTTCTCCCGGAAAAAGGTCTCGGAGACCGACGAGCTGTACGACAGTTCCTCCGTCGGCGGTGAGCGCATCAGCGCCGCAAGCCGCGAGAAACCGCAGCCCGAGCCGGAGGAGACGCCCGCCAAGCCGGAGCCTCCGATTGAGGAGACGGTGGCGGATTACCGCGCCGCTGCGCAGAACGCCCGCGGCATGACCCGCGTCTCGCTGCTGATTTCGGCGCTGATGTGGCTGCCGCAGCTGCTCGACCGCTTCTCCCTGATGCCGGAGATATACGCCTCGGAGCCGCTTCTGAATGTGCTGCCGTACTTTGTGTTGCTCGCGCTGGTGTGCGTGATGGGGCGCGAGGTGATCCTTTACGCCGTGGAAAAGCTCGCCTCGCTCAAGCTCACCTATGAGCTTTTGACCACGCTGCTGTGTCTCGCCGCGCTGGTGGACACCGCGCTGTTTTTCCTGCATCCCGCGCGCGCGCAGCTCACCGCGGCGCCGCCGCTGCACTCCATCGCGGCGCTTGCGATGACCTGCGCGCTCTGGGGCCGCTCGATGCTCTTCCGCTCGCTCTATGATTCCTTCCGCATCGCCGCGCTGGGAGACGCGCCGTATCTGATCACGCTGACCGCGGGCGGCGCGGCAAAGCGGACCGGCAGCACCACCGGTTTTTCCACCACCGCCGAGCGCGAGGACGTCTCCGGACGTGCGCAGGCCGTGGTCCTGCCCGTCATCCTCGTCGGCGCGATCGTACTCTCGATCCTTGCGACGGTGGAGGGCAAGAACGGCGCGATCTACTTCCGCAACCTCTCGGCGATTCTTGCGGGCGCGACGACGCTGTCCTTCCCGCTGGTCTACTCGCTTCCGCTGCGCAAGATAACGCGCCGCCTCACCAAAAGCGGCAGCGCACTGGCGGGTTATTCCGGCGCGGATCAGATCCGCCGCAGCAACTGCCTCATCCTGACCGACACCGACCTCTTCCCGCCCGGGACTGTGACGCTCAGCGGGCTAAAGATCTTCGGCGAGGAGAGCGGCAAGGTCTTTTCCTACGCCGCGACGATGGCGCACGCCTCCGAAACCGGGATCGCCCGGCTCTTCGACAATCTGCTTGCCGCCGAGGGCGGGAAGCTGGAGCCGCTGTCCGATCTCAACTACTACGAGGAGGGCGGCGTCGGCGGCACGATCCACGGCGAGACCGTGCTGTTCGGCACATCCTCGTTCTGCCGCCGAATGGGCATCACCCTCCCGCAGGGGATGAAGCTCAAAACCGGGATGTTCCTCGCCGTCGATGGGTCGCTCATCGCGGTGTTCGCGGTGAAGTACATGGCGTCGGAGAATGTGGACTGGGCGCTGCACGCGCTGCACCGCGCGCACATCACCCCGGTGCTCGCCGTGCGCGACGGGAACATCACACCCGCGCTTTTGAAGCGGATGTTCGGCACGGACGCGCGCGCGGTCTACCCCCGGCTCTCCACGCGGCTCGCGCTGTCCGAAAAGGCGGGCTCGAAGCCCTGCGCGCTGATCTATCGGGACGGGCTGATGCCCTATGCCGAGCTGGCGGTCGGCTCGAAGCGCCTGTGCCGCGCAATCAGCGCGGGCAACGTCATCTCGCTCGCCTCCTCCGTCGCGGGGACGCTTTTGACCTATTATTTCAGCTTCATCGCCAACTACACGTTGTTCACGCCCTGGAAGCTGGTTTTGTTCCTGCTGCTCTGGGCAATCGCCTCGCTCGTCCACGCGCTCTTTGTCGACAAGTATTGATAGCAACGCCTCCGGCTCTTTGAGCCGGAGGCGTTGTTTTTTTTCGTTTATTCCGCCGCGCGGGGCGTCTTTTCCGTGGACGGCTCGCAGAAACCGATGTGCAGCGCGTCCGACGGGCAGGCGGCGGCGCAGGCGCCGCAGCGGATGCACTCAGCGGAGTTGGGCGTTTTCGCCGGGTCCACCTGCATCGGGCAGCGCCGCGCGCAGGCGCCGCAGTGCGTACAGCGCTCCTCCGCCAGCCGGATACGGTACAGGGCGATGGGATTCATCAGCCCGTAGATCGCGCCCAGCGGGCAAAGGTATTTGCAGAACGGGCGGAAGATCGGAAGGCACAGTGCCAGAATCAGCACCAGCACCGTCACCTTTTCGACAAACATCGCGCCGATCCCCAGATTCTGCTTCCCGCCGAAGATCAGCACCAGCGGGATGCCGCCCTCCAGCGTTCCCGCCGGGCAGAGGTATTTGCAGAACGTCGGCGTCCAGTCCAGCAGCAGCGGAAGCAGGACGACCAGGAGCAGCAGCACGGCGTATTTCAGCTTGCGCAGCTGCCGGTCGCCCGGAAAGCTGCCAAGCTTTTTGCGCGGGAAGGGAATTTTGTGCAGCAGGTCCTGCAAAAAGCCGAAGGGGCACAAAAACCCGCAGACCGCCCTTCCCAGCAGCGCGCCGAAGAACAGCAGCAGCCCCACCACATAGTAGGGGAATTTGAACGGGCGCGAGGAGAGAAAGTTTTGCAGCGAGCCGATGGGGCACGCGCCCACCGCGCCCGGGCAGGAATAGCAGTTCAGCCCCGGCACGCAGACGTTCTTCGTCGCGCCCTTGTAGATCTTCCCCGTGAAAAACCCGCGAAAATTGGCATTCTGGACCAGCGCCGCGAGAAGCTGTATCCTGCCGCGCGTATGATTAGCCAACGCCGATACACTCCAAACATATATGAATTGCCTTGGTCAGCACCTGATGCTGCTGCCCCTGCATAAGGCCGACGGCGAGCAGCGCCGCCGCGGCGAGCAGCACGGCATACGTCCTGCCGCGCTTCATTTCAGATACCCGTCCAGGATCTCCGCCCACTCTGCATAGCTCCGGCTGCCGCCCTCCGTGGACAGCACCTTGCCGTCAGAGTCAACAAAGATCGTCACGGGGATATAGCCCGTGTCCATATACGGGTCAAAGCTGGAGGTATAGCGCAGGCAGGGATAGGTGACGCCCAGCTGCGCCAGCGTCTCCCGGTCCTCCGCCTCGTCACTCTCGTCGTAGAGCCCGATGATCTGGAGCCCGGCGTCGGCGTATTCCTCGGATAGCTTTTGCAGATCGGGCATCTCGCCGACGCAGGGGCCGCACCAGTACGCCCAGAGATTGAGCATGGTCAGCTTGTGCTCGGCGAAGCAGGCTTCGGTCCACGTATTGCCGCCCATATCGACCGTGGTGAAGAGGATATCCGGCGCGAAGTTTTCACCCGGCGTCGCAGCAGGGGGCTCCGCGGGCTGGTCCGCCGACGTATTGTCCGGTTGCTCCGCGGGCGTCTCCTCCTGTCTGGCGGGCGTGACGGCGGGCTCGGCGGGAGTTTCCGCCGGCGATTGCGCCTTGCCGCCGCAGCCGACGAGCAGCGCGAGGCACAGGATCAGCACCGCGAGGATCGCCGCGGCGCGGGAAGAAATGGTTTTTTTCATAGTCATCATACTCCCTTACATGATTCGGCGCGTTCTCACTTCTTTGCACCGAGCTTTGCAAAGTACGGGAAGGTCATCGGCCAAACGCACCCGGCGAAGAGCACCATCAGGCAGTAGCGCACGCCGCTCGTCCACAGCGCGTCGCCCGCGACGGCACGGAGCACCGGCTTGAGTCCGGCGCGCACGCCCATCAGCAGCGCAAGACCCAGCACGATCTTGCAGATCTGCCCCGGAAGCGGCGCCTTTTCGTCAAAATGCAGCTTCCGTGTGTCAAAGAAATAAGCGATCGTCAGGCCGATGATGCTGCCGAGCAGCGTCCACCCGTTTTTGACGCCATGGGTCAGGTTCTCCATGTCCACGTCCGCCGGGAAGGTCGTCAGATTCACCCAGAGCACATAGCACAGGGTGAACACGGTGAGCGAGACAAAGGCGGGCACAAACGCCCGGCTCATTGCCTCGTTGTCCTGGAAGCACTGGTAGAACACGAGCACCAGCGCCACGGCGCAGGCGAACGCCACGCCCACGTCCAGCGGGGTGTGCACGCCCAGATACATCCGCGAGAACGGCACCAGCAGAATGACCACGCAGCAGCAAATACGCAGCCATTTCTGTTTGTTAGACACCGCGATCGTGCCAAAGGTTCCCACGGCGCCCTGCGTGTGGCCCGAGGGGAACGAATAGCCCCCCGCCCCCTCGCGCGCCGCCTCGACGATGGTAAAATTGGGGTCCAGCACCCACGGGCGCGGAATGCGGAAAATCAGCTTGAGCCACTGGCTGAGCACCGTCCCGCCCAGACCGACGGCAAAGACAAAGTAGCCCTGGCGCTTGCTGACGCACCAGAACAGCGTGACGGCAATCGCCATAAATACGGTCTCGTCGCCCAGATAGGTGACACACGACATGAACGACGAAAGCGCCGGCGTGCGTATGCCCTCCAAAACCCGTAAGAATTCCATTTGCGATCCCTCCTATTCCTGTTTTTACAGCTTACCACATTTGACAGATTCGGGCAAGATGATTATACTAAGGATGCGCTAAATAAACCTTGAAAAACCCGGCAGTGTCTGTTTAGGAAGGAGAGCGGATACCATGCGCCTGCAAAGCGCGATTTTTTCCATCGAGGACGCCCTGCTCGGGCGGGAGGACGCAGAAAAGGTACTCTCCATCCTGAAAATGGAGGGCGTCTGGCTCTACGGCGTGACCGCGCTCGAACGGGAGGAGGCGGAGCGCGCGCTGCGCGAGGCGGGGCTTTCCGACTACTTCCGCGGGCTTTTGACCGTACGGGAGGCGCTCTGCCCGCTCGGCGAGGGCAAAATATACGAAAAGGCGATGCGCCGTCTGCGCTCGCAGCCGCGGGACACCGTGGTCTTTACCGGGCGGCTCGAAACGCTGCGCGGCGCGAAGGCGGCAGGACTGCGCGTCGTCGCCGTCCGCGGCGCGGCGGAGACGGAGGAATGGGCGGCGCTGTGCGCCGCCGCGGACGAGGTCGTGGAGCGCTACGCCGATTTTCTCGCCTAGATTTTCAATTTTGTGTAGCTTTTTGAAAAAATTGTGGTACAATACCCTTTGATATTTTTTGCAGAAGAGGAAATAATCATGGATTTTGTTGCAAACGAGGAGAAAAAGGTCGAAATTGAGACCTCAACCGGCACATATCTGCGCCACGCGATCCAGACGCATTTTGTCAACGTGGGCGAGAGCTACATCGACCTGATGGAGAAATACGTCAAGCCCATCTATCAGGAGGGCGACATCGTCTCGGCCAGCGAAAAGGTCATCGCGCTGTGTCAGGGCCGCATCGTCACCGAGGAGGAGTGCAAGCCCGGCTTCTGGGCGAAGTTCCTCTGCCGCTTTGTCCACCAGACCAGCGCGGGCCCCGGCATGGGCCTGCCGGTCAAGATGCAGTTCGCCATCAACGAGTGCGGAACGCTCAAGGTCATCTGGGCGGCGATCTGCGCGGGCTTCGGCAAGCTCGTGGGCAAGAAGGGCGTCTTTTACGACATGCTCGGCGACGAGGTCTACGGGCTGGACGGCTTCTTCGGGCGCGACATTCCCGAGTATGAGCACATGGGCGTCCGCATCCCCGCGAACCCCGACGGCGTGTGCGACGAGATCTATGAGAAGTGCGGCATAAAGATGATGATCGTCGACGCCAGCGACCTTGCCATCGACATGCTGGGCAAGTGCTCCGCGCTCAAGAAGGACTGGACCGACGAAAAGCTGCTTGAGCTGATTCGCGACAACCCTGCCGGTCAGGACCGCCAGCTCACACCGTTCATCCTGATCCGGAAAAAGGCGGACTGATGCGTTTTCACAAGGAAAGACGGCCTCGCGGCCGCCTTTCTTTCTATTTTTCGCCCCTGCGGCCGCTTTTTTCGTGACCGCTCCGGCTTACTCTATCATAGACGGAACCGCCTTCAAAAAAGTTCCACAAAAAACCGCCTCCTCCGAAAAAATCGGGGAGGCGGTTTTTGCCATTGGTTGGGAATTACGCCTGAGGCGCTCCGGCGGCAGCCTTTTCCTCGGCGGCCTTCTTCGCGGCGGCGGCGCGCTCGGCGGCAGCCTTCTGCGCGGCCTTGAACTTCTCCTTCTCCTCGGGGGTCGGGATCGGCTCAATGGCGTTGCGCGGGCAGGCCTTGGCGCACAGCGTGCAGTTGACGCACTTGCTGTAGTCGATGACCGCGACGTTGTTGACAACGTGGATCGCGTCCTTCTTGCAGGTGCGCTCGCACAGACCGCAGGCGATGCAGGAATTGGCGCAGACCTTCGTCACAGCGGGGCCCTTGTCGCGGTTGGCGCAGTTGACGAGCACCTTCTGCTTGTACGGGACCTCGGTGATGATGTGGCGCGGGCAAGCCTCACGGCAGGCGCCGCAGTTGGTGCACTTCTCCTTGTCGACCTCCGCGACGCCCTTGGCGTTGATGTGGATGGCGCCGAACTGGCAGGCCTTGACGCACTCGCCGAAGCCAAGGCAGCCGAACTGGCATGCCGTGGGGCCGCCGGCGACCTTCGTCGCGGCGAGGCAGCTGGGCGTGCCGACGTAGGTGAAGTTCTTCTGGCAGTCGTCGCCGCCGTTGCAGATGACGTGGGCGACCATCTTTTCGCCGGAGCCTGCCTCAACGCCCATGATGGCGGCGATCTTCGCCGCGCCCTCCGCGCCCGCGGGCGCGCAGGCGTTGACGGGCGCCTTGCCGTTGAGGATCGCTTCCGCGCAGCCGGCGCAGCCGGGATAACCGCAGCCGCCGCAGTTTGCGCCGGCGAGCGCGCTTTGGATCTGAGGCAGCCTCGGGTCGGTCTCGACCTCGAAGATCTTCGCGGCAAAGGCGAGAATCAGGCCGAAGATGACCGCGGTGGTGCCGAGGATCAGAACCGCATACAAAATCGTGGTAGTCATATTCCTTGTCCCTCCTTACATCGGCCACACTTCAAGGCCGGAGAAGCCCATGAAGGCAAGCGCGAGCAGACCCGAGGTAATCAGCGCGATCGGGAAGCCCTCGAAGGACTTGGGATAGTCCGCGAACTCCGTGCGCTCGCGCACGGTGGCGAAAAGGTAGATCGCCAGCAGGAAGCCGAGGCCGCCGGTGATGCCGTAGACCACGGACTCGATGAAGTTGTACTCGTTCTGGACGTTCAGAAGCGCCACGCCGAGCACCGCGCAGTTGGTGGTAATCAGCGGCAGGTAGATGCCCAGCGCCGTGTAGAGCGACGGCATGGACTTCTTGAGGAACATCTCGATGAACTGCACCAGCGCGGCGATGACGAGGATAAACGCGACCGTCTGCATGAACTCGAGGTTCAGCTTGACGAGGATCAGATTCACCGCGTAGGTGATCGCGGAGGCAAGGCCCATGACGAACGTGACCGCGAGGCCCATGCCGATGGCGGTGTCGGACTTCTTGGAGACGCCGAGGAACGGGCAGATGCCGAGGAACTGCGAGAAGATGAAGTTATTCGTCAAAATCGCGCCGAGCGAGATGGCGAGCAGTCTGGTCACTTCCATTATTCAGCGGCCTCCTTTCCCTTGGCTTCCGCCTTTTCCTTGCTCTTGTTCAGCGCCCACTGCATCGCGGCGATCAGCGCGCCGAGGCAGAGGAAGCCGCCGACAGGCAGCGTCAGGATACCGGCGGGAACGTAGCCGGAGGGCATGAGCTTCATATCGAAGAACGTGCCCATGCCGAAGATCTCACGGAACGCGCACAGGACGATGAGCACCAACGTATAGCCGCAGCCCTGCGCCACGCCGTCCACCGCGGAGGCGCCGACGGAATTCTTGCTTGCGAAGGACTCCGCGCGGCCGAGGATGATGCAGTTGACGACGATCAGCGGGATGAACACGCCCAGCGACTTCGCGATGTCCGGGAAGAACGCCTGAAGGCTGAGGTCGACCATCGTGACGAAGCCCGCTATGACGACGATGAAGCATGCGATACGCACCTCGTCGGGGATGATCTTGCGCAGCAGCGAGATAAAGATGTTGGAAAGCGTCAGGATGATGAGGACGGAGATGCCCATGCCGATACCGTTGGACATCTTGGTCGTGATCGCCATCGTCGAGCACATGCCCAGAAGCTGTACCGTGACGGGGTTGTTGGTAATCAGGCCGTCCTTGAACTGTTTACCGATATTCATATTGCCTCTTCCTCCCTTCTCAGCCCAAGGCCTCCGCGACGGCGAGCGCAGCATTGACGCCCTTCGTCACGCCCTTGGAGGAAACCGTTGCTCCGGAGATGGCGTCCACCGTCTTGCCGACGACGAGGCTGCCCGCGCCGGAGGAGCCGATGAACTGGTCCAGCACGCCCACGCCGCTGGGCAGCGCGTTGTTGCTCATGACCTTCGAGCCGATGCCGGCGGTCTCCTTGTTGCTGACGATCGAAACGCCCGTGACCGCGTTGTCCGCGTCCACGCCGACGATCATTTCAATGTTGCCCTGCGAGCCGGAGGCGACCATCTTGAACGCATAGCCCACGCGCTCGCCGCCCGCCTTGACCTCGTACGCCTCCGTCACCTTCGCGCCCTGGGAGGACGCGGCGGCGGTCATGGCGTCGCTGAGCTGAAGCTGGGGAAACTCCGTGGCGTTCGAAGCGACCGCCTTGAGCGACGCCTCGGTGTTCGCCTTGTTGATGGCATCGATCTTGTCCGCCGTGACGGCGTTCACGCCGCCGAGCAGCGCCGCAACCACCAGGCAGATGGCGGTCAGCGTTCCGGCGACCTTGACAATGAATTTGCCCTCGACCTTCATTTCTTCGCCGCCTCCTTCTTCTTCGCCTTCTCCGCCTCCGGGTCCACGCCGAAGCGGACCGGCTTGACGCTGCGGTCAATGATCCACACCGTGCAGTTCATCAGCAGGATCGAATAGCAGACGCCCTCGGGGAAGGAGCCAAAGGTACGGATGAACACGGTCAGCAGGCCGCAGCCCACGCCGAAGATCAGCTGGCCCTTTTTCGTGACGGGGCTGGTGACGTAGTCGGTCGCCATGAAGAACGCGCCGAGCATCAAGCCGCCGCCGAATACGCTGTAGCACATGTAGAGGATGGGGTCGTTGCCGTGGGGGAAGATCAGCGCCAGCAGCGCGACCGTCCCGATGTAAGCGACGGGGATATGCCAGGAGATGACCTTGCGGATAATCAGGTACAGCCCGCCGATGAGCAGCATCATCGCGGAAACCTCGCCCGCGGAGCCGCCGGTGAAGCCGATGAACATGTCGCTTACGCTGAACTTCGTGGTCAGCTCGGTGAACTGCTCGCCCATGAGCGCCATCGGCGTCGCCGCGGTGACGACATCCACGCCGCTGAGGCTGAGCGCAGCCTTCTCGCCCGGGGCGATCCAGCTGGTCATCTGGGAGGCGTAGCACGCGACGAGCGCGGCGCGGCCCGCCAGCGCGGGGTTCATGAAGTTCTTGCCGAGGCCGCCGTAGAGCTGCTTGACGACCACGATCGCGAAGAAGTTGCCGACAATGAGCATCCAGTACGGAAGCGTCACCGGGCAGACCATCGAAAGCAGCAGGCCCGTGACGGCGGCGCTGAGGTCGCCGAGCATCTGCGGCTTCTTGAGCGCCTTGCGGTACAGCCACTCCCAGCACATCGCGGAGGCGACGGAGACCGCCGCCGCGACCAGCGCGCGGACGCCGAAGCGATAGATCGACCACGCCAGCGCGGGACACAGCGCGATAATCACGTCGAGCATGATCGAGCGGGTGTCCTCATTGTTGCGGATATGCGGGTTCGAGGAAGCAATGAGCTTCAAAGCCTTGTAATCTCCGGTCATATTCGCTCACGCCCCTTTCTTTTCTTCCGCGGCCTTCGCGGCCTCGGCTGCCGCCTTCTTCTTGGCGGCGTCGTCCTTGACCATCTGCTTGCCCGCCTTGAACGACTGCGTCAGGTGCAGGCGGCCCGGGCAGATGTACGCGCAGGCGCCGCACTCCATGCAGTCCATGATGTGCGCCTCGTTGAGGTCGTCCACGCGCTTTTTCTGCACATACATATAGAGGTAAAGCGGCTCGAGGTGCATCGGGCACGCCTCCACGCAGCGTCCGCAGCGGATGCAGGTGGGATTGTCGACGGTCTTGTTCTCGTCGCCCGCGAACGCGAGCAGCGCGCCCGTGCCCTTGGCGACGGAGATGTCCGCCGTGTACTGCGCCATGCCCATCATCGGGCCGCCGGCGATCAGCTTGAAGGTGTTGTCCTTCAATCCGCCGCAGGCGTCGAACAGCAGGCTGACCGGGGTGCCGATGGGGCACTCGATGTTCTTCGGCTCGACCACGCCGGAGCCGGAGACCGTGACGACCTTGCGCACCACGGGCATGCCGGTGGTCACGGCGCGATAGATCGCGCAGACAGAGTTGATGTTGAACACCGCGCAGCCGATGGCGCTGGGCAGTCCGCCCGGCGGGACCTGCTTGCCGGTGATCGCCTGGCAGAGCTGCTTCTCGCCGCCCTGCG
>SVKP01000181.1 GCA_015068395.1 Oscillospiraceae bacterium
CGGTGGAGGACAGCGGCTATCAGGAGATGACGCTCTCGTCGCTCTCGACCTCGGATTACCGACAGCTCGTCGAGCTGTGCGACGAGCTGGAGCCCTTCTGCGCGCATAAGCACCTCAATCTCTCGCTGCCCTCGCTGCGCGCGGACAACTTTTCCATGGCGCTGATGGAGCGGCTGCAAAAGGGCCGCAAAACCGGGCTTACCTTCGCGCCCGAGGCGGGAACGCAGCGGCTGCGCGACGCGATCAACAAAAACCTCACCGAGGAGGACCTGCTGGAATCCTGTCGCCGCGCCTTCGCGGGCGGCTACAGCGCGGTCAAGCTCTATTTCATGCTGGGCCTGCCCACCGAGACGGACGAGGACGTGGAGGGCATCGCGGACGTCGCCGCGCACGTGATGCACGCCTGGCGCGAGAGCGCGACGAACAAGGCGCGCGGTGTGCGCATCACGGTGTCGACCTCGTGGTTCGTTCCCAAGCCGCACACGGCGTTTCAATGGGAACCGCAGATCCCCATCGAGGAATACGAGCGCCGCGTGGCGCTGCTGCGCGAGCGCATGAACACAAAGACCGTGACCTACAACTGGCACCCCTCGCCGACGAGCTTCATGGAGGCGGTGATCTCCCGCGGCGACCGAAGGATGTGCGCCGTGCTGGAAGCCGCGCACCGCAAGGGGGCGACGCTGGACGCGTGGGAGGAATACTTCTCGCTGGAGCGCTGGATGGAGGCGTTTGCGGAGTGTGGACTGGACCCGCATTTCTACGCGAACCGTGTTCGCGAGCACGGCGAGGTGCTGCCGTGGAGCCACATCGACGTCGGCGTGAGCGACGCGTTTCTATGGCGCGAGCATGAGCGCGCCTACGAGGGCACGACCACGCCGGACTGCCGGACCCAATGCTCCGGCTGCGGTGCAAACTGCCTGATCGGGAGGGCGTGCGATGGCTAAGCTGAGATTGCTGTTTGTCAAGGAGCATCAGGCGTCGTACATCTCACACCTCGACCTGATGCGGACCTTCCAGCGCGTTTTTCCGCGCGGCGGTCTGGAGCTGAAGCACTCGCAGGGCTTCCACCCGCATCCGCTCATTTCAATCGTCCTGCCGCTGCCGGTCGGGCAGAGCAGCGAATGCGAGCTGCTGGATTTTGAAGTGGAGCAGGACGCCGACGGGACGGGCGTCGCGGAGATGCTCAACGCGGGCCTGCCGGCAGGGCTCCACGTGCGCGACTGCTATCGTGCGGAGCGCCCCGCCCGGGAGCTTGCCTTCCTGCGCGCGCGGCTGGAGCTGGACTACGACGCAGGGGTGTCGGAAGGAACGGCGGACAAGTTGCGCGAGCTGTTTTCGCGCGGCGAGGTGCTGGTCGAGAAGCGCACAAAGCACAAGGAGCTTGCACAGATCAACGTGATCCCGCTGCTGCGTGAGATCGAGTGGACGGCAGGGGATCATGCCGTATCCGCCGAGATCGTCGCCGCGGCGCAGAATCCGGGTCTGAACCCGGCGCTGCTCGCGAACGCCGTCGCATCGCAGCTGCCGGAGCTCGCGCCGGACTTCGCACGCGTGAGGCGTTTGGAGCTGTACGACGCGGAGATGAACGTATTTCGTTAAAAAGGAAAGAAGATCGACGGGAACAGGCTCCCGCCGATCTTTCTTTTTCAGGCGCATGAGGATTGCGCGGCATCTGCCTCGTCCGCCTCATAGACCTTGCGTACGTCCGCCCGTCTGCCCCAGATCAGCAGCCAGCACGAAAGCATTGCCGCCGCGCCGCAGAGCGTGACGCACAGACGGTAATCCAGCACCTCGCCGAGCGCGCCGACCGCGAGCGCGCAAATACTGCACGCCGCGGTGAGCATCGTGTCGAACAGCGCGTTGACGCGGGCGCGGAGGCGCTCCGGGATGTAACGCTGCACCGCGGCCTCGCGCAGGATCGCGCTGTTGTTGCCAAGAAAGCCGCAGACCGCGCGGTTTGCGAGCATGAAGGGGTAGGGGACCCAGAGCAGAAGCATATCCATCAGCTCGTAGGTCTGATAGACCAGAAACACAAAGCCGAACTGCCTTTTCTTCGGCACGTCGAGCTTGTACTGCACGGCGCTGCCAACAGTGCGCCCGGCGAACTCCGCCACGGAAAACAGCGCGTACATCGCCGCGGTCATGCCCGGCATCGTGCGGAAAAACGCGACTAAGATCGGCGCATAGCCGCTTGCCAGACCGTTTGTCACAGACATATATTCATAGATGCCGCGAACGCCGCGCTCCTTGCGGAGATAGGCGAGCCCTTCGCCGACGTCCGCTCTCCACATGGATACGGTGTAGCGCTCGCCGGGCGCCCTCTGGCTTTCGTCCACGCGGATAAAGCTCTCCGTCAGCGCCGCGGCAAGGGACAGTCCGCCCTGAAACAGCAGCAGGAGCGGAACGCCCAGCGCGTCCAGCAAAACCGCCGCAAGCGGCGCCATGACGACCTTGAGGATCGGATAGAGCATCGAGGAAACGGCGTAGCCCTTTTGCTCGGCCCCGGCGGGGATCAGCTCGGGATAGATGCTCGTATAGGCGAGGCTGTCAACGGAGCCCAGACAGGCGAGCAGAACCGAAAGCCCGAGATACCCGACATAGGAAAAATCAAAAAACACGAGCCAAATGCCCATTCCCGCATAGAGGATCCCGTTGCAGACGTCGCCGCCGACCAAAAACGCCTTGCGCGGCAGCCGGTCCATGACCGGCGCGACCAGAAAGGGTACAAAAATGCTGGGGACAAACTGAATGGCGACGATCAGCGCGGAAGCAAGCGTGCTCCCCGTCTCGTCAAAGACCAGAAAGGACAGCGCAAACCCGCCTGCAATGCCGCCCGCTGCGCCGAGCGCGGTTGCCAGCGTGACCAGACGGAAGTTTCGCGTCCAGAGCGGTATCGAATCTTTTTTCATGATTGCATCGCCTCCGCCCTCTATCATAGCATGCGGACTCAGCAAAAAGAAACCCGGCATATTTGGGAAAATCACATCCCAAATATGCCGTTAAACTTATGTTAAGGTTTTATTTCAGGAAAGTATGCCATCAGCTCGCAGACTTTTTTATATTGCCGCGCGGCGGCGTACCACTCGATCACCCGCGGTAGATGAAACTCCGCAAAGCCCTGCGGAAGCTCGGCGCGGCAGCGCTCGAAGCAGTCGAGCAGAAGCGCGCCGTATTCCTCGCGCCGCAGATAGTCCGCATGCTCCAGCCGGAAGCGTACCACGTCCAGCATGCATCTTGCCAGTGCGGGATCGGAAAAGCCTGCTTCCGCCGATTCGGCGCGATCCAGCGCGGCAAGCGCCTCCTCCCGCCGCCCGGTCCTTTCACAGCAGATTGCGAGCTTGTGCAGCGCCAATGCGTCGGGCTCAGAAAGGCTTGAAAAATACGCATAGGCCTCCGCAAACTGCCCGTGCTCCATCTGCGCCGCCGCAGTGTTATATCCGATCACCTTTAAGGAATCCGTGTCGTCCAAAGCAATCGCCAGCCGCTTTGCGGCGGCGTAGTGCGCAAGCATGCGCTCTGTGTCGCGGCGGTTGCAATAGCAGCTGCCGATATACAGACGACAATACAGCATCAGCTTCGCCGCGCCCTCACGGGCGGCGAGGTCGTAGGCGGTTTGCAGATGCTCCAACGCGTCCGCATAGCGTCCCGCCTCATAGTCTGACGCGCCGAAGCTCCAGTGGCAAAAGGCGTTTGGCAGCAGCGCCAGCGCCTCTGCCTTCCGTCCTTGCAGGACTCTCTGCATGGCAAGCTGCCGCTCGTTCATGCAGGCTTCCAGTCCGGCGTCCAGCGCCCCGCCGCTTTGGCAAAGCTGCCGCATCAGAAGAATATCCGTCCACGCCGCAGTCGCGCGCCAACGCTCGTCGGAGGCGTCGGGCAGCGCGGCGGCAAGCTCAGTAAAGCGCCCGGTGAACAACAGCTCGTAGGCTTCCTCCGCGCAGCGCGCAGATTCCGCCTCCAAATCGGGATCGGTATGCAGGCCAAGCCGCTCCAAAAGCGAGCGCAGCACCTCGTCAGACGGCTCGGCTTTCCCCGTTTCGATTTTGGAGAGATAGGAGACTGTGCAGATGTTCTTGCAGAGCCCTGCCTGGCTCCACGAGCGTGCAAGGCGCTCGCGAAGGATCAATGTGCCGTAATAGCTCATGCCTCTGACCTCACAAAAATGATTTGCCGCCATGGACCCGATCTGCGCACATCTTAGCATAACTATCAGGGCGTTTCAAGTAAGACAAATTGGCATGATGCATATAATCCTAATAATAATTTGTGCATTATGACAAAATTCAAAAAATAACGAAGAATCCTGTCCGGTTTTGCATTTTTGCTACGTCTATTGATAGGGAACGGCGAAACCGTTCACTTTCGGAGGGAGAACAGAAACCATGCATGAATTGAGTGAAACGGCACAGCTTTTGCTGGCGATCCTGCTGTGCGGCGGTATTTTTATCAGCAGCCTCTATTTTATCCTGCTGGATATTCGAAAGAAATGAGGAAGCCCCCTTGTCATATTTTGCCGGTGTGCTATACTGTTCCCGGCAAGTCGCCGCATAGGAAAACCAGACGTAAAACTCTTATGGAAGGATAATCGCATGATGGGCTTTGGTATTTTTGAGGTCATGTTCACCGCGGTTTTCGTGCTGGTGTTCGGCATGATCCTCTTTACCGTCTTCCACGGCATCGGCACGTGGAACAAAAACAACAACTCCCCGCGCCTCGTTGTTGACGCGGAGGTCGTCACAAAGCGCGAGGATGTATCGCACAGCAGTATGCCCGTTGCGGGCGACGCCACCGGCGCGCACGGCTTTCACAGCACGAGCAGCACGACCTACTATGTCACGTTCGAGGTGCGTGGCGGCGACCGGCTGGAGTTTTGCGTTTCCGGCAGCGAATACGGACAGCTCGCCGAGGGCGACCGCGGCGAGCTGACGTTCCAGGGCACACGCTATGTCGGATTTGCCAGAGCGTGACGTGATTTTATGAGCAGTTTACTCCTGCCGCTCAATGCCATATCGCATTTTCTGGTGGATGCGCTCTGCGCGGCGACGGTGTTCGGCCCCTGCGCGGCGGCAGGTGATCTGGCAGCGCCGGTCCTCGCCTACAACACGCTGGCGTTTTCGACCCAGTGCTTTGTGGGGCTGGCGGCGGATCGCCTGCGGCGGCATGCCGCCGCGGCAAGCGCTGCGATGCTGCTGATCGTCGCCGGATTTGCGCTTCCGCTGCCCGCGGCGGCGCGGATCGTCTGCATCGGCGCGGGCAACAGCGTGTTCCACGTTGCCGGGGGCGCCATGACGCTGGAACGGAGCCGGGGCAGAGCGGGGGAACTGGGCGTGTTTGTCGCGCCGGGCGCCGTCGGGCTGGCGCTGGGAACGCTTTGGCCTCGGCTCGGACCCGTGTTTGCGGCGCTGCTGGCGCTCTGCGCCCTTGCCGTGGTTCCCGTGGAGGCGCGCGCGGAGGTTCCGTCCGCCGCCGCGCCTGCAAAGCGTGAGACTGCGCCGCTGATCCCGGTGCTGCTGACGCTCGCTGTGGCGGTGCGCGCCGTGGGCGGCTCAGCCGTCAGCTTTCCGTGGAAGAACGGCGCGGCGCTGTCGCTGCTGACGGTGATGTGCGTGTTTGCCGGAAAGACGGCGGGCGGCTTTGTCTGCGACCGGCTCGGCGCGCGGCGCACGGCGCTTTTGTCCATTGTGCCCGCCGCGCTTCTGGTCGCGTTCGGCGCGCAGTGGATGGCGCCGTCGCTCCTGGGGCAGTTCGCGCTGAATCTCACCATGCCTGTGACGCTGTGGCTGCTGTATCGTGCTATGCCGGACGCGCCGGGCTTTGCCTTCGGGCTTGCGGCGTCGGCGCTGTGGCCGGGCGCGATTATCGGACGCCTGCTGACCGGTCCCGTGCTTTGGGCGTGCGTGCTCGTCACATTCCTGTTTGGACTGTGGGCGATTTTGTATGCTGAGAGAAAAATCAATGGATGGGAGGAAACCAAAACATGAAGAAGCTTTCGTATAGCCTTGCCGCGCTGCTGACGGTCGCTTTGATGACCGTCCCCGCGCATGCCGACATCGTTGACGGGCCTGTGTATCAGCCGGACTCGACCGTGCCGGTACTGGTCGTCGCCGTCGTCATTCTTGCCGCGGCGGTGCTGGTGTGGGCGGTCCTGCGCAAGCGCAGGAAAAAATGACGCTGCTGCGCGCCTGCGTCCTCACGGTCCTGTTCGAGACGCCGCTTTTTTTTGCCGCGGGGTACCGCGACCGTGACAGCCTGACCGTTGTGATCTGCGCCAACGTGGTGAGCAATTTGACGCTGAATCTCTGCGTCGCGTTCCTTTTCCCGGAGCGCGGCGCAGTAGAGTATGTGCTGGAGGCGCTGGTGGTCGCGATGGAGTATGCCGTCTATGCGCTCGCCTTCGGACGGTCGCGGCGGCTTTTCCTGCTGACGCTTGCGGCAAACTGCCTCTCTTACGGGCTCGGGCTGCTGCTGTTTGGCTAGGGCGGCGGCGCGGCGCTCACCACGGCAGATATGCCGCGACGACTGCCAGAACCACCGCGGGCAGCATGTTCGCCACACGGACCTGCTTGCCCCATACGAGGTTGATCCCGACGCAGAAGATCAGGATCGCCCCGATGAGCGACAGATAGGAGATGGCGAGGTCCGTCATGATCGGCGAGATCAGCCGCGCGAGCAGCGTGACGGAGCCCTGAAGCAGAAACACGGGAATCGCCGAGAACACGGCGCCCTTGCCCATGGAGGACGTCATGACCGCTACAATAATGAAATCCAGAAAAGATTTGACGGCGAGCGTTGTATAGTCTCCCAGGATCCCGTCCTGTATTGCGCCCACGATGGCCATGGCGCCGATGCAGACCGTGAAGGACGCCGTGACAAAGGCGTTGACAAAGCCCTTGTCGCCGCTGTTGCCGGTTTTCTGCTTCAGCCATTCGCCGAAATTCTCGAAGCCCTTTTCAATGCCAATCAGCTCGCCGATGACCGTGCCGAGGGCGAGACAGAGCACGACGAGCATGGACTTCCCGCTCACGAGCGCGCCGCTTTCGATCGTGAGCATGCCCTCCATCGCGCCCGCGATCGCAATGAACAGCACGCTGACGCCGCACACCTTGGTGAGCGCGTCCTGCTGCTCCTCATGAAACAGCTTTCCGGTGAAATGGCCGACGACTCCGCCCGCCAGAATGCTCAAGCAGTTGATAATGGTACCCATACCGAACATGATGCATCATTCCTTTTTTACGAATGAGCGGATTATAGCAGATTTTGACAGGATACACAAGAAGAAAGGTGCATGTCGATACGAAGGCAGGCGCCGGGACGTTTCCGCCCCGGCGCCTGCCGCGTCAGGAGACGCAGAATGCTTCCTCGCGGCGCGATATGGGCGTATGAGGGACGCATGCGATGATGTAAAGAGATAATACTTGCTATCTATCTTGTTAAGCGAAGAGCACAAACACGAAGCGAATAGCCGGTGCGAAAGAGAACTACAGGATTCGGATAAAACGCACAATGATTGAAAAACTGCTTTAGGGGATAAATACATTATAAAAAAATGGGATGAATGCTTGAAAAAGAGCGCCTGATATAGTATAATAAACAAATATGTCGGGCTTCTGCAGGTTTTACCCCAACTTTTCAAATGTACATGATTTTACCCCACACCCCAGACCTGTACATGGTTTTACCCCATTTTTTACGCCATTTGGTCAGGAAAGCATGAGAAGACAGAGCGCGTTATGCCTTGGGAAAGCTCTTCAAAATGCCCTGATGACGGGCTATAAAGCAGTTTTGAGCAGAAACAGGTGAGTATGTGTATTTAAAGGCACTTGAGATACAGGGCTTTAAAAGTTTTCCCGATAAAACGGTGCTCAATTTCGGCGAGGACGTGACCGCCATCGTCGGACCCAACGGCAGCGGAAAGTCCAACGTGTCGGACGCGATCCGCTGGGTTATGGGCGAGCAGTCGACGAAGTCGCTGCGCGGCAGCAAGATGGAGGACGTCATCTTCGGCGGCACCGAAAAGCGCAAGCAGATGGGCTTTGCGCAGGTGACGCTGGTGTTGGACAACACCGAGCATATTTTTCCGCAGATGGAGGAGAGCGAGGTTTCCGTCACCCGCCGGTATTACCGCTCCGGCGAGTCGGAATACTACATCAACAAGCAGGCCGTGCGCCTGACGGACGTCAACGAGCTGTTCATGGACACCGGCATGGGCCGCGAGGGCTACTCCATCATCGGCCAGGGACGCATTGACGAGATCCTTTCGCAAAAGAGCGCCGACCGCCGCGAAATCTTTGAGGAGGCGGCCGGTATCTCCAAATACCGCCACCGCAAGGAGCGCGCGGAGCGCGACCTGGAGCGCACGGAGGAGAACCTGACGCGCGTCAACGACAAGATCGCGGAGCTGGAGCCGCAGGTGGAGCACCTGCGCGCGCAGGCGGAGACCGCAAAGAAGTATCTGGTGCTGCGCGGCGAGCTGCGTTCGCTGGAGATTTCGCTCTGGCTGGACCAGCTGGACGTGATCCGCACCGGCGCCATTCGGATCGAGACCGACCTTGCGCAGGCAAGAGAGGAGCTGGACCGGGCGAAGGCGGACCTGGACGGCGTGTATGCCGAAAACGAGAAGTTCGGCGACAGGATCCGCGAAAACGACATCCAGCAGGACGGCGTCCGCGGCGAGCTCTCCGCACTCGACCGGCAGATCGGCGAGCAGGAGTCTGCCATCTCCGTTTTGGAGACCAATATCACGCACAACAACGACAGCATCGCGCGCGCGGAGTCCGAGCTGCAAAACCAGTCCGGGCGCGCCGGAACGATGGCGGAGCAGATCGAGGAGAAAAAGCGCCGCATTGCCGAGCTCGAGGCGGAGTCCGCCAGAGTGGGCGCAGAGCTGGATGCGCTGCAAAAGAAAGCGGAGGAGATATCCCGCGGCGTGGGCGAGGCGACCGACGAGGCGACGCGCCTGCGCGGCGCGGAGGCGCTGGAGCTTTCTGCCGCCGCCGACTGCCGCGCGGCGATCTCCGCGGCGCGTACGAGCATCACGGAGAGAGAGGAGCGCCGTGGCGCGCTCTCCACGGAAAAGGAGAGCGTAGAGGCGCAGCTGGGCGAATGGAAAAGCTCCGCCGCGGCGAACCGCCGTGCGCTGGACGAGGCGCAGGAGGAGCTGAACGCGATCCAGAACATCATCAAGGGTCATTCCATGAAGATGCAGGGGCGCGTGCAGCGGGAGCAGGACGCGCGGGACCGCAGCGTCAACCTCGAGATGGAGCTGAGCAACCTTGATTCCAAGATCAAGCTGCTCTCTGACATGGAAAAGGAATATGAGGGCTTCGCCAACGCGGTGCGCGTGGTGATGATGGCGGCGCAGAACAAGACGCTGCACGGTATTCACGGTCCCGTGGCGAACCTGATTACGACGGAAAACCGCTATGCCGTCGCCATAGAGATCGCGCTTGGCGCGAAGCTGCAGGACATTGTCGTCGACCGCGAGGAGGATGCGAAGGCGGCAATCAACCTGCTCAAACAGAGAAACAGCGGCCGTGCGACCTTCCAGCCGCTCACCGCCATCCGCGGCGCGGAGCTGCGGGAGGCCGGGCTGGAGAGCGAATACGGCTTCATCGGCGTCGCCTCGCAGCTGGTGAAGTACGACGAGAAGTACCGCGCGGTGTTTGCGAGCATGCTGGGCAACACCGTCGTCGTCGAGGACCTCGACTGCGGCATCACGATCGCGCGGAAGTACCAGAACCGCTTTCGCATCGTGACGCTGGACGGGCAGGTCGTCAACCGCGGCGGCTCGATGACGGGCGGCTCGCTGAACCGCAACGTCGGCATCCTCAGCCGCGCAAACGAGCTCAAGGAGCTGACCGGGAAGCGCGGAACGCTGGAGGAAAAGCGCCTCGCGGCGCAGAGAGAGGCGGAGGAGGCAAAGCGCGAGCTGAAGGAGGCGCAGTATCAGCTTGAGGTCGCGCAGAGCCAGGAGCATGAGGCGGAGGACAAGGTCCTCAAGCTATCGGGTGACAAGAACCATTTTGACGTCATGCTTTCCGCGGCGCGGGACCGCCTTGAAAACATTGAGGCAGAGGAAGAAAAGATCGGCATTCGCCTGCTGGAGCTGCGCAAGGCCATCGCGGAGCAGGAGGCGCTTGCCGCAAAGCATGAGGCGCAGGCTGCGCAGCTGAAGGCGGAGGCGGAAAAGAAGCTCTCCGGGCAAAGCGAGCTGATGCGCTCGGGCAGCGAGCTGGGAGACGAGATCACAGGCAAGAAGAGCCAGCTAGCCGGATGGCAGGCGGAGCGCGAGACGACCCTGCGCGCGCAGCGGGACCTTGAGGAGATGCAGGAGCAGCTGCGCGGCGACGAGGCGGACAAGCGGAACCTGATCGGGCAGTACCGCGAGGCGAACCAACGCGCGGAGGACGAGATCGCCTCCCGGCGCGCCCGCGTGCAGGAGCTGGACGAGACAAAGCGGCGGCAGAGCGACGTGCTGGCGCACCTTGCAGCAGCCAAGCTTGAGATCGAGAAGGAACGCGGCCAGAACGAACGGCGCACGAAGGACCTCAACGAGCATGTGCTCAACGCCAGCGGCGCCGTGTCCAGGCTTGAACAGCGCAGGGAGTCCAGCGCGCAGGAAGAAAAACAGATCGTGGAAAAGCTCTGGGAGAACTATGAGCTTTCCCAGAGCGCCGCGGCGGAACAGCGCGTCGAGCTGGAGAGCATGACGAAGGCAAACCGGCGCATCGCTGAGCTGAAGCGGTCGATCAGCGCCCTTGGAACCGTCAACGCGGGCGCCATCGAGGAATTCGAGCGCGTCAACGGGCGGTATACGTATCTCGCGGACCAGCGGGACGACGTGGAGCGCGCAAAGCAGAGCCTGCTCGGCGTAATCAACAGCATCATCGGCGAGATGGAGGAGATTTTCCGCGAGCAGTTCGGACTCATCCGCGAAAGCTTTCAGGAGACGTTTCTGGAGCTTTTCGGCGGCGGACATGCGACGCTGGAGCTTGAGGACGAGAAGGACATCCTCAACTGCGGCATCGAGATCAAGGTCCAGCCGCCGGGCAAGGCGCTCAAGACCATTACGCTGCTCTCCGGCGGCGAGAAGGCGTTCGTTGCCATCGCGCTGTATTTTGCGATCCTGAAGGTGCATCCCACGCCGTTTTGCATCATGGATGAGATCGACGCGGCGCTGGACACTGCCAACGTCATCCGCGTTTCCAGCTATATGCGCGGCATCACGGACAAGACGCAGTTCATCATCATCACGCACCGCCGCGAGACGATGGAGGCGTCCGACATTCTCTATGGTGTAACAATGCAGGAACGCGGCGTCAGCAAGGTCATTATGCTGAATCTTGACAACATTTCCAAGGATCTTGGAATTGAGGAATAAACAATCAGGAGTGGCTATGGGCATTTTTTCAAAAATTAAAAAGGCATGGTATGATACGATCGTCTGGGAGATGATCGACGAGGAGTTCTATGAAACGCTGGAGGAAAACCTTATCATGGCGGACCTCGGCGCCGGCGCGGCCGCCGATGCGGTAAAGCGCCTGCGCGAGGTCGTCTATGACAAGTCCATCCAGAACGGCGAGGGCGTCAAGCAGGCGCTGCGCGACATTCTGGAGGAAAAGCTGACCGTGGGCAGCACGGCGCTGGACCTCTCGACGAAGCCGTCCGTGGTGCTGGTTATCGGCGTCAACGGCGTGGGGAAGACGACGTCCATCGGAAAGCTTGCCGACCGGCTGCGCCGGAAGGAGAAAAAGCGCGTGCTGCTGTGCGCGGCGGACACCTTCCGTGCGGCGGCGGGCGACCAGCTGGAAATCTGGGCGGATCGCGCGAAGTGCGAGATCGTGCGCTCCAAGGAGGGCGCGGACCCCGGCGCGGTGCTGTTCGACGCGCTCTCCGCGGCAAAGGCGAGAGGCGTGGACGTGGTGCTGTGCGACACGGCGGGACGGCTCCACAACAAGGCGAACCTGATGGCGGAGCTGGGCAAGCTGCGCAAGATCATCGACCGCGAGGCGCCGGACGCCGCAAAGGAGACGCTTCTCGTCCTCGACGCGACGACGGGACAGAACGGCTTGCAGCAGGCGAAGGTGTTCAAGGAGATCGCCGGGCTGACCGGGATCATCCTCACCAAGCTCGACGGGACGGCGAAGGGCGGCATCTGCGTCGCCATCGCGCAGGAGCTCGGCGTGCCGGTGAAGTACGTCGGCCTCGGCGAGGGCATCGACGATCTGGAGCCCTTTGACGCAAAGGAGTTTTTGAAGAACTTTATTTAATTATCGTGATATATAGTAAATGCAAATAATATTTGCGTTTACTATTAAGATGTGGGATAGCGGAGGTCAGAGAGATGAAATTTGTTTTGGCAACGCAGAATCCGAAAAAGAAAGAAGAGCTTGCCGCGATCCTTGGCGATCTCGGCGTTGAGATCGTCACGGAGGAGGAACTCGGCGTCAAGGTGGAGGTCGAGGAGACCGGGAACACCTTTGGCGAGAACGCCGCGCTGAAGGCGAAGGCTGTCATGGAGGCGACAGGGCTTCCCGCCATCGGGGACGACTCCGGCCTCTGCGTCGACGCGATGAAGGGCGCGCCCGGCGTCTATTCCGCCCGCTACGGCGGAGAGGAGCTGAGCGACGAGGAACGCTGCGCGCTCGTGCTGGAGATGATGCACGGGCAGACGGACCGCGCGGCGCATTTTGAGACGTACATCGTCTGTGCGTTCCCGAACGGCGACTGGTTTGCCGCTAAGGGCGAGTGCCACGGCGCAATCGCGTTTGCGCCTATGGGGAAGAACGGCTTCGGCTACGACCCGATCTTCTTCCGCACGGAGGAGCAAAAGACCTTTGGCCAGATGACCGCGGAGGAAAAGGCGGCGATTTCGCACCGCGGCAACGCGCTGCGCTCCTTCAAGACGAAGCTGGAAAAATATCTCAGGGAGCATCCGGAGGCATGAGTATGGAACTGACCGGCAAGCAGCGCGCACAGCTGCGCGCAATGGCGAACGGCCTGGAGCCCGTGGTCCATATCGGGAAGGACGGCATTGGCGACAATCTGGTCAAGCAGGCAAACGACGCGCTGGAGGCGCGCGAGCTGATTAAGTGCCGTGTGCTGGAAAACTGCGAGCTGAGCGCGCGCGAGGCGTGCGACGAGCTGTCCCGGCTCACGCGCAGCGAGCAGGTGCAGGTGATCGGGACGAAGTTCGTTTTGTACCGCCCGTCCCACCGCAAGGATAAAAAGGACAAGATCGTGCTCGTCAAGAGCGCAAAAAAGGCATGAGGCTCGGTGTTTACGGGGGCAGCTTCAATCCCCCCCATCTGGGGCATCTGCACGCCGCGATCGCCGCGGCGCGGGAACTGCCGCTGGATAAGCTGCTTCTGATCCCGGCGGGCGTCCCGCCGCACAAGGAGCTTTCCGAGGGTGCGCCCGACGCGGAAAAAAGAGCGGAAATGACAGGCTTTATGGCGGAGCAGGCAGCCTTGTCCGCGAAAATAACCGTTCAGGTCTCGCGCATGGAGATCGAGCGCGGCGGGAAAAGCTATACGGTCGACACGCTGCGCGAGCTGCACGAGCTGTACCCCGACGCGGAGCTTTGGCTGCTGATGGGGACGGACATGTTCCTGAGCTTTCAGAGCTGGCGCAGCCCGGAGGAGATTTTGTCCTATGCGGGCCTGTGCGCTTTCGGTCGCAGCGAGAGGGATACGGAGGAGCTGTTCGATACGCAGCGGAGGTATCTTTTGGAGCGCTGGCCGGACGCGCGGATCAGGACAATGATCCTGCCCGAGCTTGTGGAGATTTCGTCCACTGAGCTGCGCGCCAAGCTGCCGTGCGGCGAGGGCGTCAAGTTTTTGCAGCCGCAGGTTTACGGCTACATTCTGCGCGAGCATCTGTACGGCTCGAAGCTTGACTTGAAGCATCTGACGCCGGACGAGCTCCGCTTCGCTGCGCTGTCGCATCTCAAGGCAAGGCGCGTCCCGCATGTGCTGGGCGTTGAGACCGAGGCGGTCCGGCTTGCGGAAAAATACGGCGCGGATGTGCAGAAGGCGCGCATTGCGGCGCTTTTGCACGACTGCACGAAAAAACTGGACCTGAGCGCGCAGCTTGCCCTCTGTGAACGCAGCGGCATTGCGCTGGACGAACAGGAGCGCACGGCGCTCAAGCTCCTGCACGCCAAGACGGGAGCGGCGCTTGCCCGGGAGCTTTACGGTGCGGACGAGGACGTCTGCTCCGCAATCCGCTGGCATACGACCGGGCGGGCGGACATGACAAAGCTGGAAAAGGTCATCTATCTGGCGGATTATATCGAACCGAATCGAGATTTTGAGGGCGTCGACACGCTCCGCAGAGCGGTGTATGAGGATCTGGACCGAGGGCTCGAGCTCGGGCTTCGCATGAGCATTGAGGAGCTTGACGCACGCGGCGAGCGGATACACCCCAACACGCGGGAAGCGTATGAATACATCAGAAGACAGCATGGAGGATCATAATGGAAAACGAAGACTTCCAGGACGATAAGAAGGTCAAACGGATGGAGGTCGAGCGAAAGCTTCAGGCTGACAGCGACGAGGCATGGAAGCAGATCAAGGCATTTGTGAGCGACACCGGGAACTGGATCATTGCGGGCATCATCCTGATGCTGACGGTCGCCGGTATCTTTACCGTCAAGTTCTTGAATGAGATACGCGCGCCGGATATCCCGGAGCCGAGCGGCCCGGTCACGATCGGCGAGGCGCCGGTGGAGATCCTCGGCGAAGAGACGGGGACGGAAGAGGTGGAGCAGATCGACGACAGCAACACCGAGCAGCCGTTGGTCTCGGGCGCGCGAAAGGACGGATGGTATACCTTCCTCCTGTTCGGCATGGATAAGATCAGCGCCAGCACCGACACGATCATGGTCGTGGCTTACAATGTGAACGATCAGCAGCTGAATCTGATGAGCATTCCCCGCGACACGATGATTAACGTCAGTTGGGATATCAAGCGCATCAACTCCGTTTACAGTATGAATGGCATCAACGGCCTGAAAAAGCATGTTGCAAAGCTGATCGGCTTTACGCCGGATTTCTACGTGAAGATCGACCTCAAGGCATTTGTCGACGTGGTGAACCTGATTGGCGGCGTGGAGTTTGACGTGCCGCGCGTCATGGACTACGACGATCCGGAGCAGGATCTGCACATCCACCTCCAGCCCGGGCTCCAGACGCTCGACGGCGAGCAGGCGATGGGGCTGGTACGCTGGAGAAAAAACAACACGCTGACGGCGGGCTACGACGACACGGGCCGCGTCAAGACCCAGCAGGCATTCCTGAAGGAAATGTTCAAGCAGTGTCTCAAAATCAAAAACTGGACCAAGATCACGGGCTATGTCGAGATTTTCAACGAGGACGTCGAGAGCGATCTTTCGCTGGGCAATATGCTCTGGTTCGCGCGCAAGGCGATGGACCTTGGCGAGGACGGCTTCTATACCTGCACGATCCCCGGCGACTATTACGCCTCCGCGTGGAGCCGCTCGACCTACAGCATGCAGTCCTATGTGACGCTGAATACGCGGGAGGTCATTTCGCTGATCAACGAGAGGTTCAACCCCTACCTCTCCAATGTGTCGGAGGCAAACCTTGACATCATGTTCGTAAATTCGGACGGCAGCATTTCGTCCTCAACCGGCTACGTGGCGGATGGGATCGCCGCGCTGCCGCCGTCGATCCCCAGCAGCGACGAGACGGAGGAGGAAGACGAGCCGGATACGGAGGAGACGGAGGGCAAGGAAGAGCAGACGGAAGCCGGGGAGGAGACCGAGCCGACGAAGACGGAGACCGGGAAAGACTCGTCCGAGCCCACGGAGCCCACGGAACCCACCGGCGGGGACGCCTCCGCCGCGGAGGAGACAGACACCGAAGAGGAGACCGGAAACGCAACGACCACGCCCTCCGAACAGGGCGGCGGCGAATAAAAGAAAGGATGCAAGCTATGCTCAAACCAAAAGAAATGGCGCTCATAGCTGCCAAGGCGCTGGATGCCAAAAAGGGCAGGGACATCAAGGTCCTTGAGATCGACAAGATCACGACGCTGGCGGACTACTTTGTCATCTGCACGGGCGGATCGAATACGCAGATCAACGCGCTGTGCGACGAGGTCGAAAAGAAGCTCTCCGAGGCGGGTGAGAACCCCCTGCACCGCGAGGGGCACCGCGGCGGGACCTGGGTCCTGCTGGATTACGGCTGCATCGCCGTGCACGTGTTCAACGCGGAGGCGCGGGAGTTCTATTCGCTTGAGCATCTTTGGGCGGACGGAAAGGAGATCAGCCTTGCGGGCGAGCTGACCGAGGGCTGACACAACACATAAAGGAGCCATCATCTGATGAAATATGATTTCGCTGCCATTGAACAAAAATGGCAAAAGAACTGGGAAAAGACAAAGCCTTATGCCGCAGTGACCGGGGAAACGGACAAGCCGAAGTTCTACGGCCTGATCGAGTTCCCGTACCCCTCCGGGCAGGGCCTGCACGTTGGACATCCGCGCCCGTTTACGGCAATGGACGTCGTAACGCGCAAAAAGCGCATGGAGGGCTTTAACGTCCTGTTCCCAATCGGCTTTGACGCGTTCGGCCTGCCGACGGAGAACTTCGCGATCAAGAACCATATTCATCCCGCGATCGTGACCAAGCGGAACATCGAGAACTTTACCAGCCAGCTCAAAATGCTGGGCTACGGCTTTGACTGGGACCGCTGCATCGACACCACCGACCCGAACTACTACAAGTGGACGCAGTGGATCTTCCTGCAGATGTACAAGCACGGCCTTGCCTACAAGGCGACGATGCCGGTCAACTGGTGCACGTCCTGCAAGTGCGTGCTGGCGAACGAGGAGGTCGTGGACGGCGTCTGCGAGCGCTGCGGGAGCAGCGTTGTGCGCAAGGAGAAGAGCCAGTGGATGCTCGCCATCACCAAGTATGCCGAGCGCCTGCTGAACGATCTGGATGACGTCGATTACATTGAGCGCGTCAAGATCCAGCAGCGCAACTGGATCGGGCGCTCCACCGGCGCGGAGGCGACCTTCCGCGCGACGAACGGCGACCCCATCGTCATCTATACCACCCGTCCCGACACGATGTTCGGCGTGACCTATATGGTGCTCTCGCCCGAGCACGAGCTGGTGAAGAAGTGGCTGCCGACGCTGAAAAACGCGGACGAGGTCGAAGCGTATCAGCGCGCCGCCGCCGCGAAGTCCGACCTTGAGCGCACCGACCTTGCCAAGGAGAAGACCGGCGTGGAGCTCGGCGGCGTGCGCGCGATCAACCCCGCTACCGGCACGGAGATCCCGATCTTCATCTCGGACTACGTCCTTTCGACCTACGGTACCGGCGCCATCATGGCGGTCCCGGGCCACGACCAGCGCGACTGGGATTTTGCGCGGAAGTTCGGGCTTCCCATTGTCGAGGTCGTCTCCGGCGGCGACGTGGAGAAGGAGGCGTTTGTCGCCAAGGACGATACGGCAATCATGACCAACTCCGGCTTCCTCAACGGTAAGAGCGTGAAGGAAGCCATCCCTGCCATGATCGAGTATCTCGAGCGCGAGGGCATCGGCGAGGCGAAGGTCAACTTCAAGCTGCGCGACTGGGTGTTCTCCCGCCAGCGCTATTGGGGCGAGCCGATCCCGATGGTCTCCTGCCCGGACTGCGGCTGGGTGCCCGTGCCGGAGGAGCAGCTGCCTCTGGTGCTGCCGCAGGTCGACAACTATGAGCCGACCGACGACGGCGAGAGCCCGATCTCCAAGATGACGGACTGGGTCAACACCACCTGCCCCAAGTGCGGAAAGCCCGCAAAGCGCGAGACCGACACCATGCCCCAGTGGGCGGGCTCCTCGTGGTACTTCCTGCGCTATATGGACCCGAAGAACGACGCCGCTCCCGTCTCGAAGGAGGCGGAGCAGTACTGGGGTCCCGTCGACTGGTATAACGGCGGCATGGAGCACACGACGCTGCACCTGCTCTATTCCCGCTTCTGGCATAAGTTCCTCTATGATATTGGCGAAGTTCCAACACCGGAACCGTACGCAAAGCGTACGAGCCACGGAATGATCCTGGGTGAAAACGGGGAAAAAATGAGCAAATCCCGAGGAAACGTCGTAAACCCGGATGAAATTGTAATCGATTACGGTGCGGATACGATGCGCCTTTATGAAATGTTTATCGGCGACTTTGAAAAAGCAGCCCCGTGGAGTTCCGCGGGAATTAAGGGCTGCCGTCGCTTTTTGGAGCGTTACTGGAATTTACAGAACGCGCTCAGCAATGAA
>SVKP01000182.1 GCA_015068395.1 Oscillospiraceae bacterium
GCGGAATCTCGGCGTCCTGACGCCGATGGAGAAGCACGAACAGTATCTCGCGGCGTAAAAAGCGGCCGGCAGCCGTAGCTGCCAGCCGAGAAAAATTTTATAGTTTTTCATTGTCCTCTTGACGGGGAGCGGTTCAGACGGTTCGGGACCGTGCTTAGGCACTCTTTTATAGTAAACACAATGATTATTTGATTATTCCTCGGGTTTCGGCGCGTTTCCGCCGCTCTTGCGGTGATTCCTGCCTCCGCGGCGGCTGCGGCGGCGCTTGTCCCCGTCGTGCTTTTCGCCCTCCTGCTGCGGCGCAGGCGCAGCGTCCTCGGCGGCGGGCTGCTCGGGCCTGGGACGCCTCGGCGGGCGGTCCGCCCTGGGCTTGTCGCCCTTGTCGGCTTTGGGCTTTTCCTGCTTTTCCGTCTGCTCGGGCTTCTCTGCCTTCGGCGCGGCGTCCTCCGCGCTCCTTTCGCCGCCCCTGCGGCGGTTCCTGCCGCCTCTGCGGCGGCGCTTCTCGCCGGAATCCTCGCCGGAGGCGTCAAAGAGCATCGCGTCGAGCTCCTTCGCCTCCTCGCGCAGGCGGAGCTCGGTCTCGTCCAGCTCATCCTCCGGCGCACGGTAGCGCTCGGGACGCTCGCGCGGGATCTCAATGCCCTCGCGCGAGCCCTTGCCGTTGCGCAGGACGTTCAGCTCACAGTTGTGGTAGCGCCTGGGGCTCTCGGGCTGGTCGTCGAGCCGGACGACCGCCTGCTCGCGCAGGATGTCGACATTGGTGATGTTGCCGGTTCCGTCGGGCGTCAGGACAAAGGAGTCCTGCTTGGGGCAGCGGCGCACCGCGTCCTCATAGGCATCCTGCTCATATTTCAGGCAGCACATCAGCCTGCCGCAGGTGCCGGAGATCTTCGTGGGATTGAGGCTGAGGTTCTGCGTCTTAGCCATCTTGATCGACACCGGGATAAAGTCGTCGAGAAATTCCGCACAGCAGAACGGCCTGCCGCAGATGCCGATGCCGCCGAGCATCTTCGCCTCGTCGCGCACGCCGATCTGGCGCAGCTCGATGCGGGCGTGGAATTCGGAGGCAAGGTCCCGCACCAGCGCACGGAAGTCGACGCGCCCGTCGCTGGTGAAGTAGAACACGATCTTGCTGCCGTCAAAGTTGCACTCCACCTTGACGAGCTTCATGTCCAGCCCATGCTTGAGGATCTTCTTCTGGCAGATGCCGAACGCGTTCTTTTCCTTCGTGCGGTTGAGCTCCCAGGTGCGCTGGTCGTTTTCAGTGGCGACGCGCAGCAGCGGGCGCAGCGGCTGGACGACCGCGTCGTCCTCGACCTCGTGGTTGCCGGTGATGCAGCGGGCGTACTCCTGCCCCTGCGCGGTTTCGACGATGACGAACTGTCCCGGCTCCACGGCTGTGCCGCGCGGGTCAAAAAAGTATTCCTTTGGGCCTCCGCGGAAGCGGACGCCGATGATCTCAGTCATAAAACGGCCTCTTATCTCAAAACTTCTTCCAGCTCCGCGGCAAAGCCGCCAAGCGTGAGCCCGACGCCGACATTGTAGCTGCAATGCCTGCGATAGGTGTCCAACAAATCAATTGTGCCCAGAATTTTCGCTTTTGTCAAGCTCTGCGCCAGCTCGGTACAGACCTCCGCCGTGTCCGAAGACGTCGGAGCGCCGTAGACGCCCAGCAGCGTGTCCGCCGCAACAAGCCGCGCGTCCTCGAAGAACGCCCCCAGCTCGTCGCGCCCGGGCTTGCGGTTTTCGAGCTTGACGAGAAAAGCCGTGCGCGAGGCGGCGTTTCCCTTCGCAATCAGGTGGCAGAACGCAAGCGCCGCCTCCCGCTCGCCCTCCTGCGCGCCCGCCTCCTCGCCCAGCTTGATCTCGACGCAGCGGGAGCGGATGGTCTGGAGCAGGACGGCGCTGTTCTCCGCGCAGAAGAGGAACGCGCAGTAGGGCGGCCCCTCCTCGACGGTCTTGAGCAGGATGTTCTGGTCCTTCTCGTTGAGGATCGCGCAGTCCTCGAAGATATAGACCTTGCGCTCGCCCTCGTTGGGGCGGATGAACGTGTCGGAGCGCATGGCGCGCACGGTTTCGGCGGAGAGCTCCTTGTGCTCCGGGTCGCGCACAAAGGCGACGTCGGGGTGGATGCCGGAGAGCACCTTGCGGCAGTGGGCGCAGGCGAGGCAGGGCCGATCCCCCTCCGATGCGCACTCAAACGCCGCGGCGGCGTAGAGCGCGGCTGCGGCACGGTCGCCCGGGCCGGAGAGGATCAACGCGTGGGAGAGCGTCCCCCGCGTCGCGGCGGCACGGATGCGCGCGGCGGTGTGCGAGCGCGAGAACGCGGTCAGATCGGACATGGCGCCTCCTTTGTGGCAATCAGTCGGACTGCTTGGAGCCCGCGATACGTGTTTCCAGCACGCGCAGCAGCGGCAGACCCAGCGCGTAGCAGACAAGCAGCTCGCCCGCGCCGACGGTCAGCGCGTTGTAGGCGAACGCCGGGAGGAAGCCCGCGCCGAAGCCTGCCTCATACCAGGCGAGCATCGCGCCGACGAGGACGGCGTTGGCGACGACCGGCGGCATCGGCGCAAAATAGCGGCTGCGGCTGCGGTTCGTCCAGAACGCCGCGAGCAGCGTCGCCGCCGAGCCGATGACGAGGTCCAGCACGCCGTAGGGGCTGATGATGTTGGAGATGATGCAGCCGATGAACAGGCCGGGGATCGCCTCGGGGAACAGGAACGGCAGCACGGTCAGCGCTTCGGAGAAGCGGAACTGCACAGGACCGTAGGCGAGGTTCATCAGCCCCGCAAGGTAGGTGAGCGCGACGTAGAGCGCCGCGATGATGCCGGCGCGGGTGAGAGCGCGAGTGGAGAATTTCGTGGTGGTTTCCATGGTGAGAGTGTATCCTTTCTGTTTTGATAACGGGGGTTAGCAGGTACCCCGGTATTCATTTTTTGTTATTTTTCGTTTTTGGGGGAGATTTTACGCGAGGTCCGGCAGCTTGCTCACGACCTCGGCGCAGCGCTTGCAGAGGCCGTCTGCGTTCGCGCCCGTGGTGTGCTTCCAGCAGCGCGGGCACTTTTCGCCCTTCGCCTCGGAAACGGCCACGCGCCAGCCGGCAAACTGCGTGTCCTCGCCCTGGTCATAGAGCGCGGCGTCGTGCGAGACCTCGACGTCGGAGACGATGAACAGGTCGGCGAGCTGCGCGCCGAAGGCGTCGAGCGTCTTTTCCAGCTCAACCTGCGAGTCGTCGGACTTGACAAGCGTGACGTGCGCCTCAAGGCTCTTGCCGATCTTCTTGTCGGCGCGCGCCTTCTCCAGCGCGCCGTTGACGCCGTCGCGCAGCATTTGCAGCTCCGCCCAGCGGACCAGATCGCCGGAGAGCGCATAGTCCGTGAACGGCTTGTTCATGTCGTTGAGCAGCACGTTGCGCGGATCGTCCCCGTCGCGGTGCGGCATGGCGAGCCAGACCTCGTCGCAGGTGAAGGCGAGGATCGGCGCGAAGAGCTTCGTGAGCGTGTCGAGCGTGAGGTAGAGCGCGGTCTGCGCGCTGCGGCGGGAGACGCTGTCCGCGCCGTCGCAGTACAGGCGGTCCTTCACGATGTCGAGGTAGAAGGTCGAGAGCACACCGACACAGAAGTCGTTGACCGCGTGGGTGATGATGTGGAACTCGTAGTCGTTGTAGGACTGCTCCGCCTTCTCCATCAGCTCATTGAGGCGCGTGATGAGCCAGCGGTCCAGCTCCGGCATGTCGGCGGGGCTGACGAGCTGCGTCTTCGGGTCGAAGTCCACGAGGTTGTCGAGCATGAACTTGCAGGTATTGCGGAACTTGAGATAGTTCTGCGAGAGCTGCTTGAAGATGTTCTCGCCGCAGCGGACGTCCGCGTGATAGTCGGCGCTCGCCGCCCAGAGGCGCAGCATGTCCGCGCCGTAGCGTTTGAAGATGTCGGCGGGGTCGACGCCGTTGCCAAGCGACTTGTGCATCGCCTTGCCCTGCTCGTCCACCGTCCAGCCGTGCGTGACGCACTGGCGGAAGGGAGCGCCCTTGCCGAGCGCGCCGACGGCGGTCAGCAGCGAGGACTGGAACCAGCCGCGGTATTGGTCGAGCCCCTCCAGATACATGTCCGCGGGCCAGAAGCCCTGGTCGCGCTGCATGGAGGCGAAATGCGAGGAGCCGGAGTCGAACCAGCCGTCGAGCGTGTCCTCCTCCTTCGTGAACGGGCCCTTGCTTCCGCACGCGGGGCAGGCAAAGCCCGCGGGCAGGAAGTCGGCGGGGTCCTTTTCAAACCAGGCGTTCGAGCCCTCGGCGGCGAAGAGCGCGGAGATCGCCTCGATGCTCTCCTCGGTGCAGATGGGCTTGCCGCAGTCGGGGCAGTAGACCACCGGGATCGGCAGACCCCACTTGCGCTGGCGCGAGATGCACCAGTCGGCGCGCTCGCGGATCATGCTCTTCATGCGCTCGATGCCCCAGTCGGGGACCCAGCGCACGTCGTCCGCGGCGGCGCAGGCATCGTCCTTGAATGCCTCGACCGAGCAGAACCACTGCGGGGTCGCGCGAAAGATGATGGGGCCCTTGCAGCGCCAGCAGTGCGGATAGCTGTGCACGATGTCCTCGCTGGCGAACAGCACGCCGGACGCCTTCATATCCGCGAGGATGGCGGGGTTGGACTCGTCGGTGGTCATGCCGGCGTACTTGCCGGCGTAATCGGTGTGGCGGCCGCGGTCGTCCACGGGCACGACCATGTCCATGCCGTAGC
>SVKP01000183.1 GCA_015068395.1 Oscillospiraceae bacterium
AGCACGACCGCCGCGAGCATGATGAGGTACTTATAGCGGTAATAGCCATAGTTCATCGCGAGCTTGCCCAGCCCGCCGCCGCCGATGATGCCGCTCATGGCGGAGTAGCCGAGAATGGTCGTCACTGCGATGGTCGCGTTCGAAATGAGGCTCGGCACGCTCTCGGGGATCAGCACGCGCGTGACGATCTGCATGGGCGAGGCGCCGAGGCTCTGCGCCATTTCGACCGTGTTGGGGTTCACCTCGCGCAGGCTCGCCTCGGCAAGGCGTGCGACAAAGGGGAACGCCGCGATGACCAGCGGCACGACGCTTGCCATCGTGCCGACGACGGTGCCGACGATCAGCCGCGTGAGCGGGAAGACCAGCACCATCAGGATCAGGAAGGGCACCGAGCGCAGCAGGTTGATGACGACGTTCAGCGTCCGCATCAGCCACGCGGGCAGCGGATGAATGCCGTCCTTCTCGCCGGTGACGAGCAGCACGCCCAGCGGCAGCCCGAGCACGATGGCGAACGCGGTGGACAGCAGCGTGACATACACGGTCTCCCAGATGGCGAGCGGGAACTGCGTGCGGATGATCTCCGCCGCCTCCGCGAGCACCTCCGGGGCAAAGAGCTTTTCCGTCATGTGAGGTCCACCTCCTCCGCGTGAATGTTGTCATGCTGCGCCATGTAGTCCAGCGCGTTGCGCACGGCGGCTTCGCCGCCGCGGATGCCCAGCAGCATCGAGCCGTACTCGCGCCCGTCGATGGTGCGCGTCGAGGCGTAGGCGATGTTCGCCTCGATGCCGCGCTCGACCGCCATGTGCGCGATCAGCGGCGTCGACGCCGCCTGGTTGCCGTTGAACACGACGCGGATGATGCGCTCGTCCGTGTCCCGCATCAGCTCCGCCGCCGCGTCGCCCTCGGGGTAGACCAGCCGCTTCGCCGCCGCGGAGCGCGGGTGGGAGAATACCTCGCTGACCTCGCCCGACTCGGCGACGCTGCCGCCGTCGAGGATCGCGACGTGGCGGCACACGCTCTCCACCACGCTCATCTGGTGCGTAATCAGTATAGCGGTGATGCCGGTTTTCTCGTTGATCGAGCGGATCAGGTCGAGGATGGACGCCGTGGTCGTCGGGTCGAGAGCGCTGGTCGCCTCGTCGCAAAGCAGGACCTTGGGGTCGGTCGCGAGCGCGCGCGCGATGGCGACGCGCTGCTGCTGCCCGCCGGAGAGCTGCGCGGGATAGGCGCGCGCCTTGTCCCGGAGCCCCACGGTCTCCAGCAGCTCCTCCGCCCGCTTTTTCGCCGCCGCGCCGCGCACGCCGGCGAGCGCGAGCGGGAAGCAGACGTTGTCAAGGCAGTTGCGCTGCATGAGCAGGTTAAAGCCTTGGAAGATCATCGTGATCTCGCGTCGCTTTTTGCGCAGCTCGCGGTCGGACAGCGCGCCCATATCCACGCCGTCGATGACCACGCTGCCGGAGCTGGGGCGCTCAAGCAGGTTGATGCAGCGCACGAGCGTGGACTTGCCCGCGCCGGAGAGCCCGATGATGCCGTACACGTCCCCGTCGGGGATGGAGAGCGAGACGTTCTTGAGCGCCTCCACCTCGCCGTCCGCCGTGTGATAGGTTTTAGACAGGTTTTTGATTTCGATCATTTCTCTATCTCCCCAAAAAGCAGCGGCTCGTCGGAACCGCTGCTTTTTCGAAGTCTTTTCGTTTTACTTGAGCGCGTCAAGATTCGCCTGCTTGCCGCCGTAAATGCCCATCGGCTCGACGTGGATCGCGCCGACGGAGACGACGTGGGTGCCGTTCTGGGCGTTGAAGTCGTCCAGATAGGGCACATGCTGGAAATAGTTGGCGTCGATCTCGCCGCTTTCGACGACGTTGTTGGGCTGGACATAGTCGGTGAACTCCTTGACGTCGAGCGTGATGCCTTTTTCGGCGAGGATGCCCTTGACGACGTCGTTGAGGATCTCGGCGTGGGGCGTGGGCGTCGCGGCGACGCTGACGGTCTTCCCGGAGAGCGCGGCGTAGTCGATGGACTCGTCAAAGCCGTCGGTCTTGTTGTCGACGACGGAGATGACCGCGCCGTCATACTTCGCCGCAATGTAGTCCGCGACCTGCTGGCTTTGCAGCGCCGCGAGCAGCGCGAGGATGATCGGGTCGCTCTCGCGGCCCTCCTTCACGCAGAGGATGTTGCCGTAGGCGGAGAAGGAGCCCTCCAGCCCCAGCGCGTCCTTCGCCGGGTTCAGCCCGCCGTCGAGCGCGTAGTTGGAGTTGATGACGGCATAGTCCACGTCCTTGAGAACGTTGGGCAGCTGCGCCGCCTCGATCTCGTTGATCTCAATGTTGTGGGGGTTTTCCGCGATGTCCAGCTTGGTGGCGGTGATACCCGCGCCCTCCTTGAGCTTGATATAGCCAAGGCTTTCCAGCAGCATCAGCGCGCGCGCCTCGTTGGTCGTGTCGTTGGGCACGGCGATGGTGATGCTCTTGCTCTTTCCGCCGCAGGCGGAGAGCGAAACGATCAGGGCGAGCGCGAGAACAAGGGATACAAGCTTCTTCATAATCATAATCCTTCTTTCTTTTATTAGCGGGTCACCCGCCCAGATAGGCTTTTTTCACGGCGTCGCTGCTGGCAAGCTCGGCGCCGGTGCCGGAGAGTGTGATGCGCCCGGTTTCGAGAACGTAGGCGCGGTCCGCGACGGAGAGCGCCATCTGCGCGTTCTGCTCCACGAGCAGGATCGTCGTGCCCGCCTTGTGCAGCGCGCGGATGATGTCGAAGATCTGCTGCACGAGGATCGGCGCAAGACCCATCGACGGCTCGTCGAGCATGAGCAGGCGCGGACGGCTCATCAGCGCGCGTCCCATGGCGAGCATCTGCTGCTCGCCGCCGGAGAGCGTTCCGGCAATCTGGGAGCGGCGCTCCTTGAGGCGCGGAAACTGCTCGAAAACACGCTCCATAGCCTCGGGGATGCCGGAGGCGGGCTGCGTGAACGCGCCCATCTCCAAATTCTCCTCCACGGTCATTTGCAGGAAGATGCGGCGCCCCTCCGGGACGTGCGCCAGCCCGTGCGCAACCAGCGTGTGCGCCGGTACGCCCGCGATGCTCTTTCCCTCGAACGTGATGGAGCCCGTCTTGCTGTGCAGAAGGCCGGAGACCGTTTGCAGCGTCGTGGACTTTCCCGCGCCGTTTGCGCCGATGAGCGTTACGATCTCGCCCTCGTCGACGTGGAAGGAGACGCCCTTGATGGCGTGGATCGCGCCATAGTAAACGTTGATGTCGCTGACATTGAGCAGCTCTGCCATCTTACGCTCCCGCCTCCTTTCCGTCCTTTTTGCCGAGGTATGCCTCGATCACGACGGGGTTGCTCTTGATCTCGTCGGGCGAGCCCTTGGCGATGACCTCGCCGAAGTTGAGCACGCAGATACCCTCGCAGATGCCCATGACCAGATTCATGTCGTGCTCGATGAGCATGACGGCGATCTGGAACAGGTCGCGGATCTTGACGATGTTGTCCATCAGCTCCGACGGTTCGCTCGGGTTCATGCCCGCCGCCGGCTCGTCGAGCAGCAGCAGGCTCGGGTTCGTCGCCAGCGCGCGCACGATCTC
>SVKP01000184.1 GCA_015068395.1 Oscillospiraceae bacterium
CTCGCTGTGCGACCTCACCAGCGGCAGCGGCGACAAGGGAACGCCGGTGGTTCTGGTTCAGGGCTATTTTGACAATTATACCAACTGACGCACAGTCCGCGCCAAGGAAAGGAAGGTGATGCGGACGTGGACAGACCGCTTGCGGACGAAATACGTCCGCAGAGCCTCGAAGAAGTGGTAGGCCAGCGGCATCTGATCGGACCCGGCGGAATGCTCCGGCGTCTGATCGAGTCGGGCACGAGCGCGAACATGATCTTTTACGGGCCGTCGGGCACGGGGAAGACGACGATCGCCAACATCATTGCTGCGCGGACCAACAAGACCCTGCACCGTCTCAACGCCACGACGGCGTCTCTTTCCGACGTCAAGGATATCCTCGCGGACGTGGGGACGCTGCTTGCCCCGGGCGGCGTGCTGCTGTATCTCGACGAGATCCAGTATTTCAACAAGAAGCAGCAGCAAAGCCTGCTGGAATTCATGGAGAACGGCTCGATCACGCTGATCGCGTCGACCACCGAGAACCCGTATTTCTATGTTTACGGCGCGCTGCTCTCGCGCTCAACCGTGTTTGAGTTCAAGCCGGTCTCGCCGGAGGAGACGCTTCCCGCGGTCACGCGCGCGCTCGGCATTTTGCAAGCGCGCAGCGAGCTGCCGCTTTCGTGGGAGGACGGCGTGCCGGAACAGATCGCGACGAGCTGCGGGGGCGACGTGCGCAAGTGTATCAACGCCTGCGAGCTGCTCTACGCCTCCGCGGAGGTGAAGCACGGCACGCTGACGCTGACGCTCGACGACGCCGCGCAGCTTGCCCAGCGGAGCGCGATGCGCTACGATAGGGGCGGCGACGCCATGTACGACTGCGCAAGCGCGCTGATGAAATCCCTGCGCGGGAGCGACCCGGACGCGGCGCTGCACTATCTGGCGCGATTTCTGGAGGCGGGAGACCTTGTCACGCCCTGCCGCAGGCTTCTTTGCTCGGCGAGCGAGGACGTGGGGCTTGCATACCCGCAGGCAATCGCCATTGTGAAGGCGTGCGTCGACACGGCGATGCAGCTCGGGCTTCCCGAAGCGCAGCTTCCCTTGGCGGAGGCGGCGATCCTGCTTGCCACCGCGCCGAAGTCGAACAGCGTGGTCGAGGGGATCGGCGCGGCTTGGGCGGATGTAAAAGCGGGGAGAACAGGCGACGTACCGCGTCAGCTCCAAAACGTCCACGCCGATACGACGGGCATGGACAACCGGCAAAACTATAAGTATCCGCACAATTATCCCGGACACTGGGTCCGGCAGCAATATTTGCCGGATGCGCTGAAGGACGCCTGCTATTATCGGTACGGCGACAACAAGACCGAGCAGGCCGCGGCGCAGTATTGGCAGAAAATCAAGGGGGAGGAAGCATGAACAGGAAGCTCACACGAGTCATCGCGATCATTATCGTCGCAGTCATGGCGCTGTCTTTTTTGGCGTCGATGATCCTGCCCTATGTATTTTGATCGGACCGGTATGGAACGAGCGTCCCTCTTTTCAGAGGGGCGCTTTTTTCGCGCGATTTCGTGAGCGGGAGCGGCTATACTGTTCCGGGAGGTGAGGGACATGGTCGTCTATTGGGACGTCGCCGCGGCGTGGGACCTTCTGCTGGATTATCTGCTTCTGCTGGGGACGGCGCGGCTTGCCGGACGGTGCATCCGCCGCAGAAGACTGGCATTGTCCGCAGCCCTCGGCGCGGCGTTCAGCGCGGCGTCCCTTGTTCTGTCGCTGCCGGAGTGGACGCTCGTGCCTGCGCTGCTTGCCATGTGTGCTCTCGCGTTTGCCGGGAGCGGACGGACGGTCAGGCTGACGCTGCTGTTCGCCCTGCTCGCCTGCTCGCTCGGCGGCGCAGCGTTGCTGCTCGGGCGCGCGTTCGGAGACGTGCGGCGCTTCGCGCGCTGCATGCTCTACGCGCGCATGCCGTGGGGCGTATTTTTTGCGGCGTCGGCGCTTTCCTACGTTCTGCTGTCGTGCGTTTTTCGCGGCGGAGCACGCGGCGACGGTGGGGAACGGGTGCATGTCCGCGTGGAATATGCAGGGAAGCGCGCCGACGTCCTGCTGCTGCGCGACACGGGCAACCTGCTCACAGACCCGCTCACGGGCGAGGGCGTCCCGGTGATCGAGCGGCGCGCACTGGCATCCCTGCTTGCGCTGGCGCCGCCTGTCAAGCAGCTTGAGGCGCATTCGGCGTGTGGAGAGAGCACGAGGCTGGACGCCTTTCGCTGCGATCAGCTCTATGCTGATGGAAGGGCGCTGGGGGCGCGGCTGGTCGCCCTGTCGCCGGAGACGTTTGCGGGGCGCTGTCAGGGACTTTGGTTTGCCGAGCGGGAGGAAGCGGGAGAGTATGGACTGGAAACGGCTGTGGGATAAGTTGAGGGCGCTGCTTTTGCGGCATGGGCTGCTGCCGCGGGAGGGGCTTTACTATATCGGAGGGAGCGACACGCTTCCGCCGCCTCTGCCGCGCGCACGGGAGGCGGAGCTTCTGGCGCGGCTGGACGCGGGGGAGACCGAAGTCCGCCAGGAACTGATCGAGCACAACCTGCGGCTCGTTGCGTATATCGCGCGACGCTTTGAGAATACGGGCGTGGGGATCGAGGACCTGATCTCCATCGGAACGATCGGGCTTATCAAGGCAATCAACACATACCGAAGCGACAAGAACATCAAGCTGGCGACCTACGCCTCGCGCTGCATTGAAAACGAGATTTTAATGCACCTGCGCAAGACCGCGAACCAGAAGGCAGAGGTCAGCTTCGACGAGCCGCTCGGCGCGGACTGGGACGGAAACGAACTGCTGCTCTCCGACATTCTGGGCACCGAGGAGGATGTTGTGATGAAGCCCATTGAGGAGGACGTTGACCGGTCCATGCTGCGCGACGCGATCGCGACGCTTTCGGAGCGCGAACGGGAGATCGTGACGCTGCGCTTCGGATTGGACGGACGAGACGAGCTGACGCAAAAGGAGGTCGCGGACAAGATGGGCATCTCGCAGAGCTACATTTCGCGCCTGGAAAAGCGTATTATCGTGCGGTTGAAAAAAGAAATCCTGCGAATGAGTTGACAAACGCGTTTTTTTGCGGTAGACTACGCCGGTAAAGAGGCAGAGAAGAGGAGCAGTACGCGTAAGCCCGATGCGAAGAGAGGGGACGGATGGTGTAAGTCCCCGTGACGGCACGCGGAAGTCGCCTTGGAGCCGCCGAGCCGAACGGAGCCGCCTGGCTCTGAGTAGGCCGGACGGGTGCGCCCGTGACAGCGTGAAAAGAGTGCCCCTTATGTGCTTTTGCAGGGGAATTCGGGTGGTAACACGGACTATTTGTTCGCCCCGAGCCATTTTGGCTCGGGGCGTTTTTTTAGGAGGTGGTAAGTTTGTTTGAGGTAGAGCAGACCTATGACGTCGCGGCGTTGACCGCGCTGTGCCGCGCGGCACGCAAGACGACGCGCCCTGTCTGGCGCGTGATCCGCGGCGCCGTATGGGTCACATTTGCGGTGGGCACACTTTTGCTTGCCGCGCAGCTTGCCCTGCAATCGTTTGGGAAAGGCGACCTTAGGCTGCTGCTTTCGGTTGCAGTATTGCTTTTGTTTCTGCTGTTTGAGGACAAGCTCAACGCGTGGGTCGCGCTTCGGCAGATGGTGCCCGGCACGGCGCACTCCACAACGGTGTTCGGGGAGGACGCCTATACGGTAACGACGGACACGACGCAGACGCGCTGGCAGTATGAAAACATCACGGCGCTCGCCGAAACGCGGAGGTATTATTTCTGTTTCCTCGGCAAAAGGCACGGCCAGTGCTTCGACAAGCAGGGCTTCCGGCAGGGAGACAGCGAGGCGTTTCGCACGTTTATCGAGCAAAAGACCGGGAAAAGCATAAACACGATCAAATAACATTTGATATAAGGAGATAAAAATGAAAGAACTGCCGAAAATCTATGAGCCCCAGCAGGTCGAGGGGCGTATCTATGAGATGTGGGAGCAGGGCGGCTGCTTCCGCGCGGAGGCGGACCCCGCAAAGAAACCGTTTTCCATCGTCATGCCGCCGCCCAACGTCACCGGACAGCTGCACATGGGCCACGCGATGGATTCCACGCTGCAGGACATCCTGACGCGCTTCAAGAGAATGCAGGGCTACGCCGCGCTGTGGCTTCCCGGGACCGACCACGCGGGCATCGCCACGCAGATCAAGGTCGAGGAGGACCTTCGCGTCAACGAGGGGCTTACTCGATACGACCTCGGACGCGAGAAGTTCTTGCAGCGCGTGTGGCAGTGGAAGGAAAAGTACGGCAACCGCATCGTCGAGCAGCAGAAGAAGATGGGCTCGAGCTGCGACTGGTCGCGCTCGCGCTTTACGATGGATGAGGGCTGCTCGAAGGCGGTGCGCGAGACCTTCTGCGAGCTCTACGACAAGGGCCTGATCTACAAGGGTAGCCGCATCATCAACTGGTGCCCGCACTGCCTGACCGCGCTGAGCGACGCCGAGGTCGAGTATGTCGACAAGCCCGGACACCTCTGGTATATTCGCTATCCGCTCTCAGACGGCAGCGGCGAGATCGTCGTGGCGACGACGCGCCCGGAGACGATGCTCGGCGACTCCGGCGTGGCGGTCAACCCGGAGGATGAAAAGCTCAACCACCTGATCGGGAAGACCTGCGTGCTGCCTCTGGTGGGACGCGAGATCCCCATCGTGGGCGACGAGTATTGCGAGATTGGCTTCGGTACCGGCGCGGTGAAGATGACCCCGGCGCACGATCCCAACGACTTTGAGGTCGGCCTGCGCCACAACCTTGAGGTCATCCGCGTGATCGCCGACAACGGCACGATCAACGAAAACGGCGGCAAGTACGAGGGCATGGACCGCTATGAGTGCCGCAAACAGATTGTGCATGACCTTGAGGAGCAGGGCTATCTGGTCAAGACCGAGGACTACAGCCACAACGTCGGCACCTGCTACCGCTGCCACAACGACGTGGAGCCACTGATCTCCGCGCAGTGGTTTGTGAAGATGGAGCCGCTGGCGAAGGAGGCGCTGCGCGTCGTCAACGACGGAACAATCAAATTCGTGCCCGAGCGTTTTGCCAAGA
>SVKP01000185.1 GCA_015068395.1 Oscillospiraceae bacterium
ATAGCTGTACCTGCTCTCTGCTTTTCGCTGTTTCCCTAGTCATCACCCTGCATCCCCGCCTTTCCAATCTCATTATACCACAAATTAAGGCACTATGCACCCTTTTCGGCGCATAATGCCTTATTTTGTCTACAGTCTGAGATGGTGCAGAATTCTGCACCATCTCAGCAGGGAATCCGTGCCGCCCCCCACGACTTACCCCCTGTCGCGCCGTTGTTGGCGATTTGTGGCCCCGATTGCCTCACGGCGGATACGGACGCAGGAAAACGCTTTAAAACCGACGTTGCCCGAACAAACGGACATGCGAAAAAACTTACCAGCTGTAAACAAAGATACCCGAAAATCGAATGGAAATCATTCTCCGTTTGGTCAGATCGATTCCGCTCGACTTCCGGGTTCTATCGGAGTATTGTTTGTGCCACGAAAGGATGTGATTCAACATGGCAAAGCGCAGAGCAAAAGGCGAAGGCAATATCCGCAAGCGCAGCGACGGGCGCTGGGAAGGGCGCTATGTCGCCGGCCACGATCCCAAGACCGGCAAGATGATTTGCAAAAACGTCCTCGGCAAGACGCAGGCCGAGGTCAAGGAAAAGCTGAAGAACGCCATCGCCGACGCTGAGAAGCTCGACTTCTCCAAAACAGGGCAGTATACGGTCGGGCAATGGATGGACGTCTGGTTCCAGAACTACGCCAAGGTCAAGGTGCGCCCGTCCTCCCACCAAACTTATCAGGGTTACATCGAGCACCACATCAAACCCCGTATCGGCGATATCCCGCTGGAGAAGCTCACCACGCTCGATCTGCAAAAGCTCTACCGGGAGCTGCTCGAGGAGGGGCGCGTCGTCCGCAGGGAATCCGAAAAGCAGCCGAGAGGACTCAGCCCCAAGACGGTGCGGAACATCAATCAGATCATCTCCTCCGCCATGGATCAGGCGATCGCGCAGAAGTTGATCCTGGCGAACCCGACCGACGGCTGCGCGCTCCCGAAGGTCGAGCACAAGGAAATGAAAACGCTCTCCGCCGACCAGCTCGCCGCGTTCCTCCGCGAAGCGAAAGAAACCGGCGTCTATGAAATGTATTACTTTGAACTGGCTACCGGGCTGCGCCGCGGTGAGCTGCTGGGGCTCAAATGGGAGGACGTGGATTGGGAGCGCCGCACGGTGCGCATCTGCCGGCAGGTCGCTCGCATCAACGGCAAAATCGTCGAGGCGCCGCTCAAAACGAAGAACTCCTACCGCACGATCTCCCTCGGCAGCGGTGCAATCGAGGTGCTGAGAGCGCAGGAGAAGAAAACCAACGACGCTTACATCTTCCCCTCGCCGAACGGCGGACCCATCTCGCCGGACAGTGTGCAGAACATGCTCAACCGCGTCCTCAAGCGCGCCGGACTGCCGAAAATCAGGGTGCACGACCTCAGACACACCTTCGCCACCCTGGCGCTCCAGAACGGCGTGGACATCAAAACGGTCAGCGGAATGCTCGGCCACTACAGCGCGGGATTCACGCTCGACACCTACACCCACGTCACGACACCCGCGCAGATCGAGGCGGCGAACACGATGGGCAGCGTGCTGGCGGTAAATGTGTAATCATGCAGGGCAAATAATCCGTTCCGTAATCGGCGCTCCGAAAAACAGTTAAAATTCTAACCTCACAGGCCAAAACGGGCAAAAATGCCGGGGCAGAGATGCTCCGGCATCCTCTTTTGTCCAAGCGCTGATTTCGTGATTTGGGTCAAACGTTGGGTCTTACGAACAGAGGCATTTTTCGGAACGCTTGTTTGCGCCAGAAAAATTATAAAAGTAGCGGTTTTCTGACGAAAACCGCTACTTTCTGGTTGCGGAGGTAGGACTTGAACCTACGACCTCCGGGTTATGAGCCCGACGAGCTGCCAACTGCTCTACTCCGCGATATTGTTTTTTGGTGCCGGTGACCGGACTCGAACCGGTACAGCATAAATGCCGGGGGATTTTAAGTCCCCTGTGTCTACCTATTCCACCACACCGGCGGATAACCGACAAAGGTTACTATAGCACAGAACTGACCACGTGTCAACTATAAAATTCAAAAACGATACATCAAAAGATTTTTTTGTTAATGCGCGGCAGGGCTGCATGGGCGGACGCGGGCTTGAAAATCCCGCAAACCATGCTATACTGTTGCGTTGTAACACTAATATGCCACTTTCGGTCGCATATTAGTTGTGACGCGGCGATGAAGCTCGGCGCGGCGCAAATCTGAGAGAAACCGATGAGGTCATGCAATGAATGAATTATTATCCTTTCTGGAGGCGGAGGGCGTAAACGCCGCGCTGCTGCAAGGCGTGAGCGCGTTTCGGGAGGTGTATCCTGCCGCGCCGGAGCAGCGCGGGCGCATTCCCTCGCCGGAGTATTTCTATTACGGGAAACGGACCTGGGAGCTCGCGCTTGCGGCGCTGCTGGCGGGCAAAAACCTACTGCTCGCGGGGCCCAAGGCGACGGGCAAAAACGTGCTGTCGGAAAACCTCGCGGCGCTGTTTGGCAGACCCATGTGGAACGTCTCGTTCCACATCAACACCGACGCGGCGGCGCTCGTCGGCACCGACACCTACGACGGGCACGCGGTCGTGTTCCGCCCCGGCCCGATCTGGCTGTGTGCGCAGCAGGGCGGCTTCGGCGTGCTCGACGAGATCAATATGGCAAAGAACGAGGCGCTTGCCGTGCTGCACGCCGCGCTGGACTTCCGCCGAAGCCTCGACGTTCCGGGCTACGATAAGATCGCGCTGCGCCCGGAGACGCGCTTCATCGCCACCATGAACTACGGCTACGCGGGCACGCGCGACCTCAACGAGGCGCTGACCTCGCGCTTTGCCGTGCTGGACATGCCCGTGATTGCGGAGGAGGACCTGCAAAAGCTGATCTCCCGGCGCTACCCTGGCATCAACGCGCGCATCTGCGGCCAGCTGGTGAAGCTCTACGGCGAGCTGGAGCGCAAGGCGGAGAGCGCCGAGATCTCGGACAGCGCCCTCGATCTGCGCGGCCTGCTCGACGCGCTGGCGTTGATGGAGAAGGGGCTCCACTCCGGCGACGCCCTGGAGATGTGCCTGGTAAACAAGACCTTCGACAGCTATGAGCGCGGATTGATCCGCGACGTGATCGCCGCGCGCATCCCGGCGGACCTGACGCGCGCCGACGTGTTTGCGGGATGATTAAAAAACACTTTACCGGGAACGCCCGCCGCGCCAGAAACCTCATCTGGAACGCCGCGGGCCGTTACGATTTTGACCCGCCGTTTCTCGCCTTCCACCCGGACGGCACGCCGGACCGCTACTTCAACATGGTCGTCGGCCTTGTCGAAAAGTGGCTGGGACTGGCGCGGGTCTGGGACTTCTTCGCGCGCTACGGGGACGACCGCCGCGCAGAGGAGTTTGACGAGCTGCTCTGGTTGGGGCTTGAGAACTGCGTGTACGAAAAGGAGCTGACGGAGCGCCCCATTCTCGCCGCGCTTCGCCGCGAGCGGGCGGAGGAATTCTTCCACATGCAGGGGCGCATGACGCGTCAGCAGATGGAAATGCAGAGCATGCTCGTTTACACGCAGCAGGAGGCGCGCTGGGCGGAGGTTTCCGGGCGCGGCGTGCTGCTGACGCCGCGGGAAAAGCGCATGGCGCAGGCGCTGAAATTCCCCGGCGTGTTGGACGCCGCGGGCGCTGTGGAGGCGATGGAGGCATTTTTGCTTGAATTCTTCCACTTCTCCCCTGCGGATATGCCCGCCACGCCCAGGGAGCCGGGAGCGCTGGCAAGGCTCCTGCTCCGGCGCGAGCACCGGCGGCACGACCGGCTGCTGGTGCGCGTGGGCATCGAGGAGGGCGACCATCCGCGCGCGGTACAGACGCGGCACTGGGGGCTGGGACGCTGGACCGGCGCGACCGAGGCGGACGCCGCTTACATCCGCGCGGTGTTCGGCGAGAGCATCCTGACGGAACGCGAGCTGCGCGCGTTGGAAAACGAGCTGTGTGTCGGGGACGACGAGGGCTGCCGCCTTTTGCTTTCCAGAGGCGCGAAGCCTGACGCGGCGGCGCCCGAGAACAGGGAGGCGTCCGACGCGCTCGCGGACGCGAGGGCCCAGAGGGCGCGGAACGAGGCGTTCCTGCACGCGCACGCAAGCTCTGTGCAGGGCTCGATCCGCCGCCTCGCAACACGCATCGACACGATTCTTTCCTCGTATTTCAGGCAACAACCCGAGCCTGCCCGTGCGGGACGGCTTCGCCCCGAGGCGGCATACCGGCTGCCGGTGTTCGGTGATCCGCGCGTTTTTTCGCGCCGCGGCGCGGAGCTGGAGCCGGAGCTGTGCGTCGACCTTCTGCTCGACGCCTCGCAGTCCCGCATGAATGTGCAGGAGATCGTGGCAAGCGAGGCATATGTCATCGCGGCGAGTCTGGAAAAGGTGCACATCCCTGTGCGCGTCTGCGCCTTTCGCAGCCTGCGCGGGTATACGGTGCTGGAGGTGCTCAAGGACTGGCGCGAGCACGGCTGCGAGGGGATCTGCCGCTATTTTGCGGGCGGCTGGAACCGGGACGCGCTCGCGCTGGAGGCAATAGGGCGTCTGGACGGCGGCATGCCCTCGGAGACGGCGCGGCGCATGCTCCTCGTGCTGACCGACGCCAGCCCCAACGACTCCGCGCCCTTTGCCGCGACGGACACGCTGATCCCGCGCGAATACGAGGGCGCGGCGGCGGTCCGCGCCGCGGAGGACGCCGTACGCGCGCTGCGGGAGGACGGTCTTCGCGTCGGCGCGGTGTTCCACGGCAGCACGGCGCATCTGGAGAGCGCACAGCAGATCTACGGCCACGCCTATGTGCGCATCCAGAAGGCGGCGCAGCTGGCGCAGGGCGTCAGCGACCTGCTGCTGATGCTTCTGCGCGAGGCACGGCAGGATTGACGGCGCGGTTGACAGGCATAAAAAATATTGCTATGATTAAGGAAAATTGACGATAAATACGGCAAATTACCAGAGAGAGGGGGGATAACGGTGGACGAAAAGAAAACGGGCTCGCCGGAGCTGGTGCGCCTGATGCTTGCCCCCTATGACGAGCTGGTGGAGGTCGACATCCCCCATGGGCGTATACGCGCGCTGCATCACACGGAGGGAAAGTACTTCGTCCCCATTGTCGACTCCTCGGTTCGCGATATTTTCAGCTATGCATCTGAGTACATGATCCACCCGGAGGACCGGGAGGCGTACCTTGCATTCAACGACCCCGGGACGATGCCGCAGCGGCTTGCGGCGTCAGAGACGCCGGGCATGCTGCGCGCGGAGTTCCGCTATAAGCTGCTCACCGGCGGATGGCGGCGGGTGGAGCAGGTCAACGTCGGAGGCGCCGGACAGGGCCTCCCCGAGGGTGTCTTTTACGCGTTCGTGTTCGATCTTGAGACTGCCTCCGGCGCAGCGGACGCCGATACAGAGAAGAAAGCCGACCAGTACAACGAGCTGACGGGCCTGATGTGGGAGGAGACCTTCTTCACGCAGAGCAAGACGTTCCTGCGCGCCCATCCCGAGGGCTGGTGCATGGTCGCCATCGACCTGGAGCATTTCAAGCTCTTTAACGAGTGGTATGGGCGCAAGCGCGGCGACCTGCTGCTGGCAAAGCTCGGCGCGCATCTGGGCAATGCGGCGGCGGAGGTCGGCGGCCTCGCCTGCTACTACGGGCAGGACGACTTTGTGCTCGTCTGCCCCGAGGACAGGCCCTGGCTCGACCGGCTCTATGCCGAGCTGCACGCGCTGGTCACGGAGCACGGCGCGTCGGTCGGCTTCATGCCGGCGTTCGGCGTCACGCCGCTGGCGCTGGGCGATTCCGTTGAGGACGCCTATGACCGCGCGGCGCTGGCGGCGCACCGCGCAAAGGAGAACTATCACGATCGCGTCTGCGTCTTCGACCCTGCCATGTTTCGGCAGACGGAGCGGGAATATCAGATCCTCTCGGATTTCCAGCAGGCGCTTGAGGAGCACGAGCTGTTCATCGTGTTGCAGCCGCAATGCGTCATCTCCACCGGGCATGTCGTGGGCGCGGAATCGCTGGTGCGCTGGCGCAAGGCGGACGGGACGATGGTCTCCCCCGGCGTATTTGTGCCGATTTTGGAGGAGTACGGCTTCGTCACCGAGCTGGACCGTTACGTCTGGGAGCAGGTCTGCGCTTGGCAGAGAAAATGGATCGACGGCGGGCATACGCCGGTCCCCATCTCGGTGAACGTCTCGCAGATCGACATCTTCACCATCGACGTCCCCGCGTATCTGGAGGAGCTGGTACGCAAGTACGATCTCCCGGTGGAGACCGTCAAGGTTGAGATCACCGAATCCGCCTACGTGGAGAACGGACCCGTCGTGGATGCGGTACAGCGGCTGCGGGAGAAGGGTTTCCTCGTGCTGATGGACGATTTCGGCAGCGGCTATTCATCCCTCAATATGCTGCGCAGCCTCAACGTCGATATCATCAAGCTCGACGCACAGTTCCTGCGGATGAACCAGAACGACCGCAAGGGCCTGCGCATCATCGAAACCATTGTGAACATGGCGCGGACCATGAGCGTGCCCATCATCGTGGAGGGCGTGGAGACGCAGGAGGAGACGGATTTCCTCTCCGGTCTCGGATGCAGCTATGTGCAGGGCTATTTCTTTTACCGCCCGATGCCGGTCAAGGACTTCGAGGCGCTGATCGCCGACCCTGGCAAGATCGACACCGTCGGCTTCCGGCTGCGGAGCAAAAACCAGGCGCGCACGCGCGAGTTTTTGGACCCGAGCCTTTTCAGCGACGCGGTGCTCAACAATCTGCTCGGGCCCGTCGCCTTCTTTGCGCGCAGCGGTGACGCGGTAAACGTTGTGCGCTACAACCGCTGGTTCTTCGAGGAGGCGGGGGACCCCGCGCTGTTCGAGCAGACCGACGCGTTTTTGCGCCGGCTCGTGCCGGGCGACTTGCCGCGGCTTTATGAGCTGCTGGAAATGGCGGAAGCCTCCCCCACGGAGGGCGCCGGAGGCGTGCTCCGCTTCCGCAGGAGCGACGGCGCGGTTGCCGAATTCCGCCTGTTCTTCTACTATATGGAGGAGGACGACAACGGCAAGAAATACTATGCCTCCCTGCAAAACCTCACCCGCTACCTCACTCTGGACGACCACATCCGCCTGCTCTCCGCGGTCTGCGCGGACAGCGTCCTGTTCGTGCGTCGGCGCGGGGAGGGCTGGAGCTTTCAGACGGTGGCGCATGGGCTGGAGGACGCGCTGGGTATGACGGCGGAGGCGTTTGAGCGCCAGTGCGCCGCGCTTGGCTTCTTCGACCAGATGGCGCACGAGGCGGAAAAAGACGCCCTTTCGGCGGAGTCGGGTGCGCGGACGGTCGAGTTTCCGACCGCCGACGGCAGAGAGGTCGATGTCTCCTGCCGCTGCGTCGCGGTGCAGGACCGCGAGAGCGGCGTCGAATACATTCTGGTTGTTCGACGCCTTTAATACTTGCATAAAAATTCCGGGTTCACGCCGAACCCGGAATTTTTATTATAGATTATAGTTTATATCATAGATACGTCAAAAGCTCTTCGCGGACGGCGTCCATGCGCGGATCGGAGATGCCGAAGTCCATCTGCCGATAGCTCCACGCCGCGCGGCCGATGCCGTGGCGCTCAAGGACGGCGTGGATCGTACGGAACCACTTGACCGCCTCCTCCGGCGGGACAATGTCGATCACGCCGTACTCGCCGCAGTAGAGCTCCGTGCCCTCCGCCTTTGCCTTTGCGATCGCGGTGGAAAACAGGTCCTCGAAGTAAGCCTCGCTCGCGCCGCTCTCCGCGAAGGTATAGCGGTTGTCGTTGTTGCACTCTGGGTTCCAGGAGGCGCCCTGGTGCGTGAATTTCAGCGGCTCATAGCAGTGGAAGTTGTAGAGCACGTTCTTGTCGCAGGGCTTGTCGAGATAGCGGACCTCGCGCACGCCGTTGTAGTGGTAGCTGCCCAGCAGGATCTTCATGTCCGGGGCATAGCGGCGGATGCGGCGGATGCACTCGGCGGAGATGCGCTTCCACGCGGGCAGATACGCCTCCTCCGTCACCTCGTTCAGCAGCTCGAACATGACCTCGCCGGTGAGCGAGCCCCAGCGCTCCGCGAACGCCTCCCAGATTTTGTAAAAAAGCTCCTGATACGTCGCGCTCTCGAAAAAGCCCTCCTCCTGCTCGCCGTCGTCAAAGGAATAGCCCTGCGTCTTGTGCAGGTCGAGCACCGCGTGCAGGCCATTCTCTCTGCACAGCGCCAGCGCGGCGTCGATGCGCGCAAGCCCGTCCTCCTTCATGCTGCCGTCGCCGTTTTGCACCACGTTGTAGTCGATGGGGATGCGCACATGGTCGAAGCCCCACGCGGCGATCTGCGCAAAGTCCGGCGCGGTGACGAAGCCGTCCAGCCGCTCGGCGCTGTAGTCGCACTGCGACATCCAGCCGCCCAGATTGATACCCTTGTAAAAACCCATTTCCTTCAGCATTTCTTTTCCTCCTGCTGTTTGTAGTCGTTGTTTTTTCTCTCTTGCAGGCGCAGGCACAGCCGCAGCACGTTCCGCGCCGTGCGCTGGAGCTCCGCGCGGGTGAGACCGTCCGTCCCGCCGAGGGCGCGCAGCACCGTCCCGTCCGAACGGCAGCGCCGCTCCGTATGCGCCATGCTGCCCGGCATGAGCACGTCCACCTGCGCGCGCACGCGGTAGGCGTTGTCACGCAGGCGCGGGAACTCCGGGCTCGCGGCGCGCTGCATCCACCAGTCGGTCATCACCGTGCCGTCAAAGCCCCATTCGCCACGCAGCACGGTCGTGACAAGATCGTAGTGGTAGTGCGCCCACACGCCGTTGACCTTGTTGTAGGAGGTCATCAGCGTCAGCGGGCGGCTCTCCTTTACGCAGATCTCAAAGTTCCGCAGATAGATCTCCCGCAGCGCGCGCTCGCCGACGCGGGAGTCGTTCTTGTTGCGGCGCGTCTCCTGGTTGTTGCAGGCGAAGTGCTTGGGGCACGCGGCGACGCCCACGCTCTGCACGCCCCGCACCGCCGCCGCGGCGAGCTTGCCCGAGAGCAGCGGGTCCTCGGAGAAATACTCGAAGTTCCTGCCGCACAGCGGATTGCGGTGAATGTTCATGCCCGGCGCGAGCAGGACGTCCGCCCCATAGCGCCGCAGTTCCGTGCCAACGAGGCGATAGACCGCCTCGACCAGCGCGGCGTCGAAGGTGCAGGCGAGCGCCGTGCCGCAGGGGATGAGCGAGCACCAGCGGTTGATGCGAAGCCCCGCGGGCCCGTCGCAGCAGACCACCGGGGGCACGCCGCGCTGGCGCAGCCTCTCCGTTATCCCCCCGAAAACGCCGGCGTTTCCCGAGACGCCCAGCGGGCTGGAAATGGTACCGTGCCCGCGTGTCAGCTCCTCGAGCTCCGCGTCCGTGAGCTGTGCGACCAACGCGTCCAGCCGCGCGGGGTCCTTCGCCGCGTCCGCGAGCGTCAACGGGTTGCCCGACGCGGCGGGAAGCGGCTGCGGCAGGCGCTCCAGAATGCGCGCGTGCAGCTCGCCGCCTGTGAGGCAGATCGGTTCGCAGATCTCCAAGACCCGCTCGGCGTCCAGAACGAAGCTCCCGGCGGGCGTGCCGTTCGCCGTGAAGCGGTATTCTCCCGGTTCCAGAACAAACGCATGTCGCGCCTCGTCGAAGGAGGCGAGCGACTTTGCGTCCGCGCACAGCGTCAGCGTCTCGCTCTCGCCCGGGGCGAGCTCGCCTGTGCGGGCGAAGGCGGCGAGCACACGCGCGGGCTTTTTCAGCTTTCCGTTGGGCGGATGGCACCAGAGCAGCACGCTCTCGCCACCCGTGCACCCCCCGGTATTCGTCACGCGCACGCGCGCCGTCACGCCGCCGTCGTCGCGGGAGAGCGGCTCCGGCTCCTCGCGGAACGCCGTGTAGGAGAGTCCGAAGCCGAAGGGATAGAGCACGCGGTCCGTGGCATAGGTGTCAAAATGCCGGTAGCCGACAAAGACGCCCTCGGCGTAGTCGTTGAAGTCCTTGCCGCCGAAGTTGTCGCTCGAGGGATAGTCGTCGTAGCGCTTCGCGATGGTGTCGGCGAGGCGGCCGCTGGGATTCACCGCGCCGTAGAGCACATCGCAGGCGGCGTTCCCGCTCTCCATGCCGCCCTGCCATACCAGCAGCAGCGCGGAGATGGGGTATTCCACCGTCCACGCCATGTCCATGACGCTGCCGGCGTTGAGCAGCACGACCGTGTGCGGAAACGCGCCCGTCACCCGGCGCAGCATGTCCCGCTCCTCGTCCGTGAGGTAATAGCTGCCCTTTTCCAGCTTGTTTTCGCGGTCCTCCCCCGCCGCGCGCCCGATGACGACCAGCGCGATGTCGGCGGTCTCGGCGGCGCGGCGCACAAGCTCGTCGTCCAGCGGCATTTCGGGGTGGCTGTAGGGCCAATGCCCCCACCAGCCCTCGTCCGGCGCGTTTTCCTTCGCGCCGCACCAGTCCCGGTAGACCTTCGCGAGCGCCTGGTCATACACCGCGTCGGCGCGGTCCAGCCCCTCGAGCAGATCGACGTAGTACGGGGCGTTGACGTCGCCCCCGCTGCCGTAGCCCACGTAGAACCAGTTGAGCTGGCAGCGACCGAAGACGGCGACCGCACGGGACTTGTCCAGCGGGAGCGTGCCGTCGTTTTTGAGCAGCACGCAGCTTTGCGCGCCCGCGCGCCGAAGCAGCGCCTCCGCACCGGGCGTCACCACGCGCTCGCCCGCGGCGGAGGTCTCCTCCTGGCTCAGCTCGCCGCCGAGCACACGGCGCACGGTCGCGCGTGCCAGCGCGCCGAATTTGTGTTCCAGCCAGTTCAAGGCATTGACGCCTCCTTTACTTTAAAAACTGCCTGCCTCCGAGGGGAGACAGGCACTTATAGCAAACGCAAATATATTTGCATTTACTATAAACATTTTGATCGCCGCTCACGCGGCAACCGCGAAATATGGCTGATATAGTAAGCAAATTTAATAAATATGCTTACTATAAAATCAGCCCTTGACGGAGCCGGCTGTCACGCCCTTGATGATGGACTTGGACAGGAAGATGTAAACGATCAGCACCGGCAGGATCGCCAGCAGAATGAACATGTAGACCTTGCCCATGTCGAACTTGGAATAGTCCGCCGAGCGCAACTGCGCGATCATGATCGGAACGGTTTTCTTTTCGGCCTTGGTCAGCAGCAGCGCGGGAATGAAGTAGTTGTTCCACGAGCCGACAAAGGAAAAGATCAGCTGCACCGCCATGGCGGGCTTGAGCATCGGAAGAACGATCGTGTTGAACG
>SVKP01000186.1 GCA_015068395.1 Oscillospiraceae bacterium
CATATTATTTATGCGTACGGTTTTTGTGCCTTTCGGATGCTTTTTTGCCGTTTCCGATGTGAGGTGAAACGGAAAATGACCGGGATTGCAAGAAACCGCAGGCTGCGCTATGTTACGGTGGAACTGTTGCCGCTGCGCTCGCTGCTGCTGGCGCTTTTTTTCATGTTGGGCGTTTTATGCGCCTATCTTGCCGCCGGACGCTGTGCCGCTGGGATGGGCGATGAGCTGCGCCGGTATCTGGACGGGTATCTGGGGCTTGCCGCGGAGCACGCGTTCGACGCAAGGACTGCCGCGCAGACGCTGATCTGCTTTTTGCGCGCGCCTGCCGCCGCGTTTCTGATGGGCTTTGCCTCCATCGGCGTCGTCGGTTTGCCGCTGCTCTTTGCCGCGCAGGGATTTTTGCTCGGCTTCTCGCTGTTTTGCTTTTCCCTTGCGGTGGGACGTGCGGGCTTCGTGCTTCTGCCGGTGCTCTTTGCGCTACGGCTGCTGTTTGTCGTACCGTGTACGTTTGTGCTCGGTTCCGCCGCGCTGGAGCATTCGCTCGCGTTGGCCTCGCTTGCGTCCGGAGGCGGAAAGCGGCTTCACTCGGCGGCGTGCAGCGGTGAGGACTGGTATCGCTTTGCTGTGTGTTGTGTGTTGTTGGTGCTCGGCGCCGCGCTGGAGCTTTGGCTGCTGCCGCTTCTGCTGGCGTCGTGGTTTTGACTGACTTTTTCGCTTCATTGCATGGGCGGAAAAGAATTAACCGAGATGGAGGGATGTTTTTCTTGGACGAGCTTCTCACGAGTTATCAATCTTATCTGGCCAATGAAAAGCAGGCCTCTCAAAATACGCTCAGCTCCTACATGCGCGATCTGCGGCAGTTCGCGACGTGGCTGGAGGATCACGAGCAGGCGGATCTGCGCAAGGTCCGGCAGGAGACGGTCACGGAGTACGTCTCATGGATGAACAGCAAGGGGAAATCCGCGGCGACCGTCACGCGCTCCATCGCTTCGATCAAATCCTTCTATATGTACCTGCAAAGCAAGGGCGAGGTGAAGACGAACCCCGCAAAGGGCGTCGTCACGGCGAAGGTGGAGCGCAAGTTCCCGGAGATCCTGACGAGCCGCGAGGTCGAGCTCTTCCTCGAACAGCCGCAGTGCGTGGACACCAAGGGCTATCGCGACCATGCGATGCTGGAACTGCTGTACGCGACCGGCATCCGCGTCTCGGAGCTGATCTCCCTCGATGAAAAGGACGTGAGCCTCAGCGCGGGCTTCATCCGCTGCGAAAGCAAGGGCAAGGAGCGGATCATTCCGATCTACCCCGCCGCGGTCAAGGCGCTGTCGGACTACATCAAGGACGTCCGGCCGCAGCTGATCGCGGACCCGGAGGAGACGGCGCTTTTCGTCAACATGAACGGCGAGCGCATGAGCCGCCAGGGCTTCTGGAAGATCGTCAAGCACTATCAGGAGACGGCGCAGATCAACAAGGAGATCACCCCGCACACCCTGCGCCACTCGTTCGCGGTGCATCTGCTGGAAAACGGCGCGGACCTTCGCTCCATTCAGGAAATGCTGGGGCACGCGGATATCTCATCGACCCAGATCTATACGCACGTGGTCAAAAAGCAGCTCAAGGACGTCTATCAACGGGCGCACCCCAGAGCATAACGGACCGTTTCCCACACAGCTTGGGAAACGGCCCCTTTTTATTCAAATCAATTTTACAACGACAAGGGAACAAATGTTCTTGCTTTTTTTCGCGTGATTTGGTAAACTACTCAGCGCGGGACAGGGGGTGGCAGGCTTGCGCATTTTAGGCATTGATCCCGGCATCGCGACCATCGGCTTCGGGCTGGTCGAGGTGGAGGGCGCGCAGACGAGAATGCTGCAATACGGCGCCATCACCACAAAGGCGGGCCTGCCGCTCGCCGCCAGACTCTGGCAGATCGGATGCGACATGGACGAGCTGATCGCACAGTGCGCCCCGGACGTCATTTCGATCGAGGAGCTTTTTTTCAACAACAATATCACCACCGGCATCGCGGTCGCGCACGGGCGCGGCGTGATCCTTTACAGCGCGGAGAAAAACGGCGTCCCGCTCTATGAGTACACGCCCTCGCAGGTCAAGCAGGCGGTCGTCGGCTACGGCAAGGCGGAAAAGCGCCAGGTCATGGACATGACGCGGCGTCTATTGAAACTCAAGTCGGTCCCGAAGCCGGACGACGCGGCGGATGCGCTGGCGCTTGCGCTCTGCCACGCACGGAGCACGACCTCGCTGCTGCAACGCGCGAATCTGGAAGCAAAACAGACGATTTGAAGGAGACTGCCTGATGTTCTATTATCTGGACGGCACCGTCGCCCATATCGAGCCCTATCTTGCGGTGATCGACTGCGGGGGCGTCGGGTATGCGTGCAAAACGACCAACACGACGCTCGGACAGCTGAAAAAGGGGGAACGAGGACGCCTTTACACCTACCTGAACGTGGGCGAGGACGTGTTCGACCTCTATGGATTTGCGACGCAGGGGGAGCTCGGCTCCTTCCGTCAGCTGCTCGGCGTCTCGGGCGTCGGGCCGAAGGCTGCGCTTGCGATCCTTTCCTCCACGACGCCGGAGGGGCTTGCGACCGCGGTGATAACGGGGGATGAAAAAATGCTGACGCGGGCGCCGGGCATCGGGAAAAAGATCGCCCAGCGCATCATCCTTGAGTTAAAGGACAAGCTTGCGAAGGATCAGCAGGCGTCGGACTTCCTGCCCTCCGCCGCCGTGGCGACCGGGGGTGGAAAGGCGGTGGAGGCCGCGCAGGCGCTCGCGGTGCTCGGCTATTCGCAAAGCGACATCGCCGCGGCGATGAAGGGGCTGGACGCGGAGGCGCTGCCGCTTGAGGAGTTGGTCCGGCAGGCGCTGCGGCGCATGGTCAAGTGAGATGTACGCGCAGGCGGGAAACGAGGGAACGCTGCTGACGCTGTTCCTGACGAATTTGTTTCTTGCGCTGGTTTCGCTGCTCGCGGCGTGGGTCCGGGGACGCAGATGGGGCGATCTGGCGAGCGGAAGGCATTACGGCGAGGTACTCAGCGAGGACGAGCGCAGGGAGCTTGCGCGTTCGCGGCGCGGCTGCCTGATCTGGGTGGGCCTGTCCATCCTGTTTGCTGCGCTTGCCTTCTGGCTGCTGGAAAGATAAGGAGTTTTCTTCATGAGCATTGACTTTGGGACCGATATTTCAGAAGAGCCGATCGTAGCGAAGACCTTTTTGCAGGAGGACGCACAGGAGGGCTCGCTGCGGCCGAGGACGCTCCGGGAGTATATCGGGCAGGAGAAGGCGAAGGGCAACCTCTCCGTGTTTATTGAGGCGGCGAAAAAGCGCGGGGAATCGCTCGACCATGTGCTGCTGCACGGGCCCCCGGGACTGGGCAAGACCACGCTCGCGGGGATCATCGCGCAGGAGATGGGCGTCAACATCCGCATCACCTCCGGGCCTGCCATCGAAAAGGCGGGCGACCTTGCGGCGCTGCTGACCAACCTCAGCGCGAACGACATCCTCTTTGTCGACGAGATCCACCGGCTCAACCGCTCTGTGGAGGAGATCCTGTACCCCGCGATGGAGGACTATGCGATCGACATCATCATCGGCAAGGGTCCCAGCGCGAACTCGATCCGCCTAGACCTCCCGCATTTTACGCTCATCGGGGCGACGACGCGGGCGGGACAGCTTTCTGCGCCGCTCCGCGACCGCTTCGGCGTGACGCTCCGGCTGGAGCTCTACACGCCGGAGGAGCTTTGCATGATCGTGACGCGCTCCGCGTCGATCCTGAACGTCGAGATCGAGCCGGACGGCGCGATGGAGATTGCGCGCCGCTCCCGCGGCACGCCGCGTATTGCCAACCGAATGCTGCGGCGTGTGCGGGACTTTGCCGAGGTCAAGGCGGACGGCGTCATCTCCCGCGCGGTTGCGGACGAGGCGCTGCGCGCGCTGGAGGTCGACTTCCTCGGGCTTGACCCAATCGATAGGCGCATGCTCGGCGCGATCATCGAAAACTACGGCGGCGGCCCGGTGGGGCTTGAGACGCTGGCGGCGACGATCGGGGAGGAGTCCGTGACCCTTGAGGACGTCTACGAGCCGTATCTGATGCAGCTTGGCTTTCTGACGCGCACGCCGCGCGGGCGCTGCGTGACGCGCAAGGCGTATGAACATCTGGGGCTGGCTGCGCCGGGAGGCGTATCGGACGGCGGGGAACAGCTGACCTTTTAGGGAACCGCTGAATCAATCCCCACGCACGCCTCGACGGCATCTTTTCCGCTCGCCTGCGTTGCAAAAGCCTTGAAATACGCAAAGTATTCCTGCGGCTTTTGCCCTTGACGAGCAAAAAATCTGCTCGTCGATTCGCGCACGTTGATTGAATCAGCGGTTTCTTAGCATTTGAACAAAAAAACAAAAAATTAGTTGAATATCTTTGATATTTTGCTTGACAAATTGAAAAGAACACAGGTATAATATTCGATGGTCGATAAAAAGGAAGAGATGAACAGCGGTTTCGAAGCCCATTCGGACGAGCAGCTCTGTGAAATGGCTGCCGCCGGGAACGCAGAGGCGGAGGCCGCGCTTGTAACACGGTATTATGCCGTGGTCCGCTCCTGCGCCCGTCCGTTGTTTCTTGCGGGCGGAGACGGGGAGGATCTCATTCAGGAGGGCATGTTCGGGCTGATCCGGGCGATCCGCGAGTATCGCGCCGGAAAGGCGGCGTCCTTTCGGACCTATGCGGAGGTCTGCATCCGCAATCGGCTTTATTCAGCATTGCGCGCGGCGGCGCGGGATAAGCATGCGCCGCTCAACCAATCCGTTTCTTTGGATCACCCTTTCTTTGACAGCAATTCCTACACCTCCGGCGCGTTTGACGAATCCCATACCGACCCCGAGCTTTTGATTGCGGACCGGGACTATGTGGAGAGCGTTTTGGAGAGCACCACGAAGCAGTTGTCCGAGTTTGAGGCAAAGATCTTAGAGTTTTATCTGGACGGCTTATCCTGCCAGGAGATCGCGTCGATTGTCGGCAGGACGCCTAAATCAGTGGACAATGCCGTGCAGCGCGTTCGTCGCAAAACCGCGCGGCAGCTTCGTTCCGGCGATTCCGGCAAACGCTGAGTCGTCAAACGCCTTACCGTGTTTTCAGGGCGCGGTATGGTGCGCAGCTTTATAATGAACAACGGAAAGTTGTTTATTATATTCTTTTCATTTTCAAAGAGAGGGTAAAAAAATGTACGAAGACAAGACCTTAGTTTGCAAGGAGTGCGGCAACGAGTTCGTTTTCACCGCCGGTGAGCAGGAGTTCTATGCCGAGCGCGGCTTCCAGAACGAGCCGCAGCGCTGCAAGGCCTGCCGTGACGCTCGCAAGAACGCTGCCCGCGGCCCGCGTGAGTACTTCACGGCCGTTTGCGCCAACTGCGGCGGCGAGGCCCGCGTTCCGTTCGAGCCGAAGACCGACCGTCCGGTTTATTGCAGCGACTGCTTCGCCAAGATGCGTTCCGAGCAGCAGTAAGCAATTAACGCTTGCCCAAAATACCCTTCCTGTCGGGAAGGGTATTTTTGTCTTGAAATTCTCGAAAAGATAGGGTAAACTAAACTAGATTTTTTTGTTGGAGGTTTTTCGCATGATCCAAATCACAAAGGACACCGTTATCGGTGATATTCTTGACATCGCGCCGCAGACGGCGCCGATTTTCCTCTCCATCGGGATGCACTGCCTTGGCTGCCCCTCCAGCCGCGGCGAGACGGTGGAGGAGGCGTGCATGGTGCACGGCCTGGTCGACGAGCAGATGAACAAGCTGCTGGAGATCGTGAACGAGGAAGCGAACCGCGAGTTCGACGAGTCCGAAGCGGCGCAATAAGGGAAAAATGCAAAACGCATACGGAAAACGTATGCGTTTTGCTTTGAGGAAGAGAGATGGCGGATAGGGAATTACATTTGCAGCCGCGCCTGCAATGTATCGCCGACTGCGTGGCGCAGGGCGCGCGCCTTGCCGACGTGGGCACCGACCACGCGTACCTGCCGGTGTGGCTGCTTCGCGTTGGCAGGATCGCGCACGCGATCGCCTCGGACATCAACGAGGGGCCTCTTGCCCACGCAAGGAGGACGGCGGAGGAATACAGTGTTGCGGAGCGCATGGATTTCCGTCTCTGCGCCGGGCTGGACGCCATATTGCCCGGCGAGGCGGACACGATCGTGATCGCGGGCATGGGCGGCGAGACGATCCTGTCGATCCTGGAAGCCGCTCCGTGGCTCTCCGCGAGCGGCGCGACGCTGCTGCTCCAGCCGATGACAAAGGCGGAGCTGCTGCGCCCACGCCTGTCAGGCTTCGGGCTTTGCGTTGCCTCCGAGCGCCTGGTGCTCGACAAGGGGACGATCTACGCCGTGCTTGAGGCGCGCGCGGGCGAGGGGACGCCGCTGAGCAGCGCGGAGGCGTGGTGCGGCGTCGGACTGGAACGGGACCCGCTCTACGGCGCGTACGCGCGGGATCGGATCGGAAAGCTGGAAAAGGCCGCGGTGGGAATGCGCCGCGGAAAAAACGCCGACTCTGCCGCCGTCGCCTCGCTGGAGGCGGACGCGGAGGCGCTTCGGCAAAAGGTAAGGGAGTGGGAGCATGCGAACGGTACAGGACGTTGAGCGCGCGATTTTCGACTGGGCTCCGGCAGGGCTGGCGGAGGACTGGGACAACGTGGGGCTGCTGTGCGGCGACGCCGGACAGGAGGTGACGCGCGTTCTGGTCGCGCTGGACCCGTTTGAGGGCGTCTGCCGGGAGGCACATGAGCGCGGAGCGCAGCTGCTGGTGACGCACCACCCGCTGATCTTCGTGCCGCCGCACGCCGTGACCGGGCGTGACAGCATCGGGCGCTGCATTCTGTACCTTGCGCGGCACGGCATCTCCGCCATCAACGCGCACACGAACCTTGACTGCGCCGTGGGCGGCGTCAACGACGTGCTGGCGCAAAGGCTCGGGCTTTCGGACGTGCACGTGATCGGACCCCAAAAAACGGACGCGCAGGGGCGCACATGCGGACTGCTGCGCGCCGGGACCGTCGCGGAGACGGACTTTGCCGCGTTTGCCGCCCATGTGAAGAAGGCGCTTTGCTGCAAGGGTATCCGCTATGTGGACGCGGGGAAGCCGGTGCGCTCCGTCGCGGTGGGCGGCGGCGCCTGCGGAAGCGAGCTGCTGGACGCTGTTGAAGCGGGCTGTGATACCTTTGTGACCGCCGACGTGAAATACAACCAGTTCTGGGACGCGCACGACCTCGGCGTCAACCTGATCGACGCGGGGCATTTTGAAACAGAAAACCCGGTTTGCGAGGCGATTGCCGCCTATTTGCGAGAGATATTCCCGGAGCTTGAGATACTTCTCGCGGAAAAACACGCGTCCCCCATCGAATATCTGTGAAAAAAGCTTGTTTTTGCGGAATTGGTGTGCTATCATATAGGCGCTTTTTTGAAACTATATAAAAAGAGGAGAGATCCAAATGTCCGGACATTCCAAGTGGCATAATATTCAAAAGACCAAGGGCGCTGCGGACGCCAAGCGCAGCGCGGCATTTACCAAGATCGCGAAGGAGATCATCGTCGCCGTCAAGCAGGGCGGCAGCGGCGACCCCGCGAACAACAGCCGCCTTGCCACCGTCATCGCAAAGGCGAAGGCGGCGAATATGCCCAACGACAACATCAAGCGCACGATCGACAAGGCGCTCGGCTCTGGCAATACCGACAACTATGAGTCCGTCACCTATGAGGGCTACGGTCCCTGCGGCGTCGCGGTCATCGTCGAGGCGCTGACCGACAACCGCCAGCGCACCGCGCCGGAGGTCCGCCATTATTTCGCCAAGTTCGGCGGCAATCTGGGCGCGCAGGGCTGCGTGAGCTGGTCCTTCGACCGCAAGGGCGTCATCGTCATCGACAACGAGGACGGGGACTATGAGGAGGACAAGGTCATGGAGGACGCGCTTGAGGCGGGCGCGGAGGACTTTGAGGCGGACGGCCCCGTGTTTGAGATCACGACCGACCCCGACGCGTTTGCCGACGTCGTCAAGGCGCTCGAGGACAAGGGCTATGCCTTCGTCAGCGCGGAGATCTCCATGGTCCCGCAGAACTATGTCACGCTCAAGACCGAAGAGGACGTCAAGAACATGGAAAAACTCATCGACTTCCTCGAGGACAACGAGGACGTTCAGAACGTTTGGCACAACTGGGAGCAGGATTGATCCCATAAAAAAGAAAGAAGAAAACCGCGGCGCGCGTGCGCCGCGGTTTTCATATGGATACGAGCAAAACTGTAAGCCGGGTTCTGTATTTGGCAGTCATCTATCTAGCCGCCGCGTTGCCGCGGCGGTCCAGCCACCCCGGGAGCGGCCGGGCAGGCCTTTTGGGGTCCGGCTAGTAACCCCTGCGCTCCCATACCGGTGTTGCTCCGGATAGAGTTTACAGCGACGGACGCTTCCACGCCGTCGGGTGCGCTCTTACCGCACCTTTCCACCCTTACCGCCTCCGGGCTTGCGCCCTTTGA
>SVKP01000187.1 GCA_015068395.1 Oscillospiraceae bacterium
AGCGTGCGCTCGTTGTCGTAAAGCTGGACGTTGGAGTCTGGGCGGTTGCCCTCGTGGCTGCGCATCACCGGCGTAAAGCAGGCAAATTCCAGCCAGCGCAGCAGCAGCTCCTCGTCGCGCTTGAGGTGGAAGAGCGTCGTGTACCCGCCAATGTCGCTGCATTGCAGGCCGAAGCCGCTCATGCCCAGCGTCAGCGCGGAGGTAATGACCGAGGGAAGCCCGTCGTCCTCAGACCAGTCGACGCATTGGTCGCCCGCCCAGAGCAGGGTCGCCCAACGCTGGCTGTAGAACGCGCCCGCGCGCATAAAAAACACGCAGTCCCCCAGCTTGCCGCTCTCCTCCACCGCCTCGCGGTTGCACCGCGCCCAGAGCGCGGGCCACTCGTTGTGCAGCGTAAGGCCGCTGCCGCCGAAGCACACGGCGTCCGCGGGCAGATACTCCCCGAAGTCCGCCATCCAGCCCTTGAAGCCCATGCCGATGAGGTTATTCCGAATGACCTGCTTATACCAGGCAAACGCCTCTGGCATGGTCAGGTCCACCACGCCGCAGTTGAACTCGCCGAAGTCGAAGAGGTAGTCGCTCCCGTCGGCGCGGCGGACGAAGTAGCGCTTTTCCGCCGCCTCGCGGAAGAGCTGCCCGCCCTCGACGAGATAGGGGTTGATATAGCCCATCCACGCGGCGTTTTTGTCCTCGCAGATCACCTGATCGAGGCCGGGGTAGAGCTCCGGGTTCCAGCGCCAGTCCCATTGCAGGCGCTTGCCGAAGGAGGTGACGCGCTTGCCTTCCCAGTCCTGGATCCAAACGGCGCTGAGATCGACGCCGTGGTCGAGGCAGCGCTTTTCGAGCGCCGTCGCGCGCTCCGTGCCGCCCTGCACGCCGAGCCAGAGTCCCTTCATCGCCCAGTCGGGCAGCATGGGTTGACGGCCGAGCAGCCCGCCGAGCTTTTCGACCAGCTCCGGGATGCTTTTCCCTCCGCCGAACACAATGTGCGCCCGCGTACACCATACGCCGAGCTCATGGAAATGCTCGTCCCCGAAGTCCAGCTCCGCGTACTCGTAGTTCATCAGCTGCACGAAATAGAGCCGCGAGGATAAAAAGCCCGGCTGCGGGAAAAACGTGGTGTGATAGTCTCCTCCGCCGCCGTCCGAGGCGTCCGCGAGGCGCGTGACCTCCGTCAGCTTGTTGCGGCCCACGCCCTGCTCGCGCGTCCAGATGGGGTAGACCCTGCCGCGCAGGTCCAGCGCCGAAAACTGCTCGCCGCCGCCGGTGACGTGCTCCCCCGGCTCCGCGCTCAGGCGCAGCCAGAGACGGTTGAAGCGCGTGTCCGCCGTCTCGGCGAACAGGTGCAGCAGCCCGTCGCGCTCCTCCGCGCGGAGAGTCATGCCGCCGTCTACGTCCGGATGAGAGAAGGTCAGCGTGTCCCCCTCCCGCTTCACAAAACGCAGGGCGACACGCTGCCACACGCGGTCGCGCACGTCAAAGTTCCCCCGGAACATGGAGATGTGCTCGTCGCCGCGCCCAAGAAACAGCGCGGGCTGATCCGCCGTATGGCAAAGCAGCTCCGTCTCGCCGACAGAGAGCGCAAAGCCGCCCTCGCGCAGCGTCAAATCAAAGTCTTTCATAGGCACCCTCATTTTATTCTTCGTTATACCATGCGTCCCTGGCGTCCTCGGCGTTGTCGTCGCCGGTGTATTCGCGGAACACCGGCTCGATGGCAAGGGACATCAGCAGCGTGATCGCGCCGGGGGTAAACGCCCCGACCTGCGGGAGCAGCCACGCGAGCAGCAGCGCAAAGAGCAGCTCCGCCGCAAGCAGAAGGGTCCGCCCCGGATGGCTGACCGCCAGATAGCCCACAAACTTCAGGCTTCCCGCCAGGCTGTTTTCAAACCGGGACAGATAGGCGAACATCCACGGAAGCGTGAGCACAACGGGAACAAAGATCACGCCCGCGAGCGCGACGAGGGCTCCCCCGCCGCCCAGCTGCCGCGCAGCCGTCACATTCGCCGCCCCGACCGCGAGCGCCGCGAGATAGATGAGCCACATCAGCGCGCCCCGCTTGAAGTTGGCTCGAAAGCCCTCCCAATACGTGCTCCAGAGCGTCCCCCGCTCATGCCGGATGCACTTGACCACCGCGTAGTAAAGCGCCGCGCTCGCCGCGCCAATCGTGAAGAGCGGAAGCGAGCTGACGATCCAGAGCGCCGCAGAGCAAAGCAGGTCGATCACCCATCCCAGCGCTCTGGACAGCTTGGTTTCCTTCATGGCTCCCGCCGTATCAATAGCGGCAGATCTCAAAGCCGAACAGGTCTGCCAGCGCTTCCAGCGTCTCGCCGTGGCGGCCCTTGATGACCGCGAAGTGCGGCTCAAAGCCCTCGCGCACGCTGTCCTCCACGATCATGCGGCTGTCGAGATCGGTGCGCACGACAATGGACGTGCCGGTGTACTGCTTGGGCTTATCCAGCACGGAGCCCTCGGCGATGAAGAAGCGGAAGCTTCCGTCCGGCTCGCGCCCGATGCGAAACACGGTCGCGTCGGAAAACGCCTCGCAGCCGAAGTCCATGGCAGGGCCGATCTTGCGGTTCGGATGCACGCCGACCGCCGCGCCGGTGTCCTTGCGCGCCAGCGAGCACGCCGCCGCGCCGCAGTGCCAGAAGGTGACGGTCCCCTCCTCCTCATCGAGGGCGACGGGATCGCCGAAGAACACCGGCTCGCCGCTCAGCTGCATGCCGACCCACATCGAAAGCGCGCCGTAGACGTCCGCCTCGCAGGCGGCGGCGACGCCCTCGTCGTTCAGCATGCTCAGCACGGTGCACACGGGCGTGCCGAAATCGGTGAAGAAGTCCGGCCAGCAGCGCGACGCCAGCGCGCCGATGTGATGGCTTTTCACATAATCGGAATACGCCTTCAAAAGCCGCGCGTGATCGAGGCGGTTCTTCTCGGGCGTCTTGTCCAGTCCGCAGGTGCAAAGCTCCGTATTCTTTAGGTACTCGGCGCACGCCTCGTCGGTGAAGCCCTTCGCCGCGTCGCTCAGCTCGCGCGCCTCGATGGATTCCAGCTCCACGCCGAACACGTTCATCAGCTCGCTGTCCAGCGCGCGGCCGAAGCCGAAGCCCTGCGGCGTGTGGCCCACGGCGGAAAGCCTGAGCGAGCGCATGGCGGACTTGACCCGCGCCGCGCCGACCGCCGCTCTTACCGCGGAGAGCACCTTTTCCTCCTCCGGCGCGCCGAATGCGTAGACAAAGGGACGGTTGTCGAAAGCGCGCAGCGTGTTCGCGGCGGAGTACGCGCCGGTGAGCGAGTTGAGGCGCAGGCGCCCGCCGTCCGCCTTCGGCTCGCGCAGCGTCCAGAGCAGCATCGGGCAGTCGAAGCGGCGCAGCACCTCGGACATATACGCTGCATTGGCAAAGGTCAGATTCTGGAACACGATCAGACCCGGCTGCACGCCGTCCAGATACGCACGCAGGTCGTCCAACGACAGCAGCATCTTTTCCGGGCAGACGAAATCCTTGTCCACGCCGCGCAGCGCGGCGACGGAGCGGTCGAACTGCTCCTGCGCGGTTTCCAGATGATAGGTGGGCACGCCCACGGGAACATAAACAGGCTGAAAGCTCATGACTGAGGAACCTCCTTCAATTAATTAACGCTGTTTATAATCATAGCCTCCCAATCGCCGCCTGTCAACAGCAATCATAAAAAATTCGCAAAAAAATCTTTTGGCAAGGGCTTGACAAACGCTGTATATAAGCGTACACTTCGCATTGGTTAGAGGTTTTAATCAAATTTCGCTCAAAAGCAGCAAAAACAACAAAGTCGAATATGTCAGGAGGAGACCAACATTGAGTACTGATCTGAAAGCGCTGTGCCGCGAGCTCCGCGCCGACACCGTGGAGTGCATCGGCAGCATCGGCCGCGGACACATGGGCGGCTGCCTGTCCGCCATCGAGCTGCTCGCCGTGCTGTACTTCGAGGAGATGAACATCGACCCGAAGAACCCGAAGATGGAGGGGCGCGACCGCTTCATCTGCTCCAAGGGCCACGCCGGTCCCGCGGTCTATGCCACGCTTGCGAAGAAGGGCTATTTTGACCGTTCCCTGCTCTACACCCTCAACCAGGGCGGCACGAGCCTGCCCAGCCACTGCGACATGCTCCGCACCCCGGGCATCGACATGACCGCCGGTTCCCTCGGTCAGGGCTTTTCCTGCGCGGCAGGCGCCGCACTTGCGTCGAAGCTTGAAAACGACGGCGCGACCGTCTACACCCTCATCGGCGACGGCGAGAGCCAGGAGGGTCAGATTTGGGAGGCGGCGATGTTTGCCGCCGCGCGGAAGCTGGACAACCTGATCGGCTTCACCGACTACAACAAGTATCAGCTTGACGCCTCGGTCGCCGACGTGTGCGACATTGCCCCGCTCGCCGACAAGTGGGCGGCATTCGGCTGGAACGTCATCGACGTCGCCAACGGCAACGACCCCTACGCGGTGAAGGACGCCGTCGAGAAGGCAAAGGCGAACCGCGGCAGCGGCAAGCCCACGATGGTCATCCTCAACACCACGAAGGGCTGCGGCGTTTCGTTTATCGAGGCCATGCACGAGAAGAACCACCACGTCGACCTCAGCAAGGAAGACATGCAGCGCGCGCTCGATGAGATCAAGGGAGGTGCCAACTAATGGATATGAAAACCGTTTACGTCAACGCGCTTGACGCAATGATGGCGCAGGACCATCACGTTGTCGTGCTGGACGCGGACCTCGGCCGCTCCATCGGCCCCGGCTCCCTCTACGCCAAGTATCCCAACCAGTGCTTTGAAGCCGGTATCGCGGAGCAGGACATGGCGTCCATCGGCGCCGGTATGGCGAGCTACGGCTTCAAGCCATGGATCGAGACCTTTACCCCGTTCGCCACGCGCCGCATCTGCGACCAGGTCACGATTTCCATCGCCTACGCCAAGCGCAACGTGAAGATCGTCGGCTCTGACCCCGGCATCACCGCCGAGCTCAACGGCGGCACGCACATGAGCTTTGAGGACTTCGGCGTGCTACGCTCCGTGCCCGACATCGTCCTCTTTGAGGCGGCGGATGAGGTGGAGCTCGCGCAGGCGCTCCCGGTCATCAACAACTATGAGGGCTGCGTGTATCTGCGCCTGTTCCGCAAGGAGCTGCCCAAGGTCTACGGCGACGACTATCAGTTCGACCTCTTCAAGGTGAGCACGCTGCGCGAGGGCAAGGACCTCACGATCTTTGCCTCCGGCATCATGGTCCACGACGCGCTCGAGGCCGCGAAGCTCCTCTCCGAGCAGGGCGTCGACGCAACGGTCGTCAACGTCCACACGATCAAGCCCATCGACAAAGAGGGCGTGATCGCCGCCGCGCGCAAGACCGGCGCGGCGCTGACCGTGGAGAACCACAACGTCATCGGCGGCCTGCACTCCGCCGTTCTGGAGGCGCTGGCGGAGGAGAAGCTCCCCGTGTGCGCCGTGGGCGTGCAGGACCGCTTCGGCGAGGTCGGCAAGATGCCGTATCTGCGCAAGGTCCTCGGTCTCACCCTCGAGGATATCGTCGAGAAGGCGAAAAGGGCAGTCTCGCTCAAGTAAGCACAGCCAAAAGCATAAAATTACGGGCGGTCGTTCCGGCCGCCCATTTTTACAGGAGGTAATCATCCATGAAGATCGCGATCGGCAGCGACAAGTCCGGCTTCTCCGTCAAGGAGGCGCTGAAAGCATATCTCACCGAGGCGGGCGTCGCCTTTGACGACCTCGGCACCACCGACCTCGAGCAGGTCCACCCCTATTATCAGGTCGCCTCCGAGGTCGCCCCCAAGGTGCAGGACGGCACCTATGACAAGGCGGTCCTCATCTGCGGCACCGGCGCGGGCATGAGCGTCGTCGCCAACAAGTTCAAGGGCGTATATGCCGTCGCGTGCGAGGGCGTCTATTCCGCGAAG
>SVKP01000188.1 GCA_015068395.1 Oscillospiraceae bacterium
GGGCTCATGGCGGCGATCAGGCCGGAAAGGTGCAATATGGCGACGCCCTCCTGACCGAAGATGCGGTCGAGGTCAAAGTCCTCGGCACTGAGCGTCCGGCCCACCTCGCCGGCGCGGTCGTTCCAGACGCGCGGGGCGCGCAGGCCGAAGCCGGAGTCGGCGATGTTGAACTGGTGGCGGTAGCCCCAGGGGCCGCCCTGCGGGACGGACTTCCCTTCATAAGCGATGTTTCGGGCGCGCAGCTGCGCCTGGATGAAGGCGGCGATGGGGCTGCCCTCGACGAACTTGGTCAAAGCAAGGCACTCCCGGCCGAGGGAGGACGCGACGTTGAGCACGTTGGTCTCGGCGGAGGTGGCCTGCAGATAGAACTGGTTGCTGTTGTGGACGGCCATGCGGTCGGCAGGTGTAATGCGAACGCCCATGCTGGTGACGCAGGCGACGGCGTATTTGGCATCTGTTCTGATTGAATACTCCATTTTGTTGGTCTCCTTACATATCGGTATAAAAGAGTTCTACTTGTATTCGCCGGCCGGCGTGCACACATAAAAGCGCTGAAATGACAATGGCAGAAATGTCGGCCACCGTATGCGCCGCAGCGATTCCTGTCAAGCCGATCCATCCATGCAGCAGATAGAGCAGAGGAATCAACAAAAGTCCCTGCCGTAGCACAGAAGCAAATGTTGCTCTGAATGACCGTCCCGTAGCCTGAAGATAATTACTTCCAAGATAATAGAAGCCGAGAAAGGGACCTGAGGCGACCAACCATGTCAGCATTTTATTGCCAATCGCAAGGTTTTCACGTTCCTTCAGAAAAAGCCCAAGCAACTCGTTGCGGAAGCAATAGCAACCCGCTGCGGCGATCAGCCCAAAGCCGAAACTCAGCAATGCGGTTTTTTGAATCGTCTCTCGTAATCGGTTCAGGTTTTTTGCGCCGTAAGCATACGACAGCAGGGGTGAGACACCCATACAGATTCCCATTTGTACCATGGTGATGACCAAAACAGCTCGCCCTGCCGCAGCCATTGCAGCGATTGCGCCGGCACCATAGGGATTGAGCAGGCGGTTGGAAAAGGTGGATGCCAGACCGGAAAGGACGCTGCTGACGCCGTTCGGCAGTCCAGCCGCAAGGGCCGGAAGAAGCAGCGTGATGTTCTTCCACGCAAGGCGGGGCGTGAAGCAGATAACCGCACATTTCCTTTTTACGATCAGAACCAGGAGCACGGAAGACGTCAGATTGCCGAGCACGGTTGCCAGCGCAGCGCCTGTCACTCCCATGCGAAATCCCAGAATCAACAGCGGATCGAGGAGCAGATTTGTCATTGTTCCTGCCAGATTGCTGATCATACCGGGAACGATGATCCCCTCTGCCCGAATGACCGAGGCCATGGATACCGAAAACAGCATCAACGGCGTGCCGATCGACAGGATCCGCAGATAGTTTTCAGCATAACCCATGAGCTCCTCTGTCGCGCCAAGCAGCAGGAGAACAGGGTTGCAAAGCAGCTGCAGCAGCACCGTGAATAACAGGCCAAAGCAAAGTGCCGCCCAGGCACACAGACTGGACAGCGCCTGTGCACGTTCCCGGTTTTCCGCTCCCAGCGCTCTGGCGATCAGCGTACAGCCACCGGCGCCGATCGTCGTCGCGGCGGCCGTCGCGAGACTGAAAACGGGGCCGACGACCGCCACAGCGGCGACCTGCGTATCATTTCCCAGCATCGCGATAAAGAACATATCCGCGATGTTGTAGATGACCATGATCAGAATGGTCAGAACCGACGGGATAACAAGGCGCCGGATCGCTGTCCAGACGGGCGTGTCCCGCAGAAGGGATTCATTGCCCATGTGCGCTCCTCCCGGATCTCACTTCCCCACGTAACCGCCAAGGAACGCAAGGCTCTCCTTCGGCGTGCGCGTCTGGGTGGCGCGATCCACCGCGATGAGACCGAAGGTCATCGAAAAGCCCTTCTGCCATTCGAAGTTGTCCATCAGACTCCAGTGCATATAGCCCTTGACCGGAAGGCCGTCGTTTAGGCAGTTCTCCACGCCCTGCAGCGCACGGCGGATGAACTCGACACGGCGGCTGTCGTCCGAGACGGCGACGCCGTTTTCCGTGACGATCAGATCGCCCTTGAAGTTCTCGTGCACGCGGCGGAGCACATGCTCCAATGCCTCGGGATAGAACTCATATTCCATTTGCGTCAGCTCCGCGCCCTCGGGGGCGGGAAGTTGCCCGGCGGGTCCGTACTGCGTGCGGGTGTAGTTCTGCACGCCGAGGAAGTCGTCGTCCTGAATGTACGGCAGATAGTGCTTGAATTCCTCGTCCCAGGCGGCCTCCGCGAAGCGCTCGCCGCCGGGGATGGCCTGCAGATCGTGCAAGGAGAGCGTGATACCGACTTTGATATTCGGATATAACGCCTTGATCGCCGCCTTTGCCGCCTGGTGCGCACGGAAAACCAGCGCGTCGCCTTCCGTCGTGCGGGAGCTCACAAAGATCTGCGGCTGAGGCGTGCCGAAGGCCTGCGCGTTCTCCATGGCGGAGAATTTCATGTTCTCCATCATCTTCTCGAAGTTCATGCCGACCTGCACGGTGCCCTCGGCTTTCTTCGCGCCGGAGGCCGCGGCCTTTTTGGCCTGCTCTGCCATAAGCATGAAGCGTTTCGAGATCGCCGCGAGCTGAAGGCCCATGTTGGCCTCGTTGATCGTGCAGATATAGTTGAGCTCTCCACCCAGCTTTTCGGTCACGTACGCGGCATAGCGGCGGAAGGATTCGAGCGTCGTCTCCGCTTCCCAGCCTCCCTTGCGGATAAGCCACGCGGGGCTTGTGAAATGCAGCAGCGTCACGATGGGCTCCACGCCGTTTTCTTTGCAGCAGCGGATCACGCCGCGGTAGTGCTCGATCTCGCGTGCGTCAAACCACCCCTCCTCCGGCTCGATGCGCGCCCATTCGATCGAAAAGCGATAGGCGTTCAGCCCGGCGGAAGCCAGCAGCCTGATGTCCTCTTCATAGCGGTTGTAGTGGTCGCAGGCGTCCCCGCTCGGCTCAGTAAAGCTCGTGTGCGGCAGATGCTCCTGCAGCCAGTAATCGCTGTGGATATTGTTGCCTTCGACCTGATGGGCGGCGGTCGCCGCACCGACCAGAAATCCCATTGGAAATGCCATGTCGTTTCCTCCTTATAGTTTCACGCACTTGCCCGCAGTAATGCCGTTTTCGTTGAAGGCGTCCACGCGGACATAGTATTCTCTTCCCTTGATCAGCGCTCCGACGCGCGTTTCACCGCTGTGGAAGATCATATTGCTGTGATAGAGCTTCTCCGGAGATGCGCCGAACAGGATGTTCCATCCAAGCGTATCCGGCTTTTCTTCGATTCGTACGCACATGTCCAGATCGTCCCTCCGTTCCGCAGTAAAAATCGGCAGGGCGGGTTTTTCTCCATCACCCAATCCGAACACACGCAGACCGGAAACGGAAGGATTCTGTTCGAACGGAACTGCCATGTCACTCAGGCGCAGATACCGGGCGATGAAGCCCTCCTCACGGACAATCAGATCATGCGAAAGGTCGGTCTCGGCATTGGACTTGTCCTTAACAACAAACCAGTTCTCGCCGTCCAGACTGCCCTCCAGCTTCCATTGGGTCACATGCTCTGCCTCGTCAATGTAGCGCGCCTGCGAGCCAGGGCGGATCTCTCCCGGGCAGAGAACGTCGATCTTGTCGTCGGCATAGTTGATCTGCACCGCGTGCACGATAAAGGCCTTTCCGAGATCGAGGCAAAGCCACTCGTCGCGGCTGTTTGATGCCGCCCGCCACCAGGTTTGTACGTTCTCCTCCACAGCCTTTTCCGGCTCATGGCCAGGGGCAAAAGAAGAAGCGGTCGCTGCCTTGCCGACGCTCAACAGCATCCACGCCGGATCGCGCCAGGGCTCGCCGTCGAGGGCCATTGGCCAGTCGCCGTAGCGTTGGTTGCAGAAGAGCTCACCGTCTTCGTCAAAGCCCGCAGGCCAGATCCCGACGCGTCGCTCAAAATCGTGATTTATGGAGATGCGCATTGTTGCCGTGTGCCAGAAGCGTCCCTCCATGTCCCGCATGGTAGAGCCGTGGCCCGCGCCCGGAAGGAAGCCGCCGGGCTTGTAGGAATAGGGGTTGTTCTCCGCAAGGCGGAATGGGCCGAGCGGGCCCTCGCCAACATAGACGCCGTCAGAATAGGTGTTGTACTGCGTTCCGGGAGCGGCATACTGGAGATAATACCTCCCCTCATGCTTGTCCATCCATGTGCCCTCGATATAGGGCTTATCCGAGAACATTCCGCGAATCAGGGGCTTGACATCGGCGGGGATATACGCTTCCGGCACACCCTGCGCTTTTACGAAGGCCTGATACTTCGCTTCAACGATCTCAGGCGACGCCGGCAATGTGCTGTTGTCCTCTCCAACGCGCTCAAAGCCGATTTCGCAGGGGTGTCCTTTGACAAGCGCGATCTTCTCCCCAATCGGCTGCATCGTCTCGGGAGCAAGCTCTACGCCCCAGATCGGCGTCTCGTTGGAGCAACCCCAGTAGAAGTACACGTGTCCGTCGTCGTCGAGGAACAGATTAGGATCCCAGAACGGGAAGCTTCCTTCGATGCGCTCATAGGGCCCATTCAGAATGTCCTTCGTTCGCCAGCGGTCGCAGTTATGCTCCCGCGCGGAGGCGCAGAAGTACACATATTCCCCAATCACGCGCACATCAGGCGCGTAGTCATAGAGCGGCAGATCATCCGGCAGACGGCGGTTTTCCCAGGTCACCAGATCGTCCGAGACCCAGACGCCCAGCGTCATGGAGGCGAAGATATAATAGCGGCCCTGAAAGAGAATCATTGAGGGGTCTGCCGCCTCACGGCAGATCTGGAGTTCACCGCCCCGGCGGGGATCGGCATTGAACTGGTAGCGGTAATTGATGTTGATGGGATTACAGAAGTACTTCATAGTGATACTCCCCGCTGTTCACTTCATGCATCTCTCCGTTCGGCAGTACAATGCGCGCCGGGACGGGAAGGGCAATGTCAAACGTCAGATTGTCATCCTCATAGCGCCAGACGCTGCGGATTGTGCCGACCGGGCTGCGCCATTCTCCCCTGGCGAAGCCCAGCGAGGGGTGCGGATGCGGCTGAATCGTGAGTTTCCCGGCTTTCAGGCGGATCCCACAGACGCCGTCGAACAGCCAGCCGCTGATCGCACCGTAGGCGTAGTGATTCAGCGAATCGTGTACCGTGCCGTCCGGCCGTACACCGTCCCAGGTCTCCCAGATTGTGGTCGCTCCATGCTTCACCGCGTAGAGCCACGAGGGGCTGTCTTCCTGCAGCAGCAGCCGGTAGGCCGTGTCCGTGTGGCCGTGCTCCGAGAGCACGCGGCAGAGCTCGGGCGTTGAGAGGAAGCCGGTGTTCAGGTGATAGCCGTTCTTCACGACCAGCGAATGCAGCGCATCTGCGGCGGCCTGCGCCTCTTCGCCGTCCAGCAGACCGAAAGCAACGGGGCGTACGTACTCACACTGGCGGTCGGACTTGATCGCGCCGTTTTTCGTGCAGCAATGGCGATAGGCCTTCTTCGCTCCCTCCGCGATTTCTTTGTACTTTGCCGCGTCTTCCGCTTTGCCGAGGATCGAAGCGATCTCGCTTAGCCGCGAGGCGGACTTGTAATAATAAGCTGTGGCTACCTCCGGCGCGCCGAACAGCATGGTCTTCTTCATGACCTCCATGTTGTCCACGCCAGGCTGGCACCACTCGCCGAAGTGGAAGCCTTCGTCCATCAGATACTTTTTATAGGGGTTCAAAAGATTGTGCGGCCGCGTTTTGGAAGCGCGCTTTTCGCAGAAAGACATCCAGCGGCGCATCATTTCGTAGTTCTCTTTGAGGATCGCCTCATCGCCCGTGACCTCGTATATGGCCCAGGGCACCAGCACACAGGCGTCGCCCCAGCCGGAAGAGCCCTGCAGCATGTTCGAGATCATCGAACCGGTGTTGTTCACCGGGGCGATGTTTTCGACCAGCCCGTCCTCGCGCTGGGCCAGGCGGCATTCTCCCAGCCATTTGCGCAGGACGTTCGCGCAGTCCATCAGCATCAGGCCGGTCGGCGCGAACACGCCCGCGTCGCCCGTCCAGCCCGCCCGCTCACGCGTGGGGCAGTCGGTGGGGATGTCGCAGAAGTTCGAACGCATCGACCACAGGCTGTTTTCAAAGAGTCGATTCACGTCGGCGTTTCCGCACGAAAAAAAGCCGGTCTGTGCCATGTCGGAATAGACGGCAATCGCGGTGAAGCGCGCGCCGGTCAGGTTGATCTCTGTTTCAACCCTCGCGTAGCGGAAACCGAAAATCGTAAAGCGCGGCTTCCAGACGTTTTCCCCATCCTTGCAGATATATTCGAGTTTCTGTGGGATGCCGTTTTTGTTGCGGTCGCCGGGGTCAAAGTTTTTCTGCGTGAAGTTCCCGTTCTCATCCAGCGTCTCGCCGTGCCAAAGCGTCAGCTTCTGCCCGGCTTTTGCCGTTACGCGCAGTTCGGTATAGCCCGCGAGATTCTGCCCGAAGTCGATCACCGTCTCACCATTCGACGTTTTAATGATCTTTCCCTCAAAACGCTCATGCTCGGTGATGGGGACGAAGTCCTCGCCGCAGAGGTTTTCATATCCGAAGTCCCGCACGGTGACACCGTGCCAGCCGCCGATGCCTTCCCTGCGGGCGTCGTATGCCTCTCCCTGCTGAAGGTCGTTTTCGCGGGTCGGGCCGCTTTGGCTGGCCTCCCAGCGCGCGTCGCTGCAGAGGACGGCCTCGCCGTCGATCTCGAGCTGACAGAGCAGGGCGAGATCCTCGCCGTAGAAATCACGCAGCCCATCGATTCCCACGCTGCCGCGATACCACCCGTCGCCAAGCGTGACAAGCAGCTCATTTTCGCCCGCCTGAAGCAGATCGGACACGTCATAGGCCTGTACGCACAGACGCTTATGATAGTCTCCGGTACCGGGAGCCAGCACGAAATCGCCGACGCGCTGCCCATTCAGTACGGCTTCATAAAGCCCGTGACAGGTGATGTACAGCACGGCGTTTTCGGTTTTGTTCACCGTAAAACGGCGGCGCAGCACAGAGGTGGGCTGCCGTGCGTCCTTGTCATGCGGCAGCTCCGGGTCGATCCATTTGGCCGCCCAGCGCTTGGGCAGGCGCTTTTCAAGAAGCGTGCTCATTTCATTTCCTCGCATTCAGCCACGCGGCGCTCATTTCCAGACTCTTGACCGGGTCCTTGTCGATCCAGTTTTTATGGCTCTCCAGAATCACGCGCTCCACGCCGTATTCCTGAGCGATGGCAAGCAGCCCGTCGAGATCCATGTTCCCGGTACCGAGCTCCATGCTGTCGCATGTCAGGATCGGTGTCATAGCCGTGCCCTTTTTCCGGCTGCCGCGGTCGGTGACGTGCCAGAGCTTCATGCGGCTGCCGAGGCGGCGCATCCATGCCTTCGCGTCCGACCCGCCGTCGGTGAACCAGTAGCTGTCGAATTCAAAATTGACGAAAGCCGGGTCGGTCTTGTCGATCAGAACGTCATAGGCGCGTTTGCCGTTCCCGAGCGGCAGAAGCTCCACATTGTGGTTGTGGTACAGAAGCTCCACGCCCTCTTTTTTCAGCATCTCGCCCGCTCTGTTCAGGCGCCCGGCCAGCTCGTGGACGGCCTTTTCGTCGGCGTAGTCGAAGCGGTACATGCCGGTGATCACGACCCTGTCCGTCCCGAAGCTCTTTGCCTCCGCCGCGACGGCGGCCGCATCGCGCTCGAGTGTGCCGAGGTCGGTATGGATGCTGGAAACACCGAGGCCACTTTCCGCAAGCAGCGCGCGCCAGTCGAGCCTGCCTCCTTTGCCGGTGGGCATGCCCGCCGCTTTCGTCAGCGCGCGCACCAGCAGGCTGGTGGGGTGGATCATAAAGGAATTGAGTTCAAGGCCATCGTACCCGGCGGCCCTGATGCTCTGTAAGGTTTGGCGGGCCTGCGCCTCATTGGAAGTCACGGAGCCCAGCATGATCTGTTGAACGTAAGTTTTCATTTTCGGATCCCCTGCAAGACTCGATTCAGCTGCTTGATGCTCTCCTCGTCTGCGCCGGCCTGCTTGAGCAGACTCAGCATCGTCATACGGCCCAGCATCCGCTGCAAAGCGGGGTTATCCTTGACCGCGTCGGCCACGTCGCCGCGCTCGGCGCTGGATTTCGCCATCATTGCCTCCACGACTGCGCCCGCCTGCGGGTGCTGCCGCAGCTCGCCGAGTTTGTCTTGTACGGAGAAGCAAGTCGGGTCAAGCGCATCGGCGTCGAACCAGTTGGCAACGCTGGCTGCGGCCTTGTTGAAGATGTAGCTCTCGTCCGGCGCGTCGACACGGCGGATCACCATCTGATCGCTGCATTCATCGCCCTCGGCGCGGATCAGGTGCTCTCCCAGCAGCGGAATGCGGAAGCGGAACACTGTTTTGCCGGTCTGCTCGCCCACAAGTGTGCCGTCCACATAGAGCTTTACTTCGCCGCAGTTGGAGTAGACCTTGATCTCGGTCTCGGCCTCGGCGCGGTTTTCATAGCGCTTGCCGCAGAGGTGGACGAAATGCTGTGCTTTGTTCCATGCTGCCTTGTAGAGATAAAAGGCGTCCTTGCGCAGGTTGCGGTCGAAGGTCACGAGGCCCTTCTGGTTCTCGCCGTGCTTGCCGCCTTCGTCGCGGCCGTCCGCCGCGAAGTCGAAGAGGTTCCACACGTGCGTCGCCCAGAGGTAGGGGCGCGCTTCGATCATTTGCAGCATGTGCTCGTGATAGAGCGCCTGGTATTCCTCGGTGTAGTCGCCCTTTTCGGGATGACTGCTGTGAAAAGCGGGATTCGCGTCCGCGCCATACTCGGAAAAGCCGATGACGCGGTCCGGGTATTTGGCGTGGTACTCGTCGAAGAACTCGTCGGTCTGCGTAAGCTCGCCTAAGTACCAGCCGAAGTAGAGGTTGTAGCTGTTGATGTCGGGGATTTCGAGGATGGGGCTCTCGATCTCCAGCATGAAGACGTTCGCCATGGTGGTCGGGCGCGTTGGGTCTATGCGGTGGCACAAGTCGTTCAGCGCCCGGTGGTTCTCCAGCAGCTCTTCGCTCACCGCGCTGGCCGCCGTGATTTCGTTGGAGAGCCCCCAGGCCGCGATGCAGGGGTGGTTGCAGCACTGGGTGATGAGCTCGCGCATCTGGTCGAGCGTATTCTGCCGCCCGTTTTGCATGTGCATTGTGATATAGGGGATCTCCGCCCAGACGACGAGTCCGTTTTCGTCGCAGAGGTCGTAGAATTCCTGCGCGTGCTGATAGTGGGCAAGCCTCAGGGTGTTTGCGCCGAGTTCACGGATGATGGCCATGTCGGCCTTGTGATCGGCGTAAGCAAGGGCATTCCCCTTGCCCTTGCGGTCCTGGTGGCGGGAAACGCCGCGGAGCGGATAGCTGCGTCCGTTGAGGAAGAAGCCCTTTTCCGGATCGAAGGCAAACACGCGGCAACCGAAACGGGTGGAGACTTCGTCGCCGGAGGGCAGCTTCGCCGTTGCGGTGTAGAGAAAGGGATCGTCGAGACCGTCCCAGAGACGGACGTTCTCGATTACGAACTCCGCCGTGCGCTCTACGGTCTTTGTCTCACCGTTCACCGTAATGTCGACGGACGCGGCGTTGTGCCAGGTCTCCACCGTGACTGTAGCGCGTCTGTTTTCCAGATCGACGATCGGCGTGACCTTGATGCCGGTCGTGCCATCCTTCAGGAGTTCAAAGTGCTCAGCAGGCACGGAGATCAGATTCACGTCGCGGTAGAGACCGCCGTAGAAGGTGAAATCCGCCTTCTGGGGGTAGACGCGGTCGCTGTCGCTGTTGTCCACGGAGATCGCGAGGGTGTTTGTCTCCGCCAGCTCTTCCGTCAGGTCGACGCGGAAGGTCGAATAGCCGCCCTCGTGCCGGGTAAGCTTTTTCCCATTGAGGTACACCTCCGCCGTGTGATTGGCGCCGTTGACCTCGAGGAACAGGCGCTCGCCCGCGGTCTCCTCCGCCGTCAGCTCACGGACATACCAGCAGCAGCCGCGGTGATAGTCGTTTCCGCCGTCCTGGCCGTCGATTGCGTTCCAGGTGTGGGGCAGTGTGATGCGCTCGCCCTGCGCGGCATACGCCATGGCGGTCTGTACAGGGATAGCCGCTTTGAGAAAGCGCCATCCGCCGTCGATGTTTGTGATGTTACGCATCGATGGGATCTCCTTTATGAAGCTCTTCTTCAAACAGCGCTTCCTGCGCCTGCGCCTTCTTATCGGCGATACGCTTTTGCACCTCGACCATTTCGGCCTTGTCCAGAGCGCAGCGGCGCATGGCCAGCAGCGTGCAGATCCAACCGAGGATCGCAAGGCCGTACTTCAGGAACATGGTGACCCAGAACACGCCGGATGTGGAGGGGTCATTGGGCTGCGGCAGGGAATTCGTATAGCCGATCAGTGCGACGCAGCCAGTGGCAATCAGCGCGGAGAAGGCGGAGACAATCTTGTCGACGAGAGAGTAAGTTCCGGTGACAACTGCGGGGATGTATTTGCCGCTGCGGTCGAGCTCAAAGTCGATGATGTCCGCCATGAAGCCGGTGTTCGCGGTGGTGACGCACATCATGCAGCCGTTGAGCAGAAGCGTCAGCAAAATGTACAGGATCATGGTCACGCCCATCGTGGCAATGCTCTTCGGGTCAATGACGATGAAGAAAAGGATGGAAAGCGCGCCCGCGCCGATGCAGTAGAGCGTCCAGCGCTGAATGGATTCCTTGTGGCCGTGCTTTCCTGCGTAGCGAGCGCCGAAGACGGCAAAGATGATCGACGGGAGCATGCCCGCCACGGAAAGGATCGTCGCCAGCTGCATGTTGCCGATCAGAATGCCCGAGAGCATCGTGGTGACGATGCCTGTGGCTGCGGCCTGCTGGGCGATCTTGTCAGAGGCGGCAGAGATGATATACGACTGCAGCGGCTTGTTGTGCGCCAGCACGTTCAGCATGTCCTTCGTCTTCAGGCGCTCATCGGCCTTTTTGCCGACGCCCTTGAAATTCTCCGGGCGGTCAAAGGCGGAAATACCGATGGCCACGAGGATGACGCCGACCAGCGTGATGCAGGCAACGACGAGCGAGGAGGTCTTCAGAAAACCGAGCGTGTACTCGTTTCCGAACCGCGGGAGGATCACGTTGTTCAGAACGATGGTCAGCGCCATGGGCACCAGATAGTTCAGGGCCGTCTGCCAGACGCCGACGGTCGGGCGCTGCTTCGGATCGTTGGTCATCAGCGCCGGCAGCGTCTGCGCGGTCATGTTGATGATGGTGTAGCCGATGATATAGATCATGTAGAATACGACAAAGGCCACGACGCCGAGGCCCTTGCCCGCGCCGAGCCAGAACACCAGCAGCACACCGATGGTCTGGATCAGCCAGCCCAGCGCCAGCAGCGGCCGCACCTTGCCCCAGCGGGTGTTCACGCGGTCGTAAAGGAACGCAAGCAACGGGTCCGTCACCGCATCAAAGATGCGGGTGAAGGTCAGAAGACCGCCGACGGCCAGCGTGGCGATCCCGAAGCCGAGGTTTGCGGCATAGCCCACATAGTTGTTGAAGAGGATGTACACTCCCATACCATTGAAGGCGTTGAAAGCCACCAGAATGATCTGCCAGAGCTTGGCGCGCCGGTACTGCACGCCGTCGATCTCACTTTGGGAAAAACGCTGCTTTGTCATGTCGATTCTCCTTTTCTGAATGTAGTGTTGCGGAACCTTGTAATCCTATCATACAGAGGCCCGGCACGCCTCGTAAAGCCAATATGCCGAGTAAAGTTACAAAAATTCAGGTTAATTCTTGTTTCGGAGAAAAAAGTATGATACATTGAAAACAAAGGATTTTCCCAAACGGAGGCGGTGCAAAATGGAACGGCGCATGACACAGGGAGAGCAAAATCTCATGATGCTGGAGTCTGTCATTCCCAGCAGCGAAAAACTATATGTCTGGTGTTACCACGCAGACGGAAAGCTGATCGCATCCTCCTGCCCGGAGGATACAGAGGAGCTTCTTGCCCGATCTTTTCAGAATCTCGGCACGCTGTACAGGGCCGTGGAGATTACAAAAAATTCGGATCAAGCTCTGCCGCGGATCATCGGATCTCCGATCGGTATGCAATGGGCAGTCACATTTGAGACGGAACGGCAGCGCAGTCTGATATTTGTGATCGGGCCGGTGTTCTACTCCGCCCCGGACGAGCATCAGCTTCGGACGGCGCTTCGCCCGTTTCACGACACGCTGGAGCAGGCCCGCTGGAGCAGTGCACTGATCCGGTCTCTGCCTTCGCTCCCGGTCATGTCCTACGCGGTCTTCACACGCTATGTGATGATGATCCACAATACGCTGACCGGCCAGCAGCTTGGCCCGGAAGTCCTCAGCACTGCTATCGCGCCGGACGGAATCACCGCGCAGACTGCGGGTGAACGGGACCGGGAAAAGGTCTATCGCGCGGAACGGGCTTTGCTGCAGATGGTACGCAACGGGGATATCAACTACCACGCCGTGGTCCAGCGCAGCATCAATCTCAGCCCCGGCGTACCGGTCCACGGCGCCGACCCCCTGCGGCAGATGAAGACAAGCATCGTCGTCTTCACGACGCTGGTCAGCCGGGCCGCCATTGAGGGAGGCCTCTCCCCGGAAATCGCCTATTCGCTCGGAGACTCCTATATTCAGGCCGTAGAGGACTGCAGGGATTCCGGCGAGCTTACCGCGCTGTCAGCCGCTATGTACCATGATTTCATATACCGGGTCCATCATCTCCGCACCAATCCGAATTACTCGCATGCCATACAGAAATGCTGCGATTATATTGAGCTGAGCATAGACCGGAAAATCAAAGCCGCTGAGCTTGCTGCGCTCTGCGGCTATACGGAATACTATCTCACCGAGATATTCAAAAAAGAAACCGGTTTATCCATCAGTATCTATATCCGCTACGCGAAGATTGAGCGGGCGAAGGTACTGTTGGAATCTACATCGATCTCCGTCCGGGAGATTTCCGAGCGTCTGGGGTTCAATACGCCGAATTATTTCATTCAGTGCTTCCGTGACGTTGCCGGAACGACCCCGGCGGCCTATCGGAAAGCATACGGTGCA
>SVKP01000189.1 GCA_015068395.1 Oscillospiraceae bacterium
AAAAGTGGCAAAGCCTTGCGAGCAGAATTTTTGTCAGGCAAGGCGGAGGACGCAGGCGGGCTGACGCCCGCCAAGGACAACAACGCAGCATGACGGAAATTATGCTGCAAGGAATGTCTTGTTTTAGTTGAAGATCAGTATCAGTATTCATTATTCATTTTCCCAACAGGATTTTCCGGGTATTGCCATTCCCCGCGCGGGCGTGTATAATAGATTAGTTCAGGCAAAACTGATCCGGAGGTAAAGAACTATGAAGCACACAAAAAGCAAGGCGTTGAGCGTCCTGCTGACGCTCGTGATGCTCGTCGGCATGGCGCCGTGGAGCGTTGTGCCCGCGCGGGCGGGGGGCGACGAAACCGGCACGTTCACCGAGCTGCAAGCGCTGCTCGACGCGACGGAGAGCGGCGGCACGGTGACGCTCGGCAGGGACTATGCCTGCGGCGGCACAGACAGCAAAAAAACGCTTGAGATCGCGTCAGACAAGACCGTCACGCTCGACCTGAACGGCCACGTCATCAAAGGCAGCAGCTCCGCCAGAGTTTTCAGCGTGTCGGGCAGCCTGACGCTCACGGACAGCCGCCCCACGTTCACGGGGACGGAGAGCGAGCCGCGCGCGGAGGTCGCCTGTCGTAAGGTCGCCGCCGGCAGTGCCGCCACCGTCACGGGCGGCTGTATCACCGGCGGAAGAAGCAGCTCGGGCAATGGCGGCGGCGTGTCCGTCGAAAGCGGCGGCGCGTTCGTGATGAACGGCGGCACGATCTGCGGCAACAACGCGAAAAACGGCGGCGGCGTGTCCGTCGGCAGCGGTTGTGCGTTCACGATGAACGGCGGCGCCGTCTCCGGCAACACAGCGGAAGACTTCAGCTCCGGCAGCGGCGGCGGCGTGCACGTCGACGGAGGCACGTTCACGATGAACGGCGGCGAAATATCCGGCAACGCGGCGCATGGCACGGACCAGAACGGGACCATCGGCGGCGGCGGCGTATACACCTGCGGCAGCAACCCCTCGTTCACGATGAACGGCGGCGTCATCTCCGGAAATCTTTCTGGTAACGTAAAAAGCAACGGCGGCGGCGGTGTGAACTGCTCGGCAGGCACGTTCGTGGTCTCCGGCAGCCCCGTCATCTCCGGCAACGTCGCCGCGGGCGCGGGCAGCATACCGAGCAACGTCTATCTCTCGAAAACCGCCATTGCCAAGGGAGTTAGCATCGTCGTGGGCGAAAAGGGGCTTGACAGCGGCGCGTGCATCGGCGTGACGACGGAAGATAAGAGCAATCCGTTCACGAAAGGTGGAAAAATCTACAGCGACGCCGACGCCTCGCACTTTTTCAGCGACGAACTCGATTATACCGTCCAAAAAGTCGTCGGTGCGAATGAGGCGAAGATTTACAGCGGGGCGTGGAGAGACAGTGTTCCCGACAGCGGGGGCTTATACTATGTCCGGCTGTGCGGTGAATACACCTCCCCGATCACTGTCAGCGACGGTCAATATGTCACGCTTGACCTGTACAGCCGGACAGTCAGCGGCGGGATCATGGTCGAGGACGGCGGCAGCCTGACGATCATCGACGGTTTATCAGGCTACGGCAAGATAACCGGCTCCGGCGTGACCGTCAAGGGCACGCTGGTGCTGTGCGGCGGCAAGATCACCGGTTGTTCCGACGGCGGCGTGACCGTCGACGGCGGCACGTTTGTGATGGAGGGCGGCAGCATAACCGGCAACACCGCGGCTGAACACGGCGGCGGCGTGTACGTCAAAAGCGGCACGTTCAAGGTCTCCGGCGGCGCGGCAATAACCGGCAATGTCACGGGCGGCACGATCGAAGACGGCGTACTCTCCGGCGGCACGGCGGGCAACGTCTGTCTCGCGGAGGGCGGAAAGATCACCGTCGCCGGCGCGCTGACGGGCACGGCCCCCATCGGCGTGACGATGGAGACCCCCGGCGTGTTCACGAGCGATCTTGCAAAGGGCGGCGTGAACGCAATCAGCCGCTTCGCGGGCGACGACGGCGATTATTCCGTATTTCCGAGCGGAAACGGCGAGGCGGCGCTCGTCGCCGCCTACGACCTCTGGGTCGGCGGCATGCGGGTCGTCGAGAACAGCGTGTCCGGGACCGGCTGGAGCTATGACGCGACGCAAAAAACCCTCACGCTGAACGGCTTCCGCTACAGCGGCAGCGCGAGCGTCGAATATGACGGGGAAGCCTACAACGCCGCGATCCTCTGGCTCGGCAGGGACGAGCTGAAGGTGGAGCTCAAGGGTACGAACACCGTCACGGAGACCGTCTCCGGGGCAAAGCGTGTCTGCGGCATTTGTTCCCGTTATGCCGATCTGACCTTCACCGGCACGGGCAGCCTGAGCGTCACCGGCAGCGGCGGCGCAGACCAGAGCGACGGCAGCTCAGGCGAGAGCTGCGGCGTTTATTGCGATCTGGGCGGCATGACCGTCAGCGGCGGCGCGACGGTGAGCGCGACGGGCGGCGAAGCGACCGGGGAGTACGCATGGAGCGATGCCGTCTACTGCAGCAGCCTGACCGTCGTCGGCAGCGGAAGCAGGCTGACCGCCACGGGCGGTAAAGCAGCATCCAGCCACGGCGTTTTCTGCACCGTCGGCAAAATGACCGTCAAGAGCGGCGCGGCGCTTGTCGCCGCGGGAGGGAATGCGTCGAGCAGCAGCTACGGCGTCCGGACCTCTTTGGGCAGCATTTCCGTCGAAGACTCCGCGACGCTGGACGCCACGGGCAGTAAGGCGACGCTTAACAGCTATGGCATCTATCACGAAAATTATGGCAACATTTCCGTCAGCGGCGGCGCGGCGCTGACCGCCGGCGGCGGCACGGCTGAGGAGGGAAGAAGCTGCGGAGTCTCGATCAATTCCGGCAGAGGCAGCGTGACCGTCAGCGGCGAGGGCACAACGCTCACCGCCACGGGCGGCAGCACAGGCGTCCAATGCCCACAATGCAGCGTGACCGTCGAGAGCGGCGCGACGCTCACCGCCACGGGCAACACAGATTACGGCGTCTCTTGCCCCCACGGCAGCGTGACCGTCAAGAGCGGCGCGACGCTGCTCGCCTCGGGCGAAGAATATGCGATCTATTGTCGCGAGGTCACAAACGCCGTCGCGGGCATGGGACTCGACAGCGACGGCGCGTGGCAGAATATCGCCGTCAGCGAAACGGCACGGGAGCTTACCTGCAAGAAGGCCTCCTTCCCGGCGCTCACCGTGACACGCAACGCCAACGGCGGCACTCCCGCAACAGCGGCGCAGAGCATGCCCTATGGCTTCTCCGCGGCGCTGACCGCCAACACCTTTACACGCGCGGGCTATGCCTTCGCGGGCTGGAACACCAAACAGGACGGCACGGGCACGAAGTACGCCGACAAGGCGAGCCTCACGCTGACGAAGGATACGACGCTCTATGCCCAGTGGAAGCTCCCCGCGGTACAGGGCGGCACGGTTTACGCCCCCGCGGGCGCGGTGCTGGTCGTCGCGTCGTATGACGGCGGCAGAATGACGTGGATGCGCAGCGTCGCCGCCCCCGCGGGCGGCTGGAGCGGCGTGACGGTCCAGACGATCGCAAAGGACAACGGCTTCACGCTTCCCAGCTCGTACAAGCTCATGCTCGTGGACGGCAAGACCTTCGCCCCGCTGTGCGAGGCATGGACGAAATAATCATCAAGAGCAGCCGCACGCGCAAGCGTGCGGTTTGCTTTTGGCGGCGACACGATAAAATGGTGGACAGCGGCGGGCGCGGTGTGCTAAAAGGAGTCGATTCTGCAATTGCGGGAAGGATGGTGCGCTTATGGAGACGACAGCCAGAACGCCGAGGGGAAAGACCTTTTGAATCGCGCTTGCGGGCGGCGTCCGAGGGCATGGTCCCCAGCGACCATTTCTACTACACCGAGAAGATCGCGGAGTACGCGAAGCGGATCGTCGCCGAGCCGGACCGCGCCGCCCTGCTGCAATTTGTCTCCCCCGAGTCGCCCTGACCGCGAACGCCTTTGACGAGGACGTGCAGCGCTCGCTGCAAGCGGGCATGAACGCCCACCTGAGCAAGCCCGTGGAGCCGGAGCGCCTTTTTGAGACGCTCGAGCGCCTGCTGCCGCAACGATCCCGTCAACAGCCCCGCGGGAGCGCAACAGCGCGTTGCTTGCGTTGTCGCGCGCGCTGTATTAGAATCGTCGGTACAAGGAGGTGTTCGAATGAATACGAAAGACGTTTTGTTTGAGCTTCGGTCCAAGCGGGGCATGTCGCAGGACGAGCTGGCGGAAAAGGTTTTCGTGACCAGACAGGCGGTGTCGCGCTGGGAGAACGGCGAAACGGTGCCCAATACCGATACGCTGAAGCTGCTCTCCAATCTCTTCGACGTTTCCATCAATACGCTGCTCGGTGCGCCGCGCAAGCAGGTCTGCCAGTGCTGCGGCATGCCGCTGGACGACTCGATCATCGGCAGGAACCGGGACGGCACGCTCAATGAGGACTATTGCAAGTGGTGCTATGCCGACGGGACGTATACCTACAGCAATATGGACGACCTGATCGACGTCTGCGTCAGCCACATGGTGGGCGAGGACTTTACCGAGGAGCAGGCGCGCGCCTACATGAAGCAGCTCCTGCCCGGGCTGGATTACTGGAAGAGGTATCAGGAGCTCAGCGACGGCGGGCAGTTTGAGGCGTTCAAGCAGAAGCTGATCGGGGAGATCAACGACCTCCATGTCGAGGGCATGCCCAAGGTGGAAAAGCTCAACGCCCTGGTTGGACGTTATGTCAACCTCACGTATCGGCTTCCCAACGGCGCGCAGGTGAAATTTCTGGACGATCAGACGACCTATCTGGGCAACCAGCTGGAATCGGAGTTCGGCGGGGAGCGCTGCTTCGGCGTCCTTGCAAACATGGATTTCATCCTGATCTGCACCTACGGCGCGGAGGGCGCCGACCCGGAGCTTGTTCTCTACAAGAAAAGATAAAATGCAGAGCGCGAAAAGGCTGGCGCCGCCCCTTTCGGGAGGGCAGCGCCAGCTTTCGTGCGTCTTTTTGACCGCGGATTTTATGAAAACATGTGCGAAATGAGCATATTTACGGATATTTCACGACAAATTCGCGCCACGACGATTTTTTGCTTTACTTCCGGCGAAAGATTTGCTATACTACACCTTGACAATTTGATACGCGCCTGTCATTTTTCAAATTGCCATGCACCCGTTTCGGGGGAACAACCAAATATGCGCCCGTAGCTCAGCTGGATAGAGTGTCAGACTCCGACGTTTCAGACCTTTACGGTAGAGGCATTGCCGCAACGCCGCTTATCATCTGGGCTGACGGGATCAGCAGAGGGCGGAAAAGCCCGCCGTTGACTACTATTTGACCACTATTTTCGCAAATTGCCACGCACCCGTTTCGGGGGAACAATCAAATATGCGCCCGTAGCTCAGCTGGATAGAGTGTCAGACTCCGACTCTGAAGGTCGTGCGTTCGAATCGCATCGGGCGTACCAGAAAAATAGACCGCCGTGAGGCGGTCTATTTTTCTGGTATCGCGCCGCGCAGCGGCGCGAATCGATTTCAATACGCGCTGACGCGCGGCTCCCTGCGCCTCCGCTCGGTCGCGGGCGCGCCGAATGGAGCGTATTGCGTCTGTGTCTCAAACAAAGTATAATATCAGAAAGTTTAGAAGGGAGGCGCGGCGCGTGGGAGCCATCGAAGCAATCGTCACGATCGGCACGGGGTATGTGCTGATCGCGCTTTTCCGTGCGCTGACGCACATCGAACGGCGGTACCGGGCGGCATGGCACGCCTCGAAAAAAGCAAGAGGCGGCAGAGTAGCAAAAAACGGTGGAAAGCGCAAACAATACACGGTCAATAAGTTTGGAATAGTGAGAAAATTTGGGAGATTTCTAACCTGAAAATTCGAATCGGGCAACACACAGGTACACAATCGCGCGTACAAGAAATACTTTGCCCGTGTTCGCAAGGGTACGATGACGCGCACGGAGTTTGAAGCGTGGTCGCGAGAAGCGGAGCGGCTGCGCGATGAGGCGCTGCTGGATTATGCAAGGATACACGGCGCAGAGGCGAGGGCAAGATTTGCAGCCGAGGTTGGAGAGAAAATGAATCGGTTATAGGAAAGCTGAATGGTCACTCGGGTATTCTTTCTGGATGGGATAGGATAGGATAGAATGACGGAGGAGCGGCGCAAAGAATAGAAATGGTTTGAGGCAAGCGTAGCAGAGAAGAAAAAGAGGTGGCATCACGTTGCCATTTATATCGTGCAATACCCTGCACATGTGTATGGATTTTGACACGAAAGTATGCTATGATAGGCTCAACAAATACAGGCGGTGATTTCATGCTCCTGCGTCAAATCGAATACTTCCAGTCCGTCGTGCGGAACAATAACTTCACCCTCGCGGCGGAAGAGCATCACATCTCGCAATCCGCCATCTCGCAGCAGATCAAGGCGCTGGAGAACGAGCTGGGCGCGAAGCTGCTGGAGCGAAAAAACCGTCGCTTTACGCTGACGGAGGCGGGAGAGCATTTTTACAAACGCAGCCTCGTTATCACCGCCGATCTGGAGCAGCTTTGCCGCGAGACGGTGCGCCTTGACCAAAAGGACGCTGCCGCGCTGTCGGTGGGTTTCCTGATCTCTTATGACGGCGACGAGTTCACCCGCGCCATTGCCGCGTTTTCCGAAGCATACCCCGCCGTGACGCTGAACGTCATGAGCGGCAACCACGAGGATTTGTACGACGCGCTGCGCTTTGGCAGGATCGACCTCGCGCTCAACGACCAGCGGCGCGCTTTCTCCGATGAGTACGAAAATCACATCCTCGCCGAATCGGTCCTCCGTGTGGAAATGGCGACGCACAATCCGCTTTCGCAGCTTGCCGAGGTGGAGATCGCCGATCTGCGGCGCCTGCCCTGCATCCTCGTCGCATCCAAGGAGCAGCAGGAAGAAGAACGGCGCTATTACCGCGACATCGTGGGCTTCAAGGGCGAATTTCTTTTTGCGGAAACCTTGCAGGAGGCGCGCGTGATGGCGGTGTCCAACCGCGGCGTACTCCCTGTGGAGGGCCGGCAGAGCGACAGCTTCTTCGGCGCAACGCTCCGACGGGTTCCGCTCACGCGCGGCGGCAGTCCGATCCGCCGCACCTACTGCGCGTTTTGGAAGAAAGACAACGCCAACCCCTATGTGCGAGCGTTCTATGAGTTGCTGAAGGGACAGTTCACATAAGCTGTACTTATCATATCACCCCCGAAATCCAGATTGATTGGATTCCGGGGGTTTGCTATACTACAAGCAGATGTGAGGAACGGAGGGGCTGATATGGATTATAAAGAGGTTCTGGCGCGCAGGCACTCGACCAGAAGATTCTCTTCCCGACCGGTCGATAACAATCTGCTGCTGCAGATCGTGAGGGAAGCCTCAAGCGCACCGGCGTGGGCGGACTCGCAGGAGTATAAGGCGTACATCGCCACCGGCGACATGGCGCGCTTCCTGCGCAGCCGCTATGCAGATGCGCCGAAAAACAGTGCCGGCTTATCGGACTACTCCTTTACCAACCGCGAGGACTGGACGGAGCGGGAAATGAGCGCAATGAAGGAGTTTGAACGGAAGGTCGGAGACTACATGGGCGAAGACTATGACGATTTCTTTGCCGCGCAGGGCAGGCTGTTCGACGCGCCGGCGATCTGCTTCCTCACACTTCCGAAGGACGCGTCAAAATGGGCGAAGAGCGACCTCGGCGCGTTTGAGATGCTGCTTCTGCTCAGCGCCGCGAATCAGGGGCTCGATACGATCGTCGCGCAGGCTTTTGTCAAGTACCCGGAGATTGTGCGCAAGCACATGAAGATTCCGGAGGCGGAAGATCTGATCATCGGGATCGGGCTTGGCTACGGCGTGAGAGAGGATAAGCTCAACTCGTTCCACGCGCCGAAAAAGCCGCTGGGCAAGCTGCTGACGATCAAAGAGACCGGCGCGCCTGTCAAGGGGGAGCAATGGTAGGTAAATGGAGGATAAAAGAATGTCGATGACAGAGTTTGCAAAACAGTATCACGAGAAGATGTTTCCCGGCTACGCCTCGAAATTTTTGGAAACTGATCCTGAGTTCATTGAACGCTTTGACAATTTCGCCTTTGACGAGGTCATCAACCAGCCGGGGCAGGGGCTGGACGACAGGACGCGCTTCATGGCGATCCTCGCGACGCTGCTCGGCTGTCAGGGAATCGACGAGTTTCGCTGCATGCTGCCCGCCGCGCTGAACTTCGGCGTGACGCCGGTTGAGGTCAAAGAGATCGCGTATCAAGCGGTTGCGTATCTCGGCATCGGGCGTGTGTTCCCGTTCCTCAAAGCGACGAACGAAATCTTGGAGGAGCGCGGCGTCAAGCTGCCGCTGGAAGCCCAGGCGACCACCACGGCGGAGAATCGCCGCGCCAACGGCACGCAGGCGCAGGTGGATATCTTCGGCGAGGGCATGCGCGATTTCTGGCAGAGCGGCCCGGAGGAGTCGCGGCACATCAACCTCTGGCTCGCGGATAGCTGCTTCGGCGACTACTACACCCGAACGGGACTCGATTACGCGCAGCGCGAGATGATCACCTTCTGCTTCCTCGCGGCGCAGGGCGGCTGCGAGCCGCAGCTTACAAGCCACGCGGTGGGTAACATGCGCGTCGGTAGCGATAAGGCGTTTCTGATTCGCGTGATCTCTCAGTGCCTGCCGTACATCGGCTATCCGCGCAGTTTGAACGCGCTGCGCTGCGTCAACGAAGCCGCCAAGCAGATGGAGGCGGCGCAATGAAACGATTTGCCGGGATACTGCTGAGCGCGGCGCTGGTGTTGAGCCTTGCGTCGTGCGGAGGTAAATCGGAAGAAACTCCCGCGCCGCCGACACAAGGCGAAACGACCGCTGCGCAACAAGTCGAAACGTCCGCTCTCGCGCCGGAAATCAGCGCGGAGCTGCAAAGCAAGAACGACAAGACTTTGGTTGTGTATTTCAGCCGCGTTGGCAACACGGACTTCCCCAGCGATATCGACGCGGTGTCGAGCGCGACGCTCAGCCGCAGGGATGGGGAACTCAAAGGCAACGCGCAGCTCATGGCGGAGTGGATGGCGGACGAGGCAGACGGCGACCTGTTTGAGATTCAGACAGAAACCAGCTATCCAATCGACTACACCGAAACCACGGACGTTGCCAAGCAGGAGCAGAACGCGGGCGCCCGCCCGGCGCTCAAAAGCCATATCGAGGGCTTTGACAGCTATTCCACCGTTTACCTTGTGTTTCCCAACTGGTGGGCGGATCTTCCGATGGCGCTCTACAGCTTTTTTGACGAATACGACTTCACCGGAAAGACGCTCTATGTGTCCATCACCCATGAGGGCAGCAGCTTCTCACGCACGGTAAGCACCATTCAAAGCCTCGAACCTGACGCGTTGGTGATCGAGGGCTTATCCATCCGCGGCGCGTCAGTGGCGGATTCCGAAAGCACTGTGCGGCAATTTGTTCAGGATAATCAATAATTTTTATAGGGAGGACAACATCATGGCGAAGAATCTCATCATCTACTATTCCCGCAGGGGACAGAACTATTTCGGCGGCTCCATCCGTGACATCAAGAAGGGCAATACCGAGTACTGCGTCGAGTTCATCCAAAACGCGGTCGGCGCGGACACCTTTCAAATCGAGACGGTCAGGGAGTATTCCAAGGACTACACCACCTGCACGGAGGAGGCGCAGGCGGAGACCCGCAGCGGCGAGCGCCCGGAGCTTAAAAAGTATCTGGACAGTATCGCGGACTATGACAACATCTTTGTCTGCGGTCCCTGCTGGTGGGGGACGTTCCCGTGCGCGGTGCTGGGGCAGCTCGAACGGCTCGACTGGACGGGCAAGAATGTGTTTGCGCTGATGACCCACGAGGGCAGCGGTCTCGGGCACAGCGAAAGCGACCTCAAGAAAATCTGCAAGGGCGCGGACGTCGGGCGTGGCCTCGCCGTCCGTGGCAGCGACGCACAGGGCAGCGAAAGCACCGTCGCCGCCTGGGCGAAGAAGTGCGTCGGGTGAGCGATATGGAGCAAAGCAAATTCTTTCCCGAAATCCACGGTAATTTCGGCTTCGGCTGTATGCGCCTGCCGATGAAGGGCGGCAAGGTCGATTACGACGAGTTCTCCCGCATGGCGGATGCCTTTATCGGCGCGGGCTTCAACTACTTCGACACCGCCCACGGCTACATCGGCGGGCAGAGCGAGACTGCCATCCGCGACTGCGTGGCGAAGCGGTATCCGCGCGAAAAGTTTCTGCTGACGAACAAGCTGACCGACCCGTATTTCAAACGTCAGGAGGACATCCGCCCGTTCTTCGAGCGGCAGCTCCAATGGTGCGGTGTAGACTACTTCGACTTTTACCTCATGCACGCGCAGGACAAGAACAACTATGAGAAGTTCAAGCGCTGCAAGGCGTATGAGACGGCGTATGGGTTCAAGCAGGAAGGCTTAATCCGGCACTTCGGCATCTCGTTCCACGACAAGGCGGACGTACTGGACAAAATCCTGACCGAGCACCCTGAGATCGAGATCGTGCAGATCCAGTTCAACTATGTGGACTATGAGGACGCATCGGTGGAGAGCCGAAAGGTCTATGAGGTCTGCGAGAAGCATGGTAAGCCCGTTATCGTCATGGAGCCGGTCAAGGGCGGCAGCCTTGTAAATCTGCCCGAGCAGGCGGACGCGATTCTGCGCGGTTTGCACGGCGGCAGCAACGCGAGCTACGCCATCCGCTTCGCGGCGAGCTTCCCGAACATGGCGATGGTGCTCTCCGGCATGAGTGACATGGCGCAGATGGAGGATAACCTCAGCGCCATGCGGGAGTTCCGACCGCTCGACAAAACCGAAATGGCGGCGGTACAGCGGGTCTGCGGCATCTTCAAGGGCTTAAACCTCATCCCCTGCACCTCCTGCCGCTACTGTGTGGAGGAGAACGAGTGCCCGAAGGGCATTCGCATCCCGGATATGTTCTCGTCCATGAACGCGCACGAGGCGTTCCACAACTGGAACACGGCCTACTACTATGAGAACGTCCTCATCGGCGGCGGGCACGGCAAGGCGTCGGACTGCATCCGCTGCGGCAAGTGCGAGAAGGTATGTCCCCAGCATCTTCCCATCCGGGAGCTGCTGCAAAGCGTGGCAAAGACGTTTGAATAAGGAGGCAACATGAAAAAAGAAGTGATGTTAGTTGCCGGCGCGGGACAGATCAGTATGGCAATCGCGCGGCGCGTGGGCTTCGGAAAGAAGATTATCCTCGGCGACAAGAGAATCGAAAATGCCAACGCCATCGCCAAAACGATGAACGAAGCGGGTTTTGACGTGGAACCGTTTGAGATGGACTTGTCCTCCCGCGCATCTATTTTAAACATCATTGCAGAGGCGCAAAAATACGGAGAGATCAAGTACCTTGTCAACGGCGCGGGCGTTTCGCCGTCGCAGGCGCCCATCGAGACGATCTTGAAGGTCGACCTCTACGGTACGGCGGTGCTGCTCGAAGAAGTCGGCAAGGTCATCGCCGAGGGCGGCTGCGGCGTGACGATTTCCAGTCAGAGCGGCTGGCGGATGCCGCAGCTTACGCCGGAGCAGGATCGCCAGCTCGCGACCACGCCGACCGAGGAACTGCTTGGCCTTGACATCTTGAAGCCCGAGCACATCCGCGACACGCTCCATGCCTATCAGATGGCGAAACGCTGCAACGAAAAGCGCGTCATGGCGGAGTGCGTCAAGTGGGGTGAGCGCGGCGCGCGGCTCAACGGCATCGCGCCGGGCATCATCGTCACGCCGCTCGCCATCGACGAGTTCAACGGCCCGCGCGGGGACTTTTACAAGAATATGTTTGCCAAATGCCCCGCGGGGCGTCCCGGTACGGCGGACGAGGTGGCGAACATGGCGGCGCTCCTGATGAGCGACGCGGGCGCGTTCATCACCGGCTCAACATTTTTGATCGACGGCGGCGCGACGGCGAGCTATTACTACGGCCCGCTCCAGCCGCAGGCATGAGGCAAAAGCACGTTACCATCGACGCCGCTATGACCATCCTACTGCCGTGCCTCATGGCATACTCGCTCATCGGCGAAATGTTCCATGAGATCGCGGGCATCGCGATGCTTGCGCTGTTCATCGCGCATCATATCCTGAATCACGCATGGTTTAGGGGGCTGTTCCGCGGACAGTACAGTCCCTACCGGGCGTTTACAGCAGCGGTCGATCTGCTGCTGTGCGTCGTTATGCTCTGCCTGCCGCTGAGCGGAATCATGATGAGCAAGCATCTGTTCAAATTCCTGCCAACGGCGGGCTTCTCCGCAACGGCGCGGACGGTGCATCTGCTGTGCTCATACTGGGGCTTTGCGCTGATGAGCCTGCACCTCGGACTGCATATGGACGCGATGCTGAAAAAGAAACCGAAATGGCTTGGAGTTACGGCGGGCGTCGTCTCGCTCTACGGAGCGTATGCCTTCGTGAAACGAGACCTGCCGCTTTACATGACGCTGCGCTCGCGGTTTGTGTTCTTCGACTATGCCGAACCGCGCGTATGGTTTTTTGTGGACTATCTCGCCATTATGGCGCTGTTTGCAGCGCTTGGCTACGGAATCGGAAAAGCCTTGAAAGGAAAGCGCAAATGACGGATACAGAGCAAATTCAAGAGCAGTACAAAAAGATGTACGACGCCATGGTCCGCAAGGACGACTCGGCCCTATCCGCCGTGCTGGACGACAGCTTTGTACTCGTCCATATGACGGGGATGCGCCAGAGCAAGGCGGCATTTGTTCGCGCGGTCATGGACGGGACGCTCAACTACTTCTCCGCGCGGCATGAGAATATGCCAGTGACGGTCAGCGGCGACACGGCGGTCATCACGGGGCAGAGCTATGTCGCGGCGGCGGTGTTCGGCGGCGGTCGGAGCAACTGGCGCTTGCAGCAGCGTATTACGCTCAAAAAGAAAGACAGTGCGTGGCTCATGACAGAGTCCGTTGCGTCGACGTATTGATGGGGGACGATATGAGGCAGTCAAGGAGGCGATCAGGGTGGGCTATCGCCACATTGACACCGCGGCGGCGTATTTCAACGAAGCGGACGTCGGCAAGGCGGCGAAGGAGAGCGGCGTGCCGCGCGACGAGCTGTGACCTTTGAGCCGCGCTGCCGCAACAACTGGCATATCCACCACGCGAGCAAAGGCGGCGGTCAAATGCTGATCTGCGTCGGCGGGCGCGGCTGGTATCAGGAGTGGGGAAAGCCCGCCCGCGCACTGAAAGCGGGCGATGTGGTGAACATTCCGGAGGGCGTCAAGCATTGGCACGGTGCGGCGGCTGATTCGTGGTTCGGACACCTTGCCATCGAGGTTCCGGGCGAGAACGGTAATACCGAGTGGTGCGAACCGATAGACGATGTGGCTTACAACGCGCTTTGATGCAAAGGGAGAGTGACAACATGAAGAAAGCTCTATCGCTCGCGCTTGCAATCATGCTTGCGCTCAGTATGGCGCTGCCCGCGATGGCAGCGTCCTCATACGCGGACGTGCCGGAGGGCGCATGGTACGCCGAGGCGGCGGAGACCCTGAAAGAAAAGAACCTGATGAACGGAGTGGGCGGTGACCGCTTCGCGCCGGAGCTGACGCTGACGCGCGCCACTATCGCGACTGTGCTCTACCGCGCCGCGGGCGAGCCTGATGTGACCGGGGAGGATGCCTTTACGGACACGGAGAGCGGCGCATGGTACTCAAACGCGGTGATATGGGCGTCGCAGCAGGGCATCGTCGGTGGATACGGCAACGGGAAATTCGGCACAAATGATCCCGTGACGCAGGAGCAGGCGGCGACCATGCTCTGGCGCAGCGCGGGCAGTTATGTCATCGGCGGGAAGAGCGCGTATGAAACCTCGTCCTACGCCGCGGATGCCGTCTATTGGGCGGAGCAGGAGGGACTTTTGACGGACGCTGTTGCGTTTGTGCCAAAGGAGAATGCCACCCGCGCACAGATTGCGGACATGGTCTACCGCTATCTGACGCTTTTGGAGAAGTTTGCCAATGTTGACGCCGTGAGCGGTGCGACGCAGAAGGCGGAAGAACCCTCCGGTGAACAGGGAAAGGCGGAGGCGTCCGGCAAGATATTGATCGCCTATTTCTCCCGCGCCGGAGAGAACTACAGCGTCGGTGTGATCGACGAGGGCAACACGGCAAAGCTTGCCAAGGAGATCGCGGCGCAGACGGGCGGCACGCTTTTTGAGATCATTCCCGCGACCGCGTATCCGAACAGCTATGAGGAGACAAAGACCATCGCCACAAGGGAGCGTACAAACAACGAGCGCCCGGCGATCCGGGATACGGTCAAGGATTTTGCGGAGTATGACACGATCTTTATCGGCTATCCCGTGTGGTGGGGCGACACGCCGATGATCCTGCACACTTTCATGGAAGCCTATGATTTCACCGGCAAGACGGTCGTCCCCTTCAATACGCATGAGGGAAGCGGCAGCGCGGGTCAAAGCACGATCACCGGCAAGCTGTCCACGGCGATGGCCCTGCGGGGCTATTCCATGCTTGGCAGTGAGGCACAGAAGCTCACGGAGCCGTATGGGAGCAATCCATCGGTCAGAACTTGGCTGGATGGCCTCGGCCTGCTGAAATAGGAAGAAAACGGAGGACACACGATGAACGCATTTACCTATTCCTATCCCGTCAAGGTTTACTTTGGCGAGAAAGCGGCGGAGAAGAATCTCGCCGCAGAGCTTGCCAAGCACGGAAAGAACGTCCTGCTCGCCTACGGCAGCGGCTCGATCAAGCGCAACGGCGTCTATGACGAGCTGACCACTATTCTGAAAGCGACGGGCAAGAATGTCGTCGAGTTCACCGGCGTCATGTCCAATCCGACCTACGCCAAGGTGCAGGAGGGCGCGAAGCTGGCGCGGGAGAACGACGTCGACTTCATCCTCGCGGTCGGCGGCGGCAGCGTCATCGACTGCTGCAAGATTGTGTCCGCGCAGTCGAAGTTAGGTTCGGACATTTGGGACTATGAGTACGCCGAGCATCAGCAGCCGACCGAGTTTATCCCGATGGGCGCGGTGGTGACGGCGTTCGGCACGGGCGCGGAGATGAACAACGGCGCAGTCATCACGCATACGGAGAAGAAACTCAAGTCCGCGCTTTGGGGCGCGTTCTACGACTTTGCTATCCTTGACCCGGCGTACACGATGACTATGCCGATGAAGCAGGTGATCTCCGGCTCGTTCGATACACTCTCACACTGCATGGAAACCTATTTCGGCTCGCCGCGCGAGGACAACCTCTCCGACGAGATCAACGAGGCGGTCATGCGGAGCGTCATCAAAAACCTCCGCGCGCAGATTGCGAATCCCGACGACCGCAGCGCGCGAAGTGAGCTCATTTGGGCGGCGGCGATGGGCGAGAACGGTATTTTGAAGATCGGCAAGGCGACGGATTTCCAGTGCCATATGATGGAGCATCAGCTCGGCGCGTACACCGACTGCAACCACGGCATGGGCCTCTCTGCGATGCATGTCCAGTACTACCGCTATATCGTGGAGAAGGGCGCGGACAAGTTTGCCAAGTACGCGACGCGCGTGTGGGGCGTCGATCCCACGGGTAAGAGTGAGCTGGAGATCGCAAATGCCGGTCTTGACGCGCTGGAGGCGTTCATCAAGGAGATCGGTATGCCGTCGAACTTCCGGGAGCTTGGCATCCCCGACGATCTGCCGTGGAAAGAGATCGCGGACAGCGTAACGCTGACGAGCGGCGGGTACGGGCATCTGACGCATGAGGATGTGCTTGCGATATTCGAACAATGCAGATGAGCGAAAAGAATTGACGTTGAAGTATTTTATTGAATGCGGGAAATCGGACAGGCGCTGCGTCTGTCCGATTTCCACTTTGGTATGAGTGACAATGTGCAACCAATGGACACAGCTCTATAATAGAGCTGCGTATGGCAAGATGTCAGAAAACGCCGTTGCATTTCTGACTGTGAATGGGCTATAATAGAACCACAAACAAGAGGTGCGTGCGATTGAGTATCATGTCAATTTCATGTGGGATGATGAAGCTGCGGTTTGGGTTGCGACCAGCGATGATATCAAGGGGCTCGTGTTGGAGGGAGGCTCGGCCGATGCTTTGATCGAGCACGTTCGCATCGCAGTCCCCGAACTACTCAAGATGAACAGTCAGATGCCTGCGACAAAGCTCAACGTCCATTTTGAGAAGAGCGTGGGGATGACCGCGTAATGGCAGAATACGAGAAATGAGGTTCTGACTGCTGTTTGACTACTATTTTCGAGAATAGCCTCCAGCCCAGCGTTTATGCGGGCTGGAGGCGTTTTCAAAAGGTTCGGGATACGATTCAATTCGTTCCGAAAGCCGCACAAACAGGGCGCTTTGCAGCTATGCCTGATCACTCCGACTCTGAAGGTCGTGCGTTCGAATCGCATCGGGCGTACCAAAAACCATCCGAAAATGTTATTTTCGGATGGTTTTTGCAATAATTGAAACGAATTCGATTTTGGCGTTTGACTACTATTGACCACTATCGCCATATCAGAGGATATAGCGCAGGAGGATGGAACGCTTTCCGTGCCTAACATTTTTGAAATGGATGCTGAACGGGAAGCGGCTTATTTATTAATGAGGTATAGTCCGAGCAGGCATACCGCTATGCCCGCAACCTTGGTGAAGGTGATTTGCTCCCTGTACGATACGCTCTACGTCGGCTTCCCCATCTGGTACGGCTGCGCGCCGAACGTGGTGAACACCTTCCTCAAGGGTTATGACCTGAGCGGCAAGAAGATCTATGCCTTTGCCACCTCCGGCGGCAGCGGCATCGGTAAGACCGCCGAAAAGCTAAAACCCTACACGTCCGGTGCGGAAATCGTGGAGGCAATGCTGCTGCATTCGGTGGACGAGGCGAAAGCGTGGGTCAAATGAACATTCTGTGCTTTGGCGACTCCAACACCTTCGGCACCAACCCATCCGGCGGGCGCTGGCCGAGGGATGTGCGCTGGCCCGGCGCGCTTCAGCAGAGGTTGGGGCCGGAACACTATGTCATTGAGGAAGGCCTGGGCGGACGCACGACCGTAATGGAGGATACGCTGGAGCCGGACAAGAACGGCCGGCGGCACCTCCCGGTCGCTCTGCGCTCCCACAGGCCGCTGGATCTCGTCATCATCATGCTGGGCACAAACGACATGAAGCACCGCTTTTCCCTGCTGCCCGCCGACATCGCCAAGGGCGCGGCGGAGCTGGGCACGCTGGTGGAGAGCTATCCCTACGGCCCGGCCTACCCGGTGCCGCGGGTCATGCTGATCAGCCCGATCCTCATCGGCGAGGATATCGAGCACAGCCCCTACACCGGCTTTACCGCGCAGGCGATCGAGACATCAAAGCAGCTCGCGCCGCTCTACCGCGATATCTGCGCCGCGCGGGGCTGGCTGTATCTGGACGCCTCGCGTTACGCCTCCCCCAGCGAGCGGGACAGCCTGCACATGGAGGCGGAGAGCCATCTCGCACTGACGGAGGCTGTCGAGCAGGCCATCCGTGATGCGTTTGCCTGAGCAAAAATGCGGAAGCAGGATCGGTTGCTTCGTCTGAGTCAAAAACATCCTATCGGGTATAATATCTGTGTTAGCTGTTGATATTATACCCGATAGGGTGTATTATCATCACATGAATACGATTGCTGCATTTATCAAACAAAAGAGGAAGGAAGCCGGTCTCACTCAGGAGGAGTTTGCGCTCCGCTCCGGGCTGGGGCTTCGCTTCGTGCGCGAGTTGGAGCAGGGCAAGGAGACCGTGCGCATGGACAAGGTCAATCAGGCGCTTGCCATGTTCGGCATGGAGGCGGTGCCGGGAAAGAAAAGCCGTGATGAATGAAGCGTACAGAACTGCTACGTCAGGCTCGAATTAAACGCAGGTGTGCTTGTGCGCAACGCAACTGTTGCATAATCCGCAACAGTTCAAGCGAAAGACAATCTGGACGGTCGGCAGCCTGTTGGAAATATCGACAGGTTCGCATGAAGAGTAATAACCGGGTCAGTCCAAAATTCCGCGCGCAGGGGATTATACAAAAGCCAAAAAGGCTTCCAGTAGCTCCACTGCGCGGCCGGCGTCCTTCGGCATGCCGTTCCCTGTGAGGCCGAGCCTGGCGAGACGGTACTGCGCATATTTGTTCCCCTGCGTCGCCGCGCGGTCATACCATTTCGCCGCCTCTGTCTTTCGCTCCTGCGATTCCAGCAGCTCGGGCAGTTTTTCTCCGCTGCCGATGGTTACATCCCTCGCTCCAGGTCTTCCAGCCAGAGCGAGACGGAGGCGTCGCTGGGCATGCGCCAGTCCCCTCTCGGAGACAGGGAAACCGAGCCGACCTTGGGCCCGTCCGGCAGACAGCTCCGCTTGAACTGCTGAGAGAAAAACCGCCGGAAGAAATTCTGCGCAGCCCGAACGACCTCATCATAGTCAAGTTCAGGATAGGCTTTCAGGGCATACGCGGCAGAGCGCGACGGTTCAAAGCCGTGCCGCAGCGTATAATACAGGAAGAAATCGTTCAACTCGTATTTCCCGATCTTCTCCTCCGTTTTCTGCGCGATCTTCCCGCCGTCGCTCGGCGTCAGCTCGGGCGTGATCGGCGTATCGCAGATCGAAAGAAGCACCGCTCTCAATTCCTCCCGGCCGCACATCTCCGCGTAGGCGCCGCAGATGAATCGCACGAGCGTTTTGGGAACGGACGCGTTCACGGCGTACATGGACATGTGGTCCCCGTTATAGGTGCACCATCCGAGGGCAAGCTCGGAAAGATCGCCGGTCCCGACCACCAGGCCGCTTTTCATGTTGGCCGCGTCCATCAGCAGATAGGTCCGCATCCTCGCCTGCGCGTTTTCATACGCGACGTCGCCCTCGCCCTGATACGTCTGCGCATGACCCAGCTGGCTGAGATGGAGCTTCACGCCCTCCTCAATCGGCACTTCATGGACCTCGTCCGCCAAAAGCGCCATCAGGCGGCCGGCGTTGTCGTGCGTCAGCTCCGAGGTGTTGCCCCGGTTCGGCATCGTATAGGCGATGATCCTGATATCCGGGACGATCCGTTTGGCCTCGGCGCATACGATGAGAGCCAGCGTGGAATCGAGGCCCCCCGATATCCCGATCACAAGATTTTTGATCCCCGTCGCGCGCACCCTTGTGGCAAGGCCGTTTGCCTGAATTTGAAGGATCCTCCGGCATCTTGCGTCTCTTGCGGCATCATCCGCAGGCACAAAGGGAGTCCTTGCGACGGGATAGTCATACCGCTTCAATATCCCGGCCAGTTCGACCATATCGACCTCAGCCGGACCGAGCGCGGGGATCCGCACCGGGACCCTTCGGTACTCCCCGGAAGCGACGGTTTCAAACGTGTTCTGCCGCCGTCTGTCGTGCAGGATGCTCCCGATGTCGATGCAGGCCTTTTCCGCATGCGGACCATCCGGGAATATAGATTCGCTCAGAACGCTGCCGTTCTGCGCGATGATCGAATGCCCGGAGAAAACGAGGTCCGTGCTGCTCTCACAGACGCCGGCGGACGCATAGACGTAGGCGCAGTAACAGGCGCCGCTCTGCTGCGCGACCAGCTGCGTGCGGTACTCCTGCTTTCCGATTAGTTCATCGGAGGCGGACAGATTTGCTATGATGTTGGCGCCCGCCAAGACCGCATGGGTGCTCGGCTTGTCGGGAATCCACAGGTCCTCGCACAGCTCCGCTCCGAGAACAGCCTCCGAAAGCGGATCTTCCGCAAGTATATCCGTGCCGAACGGCACTTCCTCCCCGTTGAGACAAACGCTTTTCCCTCCGATCTCCCGCCCCGAGGCGAACCAGCGGCATTCATAGAACTCGGAATAGTTCGGGAGATACGTCTTGGGGATTAGCGCCTGTACGCGGCCGCAGGAAAGGAGCGCGGCGCAGTTATACAGGCTGTTTCCACAGCGGATCGGAACGCCGACGATGACCAGATTTCCCGTCTTTTCCGTTTCCTGAGCGATCCGGAGCAGCGCCGACCCCGCGTGCTGCAGCAGCAGCTCGCTCAGAAAAAGGTCCGCGCATGTATAGCCGGTTACAGACAGCTCCGGGAATACGACAACGCCGCAATCCGACAATTCTCTCACCATAGAGATGATCTGAGCCGTATTGAAGGATACGTCCCCGACTTTTAACGCGGGCGCCGCCGCGGCAACCTGAATGATCCTGTTCTTCATGTTCGACACCTCCCGATCAGCCGGCGCAGCTTCCGACAAACGCCTCAAAAATCTTCCTGCTGCTGTCATCTCTGCGGTACGAAAACTCCGGATGCCATTGAACCGCCCACACGAACCGCCGATCCGGCATCTCCGCCGCTTCAATGAGCCCATCCTCCGAAACGGCCATAGTCTTCAGACGGTCCGCCTTCTGTTTGATCGCCTGATGATGATAGCTGTTCACGGCGAGGCCATCCAGATGCAGCAGCCGATACAGTCCGCTGTCCTTTCGGATACTGACTTGATGGGCCGGCATGTCATACGGCGGCTTTTGATGATGCTCCGTATCGGACGGATGCTGCGTTGGCAGGTCCTGATACAGGGTGCCTCCGAGAAACACATTCAGAAACTGGAGCCCTCTGCAGATACCAAGGACCGGCAGATCCCGTTCAAGCGCCTGCTTCAGCAGCACGCGCTCCATCGCGTCGCGCTCTCTGCTCACGGAGCCGCACGAAGCGATCGGATCTTCCCCATACAGCGCGGGACTCACATCGTGCCCGCCTGTGAGAACGATCCCCTGTACCGTATCCAGAAGCTGTCCGATCGCTTTCGCGTCGTCTGTCAACGGCAGCATGACCGGAATCCCTCCAGCGGCCGTTATCCCAACCATGTAACCGGGAAGCATCCATAAGCTGTCTTTTGTTTCGTCGATAAGCGGCGCAAGCCCAATGATCGGTTTCACGCAGATCCTCCCATTTTTTCGGTCGTTTTCAAACCGTCCCCAAAATCGGCAAAGGCGCCATCCGGGCGCAAGAGACCCGGATGAACGCCTTTGTTCAACAATACTACTATAGTTGCTGCGTTTGCATTTGTCAACGGATTCGTTCGGAGGTCCCTGTTACCCTAAGTGTTGTTGATTCCCATTTTCGTCACTTTCGCTGCATTCTGCGGAGGTCAACGGCAACCGGTGCGGTGGCCAGCGGCAGTCCGGCGGTCTCAGCGGCAGAATGCAAAACATTATTCCACGGTGCTCTTGACATGAGCCTCTATCGCGCATGATTTTCATGGCAAAGTGGCAAAACCAGCGCCGTATGGCGTGTTTGCCATGGCAATAAGCCTATCATGCGCTACTCATGTAAAGAGCCTTTCGCGGCATAAGGTTTTGTGTAAAGAGGATTGCCGCTGAGACCGCCATACTGCTGTTTTGCTCCGCAACAGTGGCCGTCGGCCACCGCAATATGCACTTTCGCCAACAGCTTGATTATGATTGTGAGAAATGTTATAGTTTCAAAAGCGGCAACAAATCGTGCTTTGGCCAAACCGTCGAGAGCAGAAAGTTCATCTTCCCGCGCTTTCATGATTTTTCGCATGAGGGCGATCACGTCGACCGCATGCTTTTGCTCGTCCAGAGGAGGTACAGATACCGCCATTTCCAGAAAATCGCTCTCTGGGATACTCCTCCGTCGCGCAGTTGTTCCTCGTAATTTCAGTTTGTCGGGTAGTTCCAGAAACGGAACTGCCCGATTTGACTTTTCACCTTTTTGGCAATATCGCCAACCGAAAAGATAGTATGCGAAAAAGCAACACTTAGGGTAACTGGGATGTTCGGAGTGCTTTCCCATGTGCCTCATGAGGCATCCGAAAAAGCGCAATCGCTTACGATCACGTCAAGGCATTTGTGCATAATGAATATTTTCTGGCGGATTATATGTGCATGTTGCACAAAGGTCAGGGGGTGAGGTTGTCATCTTTTGTTCTGATATTAAAATCTTTAATGATATGGATTAAAATTCGTAAATTTCTCTTGCATTTTCCTGTTGACCCGATTATAGTGGGCGACAGAAGCAAAGGCGCTTCCGTTGTGACGGAGGCGTCTTTGCGCCTTTTTATAGCAACAGAAAGGGAAAAAACGAAAGAGGGTAAGAAAATGAGCAGTTTTATGAAGAGGTTGAAACAGGTTGGTCCCGGAGCCGTTGTCGCGGCCGCTTTTATCGGTCCGGGCACGGTTACGACTTGTACCGTTTCCGGGGCAAGCTACGGCTACACGCTGCTGTGGGCGCTGCTTTTCTCCACGCTTTCCGTCATCATCCTGCAAAGCATGGCTTCCAAGCTCGGTATCGTGAAGAAGATCGGCCTCGGCGAGGCGCTGCGTGAGAAGTACACCAACAACACCGTGCGCATCCTGCTGGCCATCCTGGTGATCGGCGCCGTCTTTATCGGAAACGTGGCTTATGAAACCGGCAACATTTCCGGCGGCATCCTGGGTCTGCAGGCGATCTGGCCCAACACGAACAAGATCATGTGGGCAGTTATCGTCTTTGCGATTGCAGTGGGTCTTTTGCTCTCCGGCAAATATGAAGTCATTGAACGGGTTTTGACCGGAATGGTGGTGCTGATGGGCGTCCTGTTCCTGATTACCGCGATTGCTGTCGGGCCAAACCTGGGCGAGGTGCTCAAGGGCCTGTTTGTTCCCCGCGTTCCTCAGATGAATCGTGCATGGTTCTACGTTACCGGCCTGATCGGCACGACGGTCGTCCCGTATAACATTTACCTGCACGCCGCGTCCTCCGCAAAGAAGTGGGGGCAGGATGAGGAGAAGGAAGAATCCATCAAGACGTCCCTGACCGACTCGATCCTTTCCATCGGCTTGGGCGGTATTATCTCGATGTGCATTGTGATCACCGCCTCCGTCGCCTATGACGGCTCCGGCACCGCCGCGATTTCCAGCGGCGCCGCCATGGCGCAGCAGCTTACGCCAATCCTCGGCGGCTGGGCAACGGCGGCCTTCGGCATCGGCTTGTTTGCCGCCGGTATGAGCTCCGCCATCACGGCGCCTCTGGCCGCCGCCTTTGCAAGCTCCGGTATTCTCGGCTGGGGCGAGGATATGAAGAACAGAAAGCTGCAGGCCATCTGGGGCATCGTGCTTTGCTTCGGACTCGTTGCGGTCTGCACGCTGGGCGCCTCCCCGACGGAGATCATTCTCTTCGCGCAGGCGGCGAACGCTTTCCTGCTCCCGATCACCGCGATCCTGCTGATGCTCGTGAGCAACGACAGGGAGTTTATGGAAGGGCACAGCAACGGCGCGGTTCTGAACGCTCTGGGCATCCTCGTGGTGGCGGTCGCGCTGCTGATCGCCTTCCGGAACATGACGGCTTTCACGGAATCCTTCCAAAAGTTGATTGGCGGCTGACAGAAATTCGGATCATTTTTCCGTTACGGCAGCTCACAGAAGCAAAGGCGCTTCCGTCGGAGCGGAAGCGCCTTTGCACTTTTACAGATAAGAGAGAGGGAATCAACCATGTATCAAGTAGATATCAACAGCGATCTGGGCGAGAGCTTTGGAAACTATACCATCGGGATGGATACCGACGTGATCGCTCATATCTCCTCGGCGAACATCGCCTGCGGCTACCACGCCGGCGACCCGCTGGTGATGGACAGGACCGTACAGGCGGCCAAGGCGGCCGGCGTCGCCGTGGGCGCACATCCGGGCTATCCCGACCTGATGGGTTTCGGGCGGCGGAACATCGCCTGCTCGCCCAGAGAGGCCAAGGCTTACGTCAAGTACCAGCTCGGCGCGCTGATGGCGTTTACGAAGGCAAACGGCGTGAAGCTGCAGCACTGCAAGCCGCACGGCGCGCTCTACAACATGGCGGGCAAGGACTTTGACCTCGCCCTCGCCATTGCGGAGGCTATCGCCGAAGTGGACGGGGACGTGATCTTCCTCGCCCTTGCCAACAGCAAAATGGTGGATGCGGCGAAGCAGGTCGGTATCCGCGTCGCGAGCGAGGTGTTTGCCGACCGCGCCTATCAGGCGGACGGCTCGTTGGTCCCGCGCAGCAGGCCAGGCGCGGTGATCAGCGATACGGAGGAGGCCATTGCCCGCACGATCCGGATGGTCAAGGAGGGAAAGGTCACCGCGATCACAGGCGAGGACGTGCCCCTCACGGCGGACTCAATCTGCGTACACGGCGACACTCCTTCGGCGGTCGAGTTTGTGAAGAATATCCGCGCGCGTCTTGAAGCGGAGGGCGTCGCGATCACACCCATTGCCGGGATCGTGTAAAGCGTCCCGAAACGATGTTGTTGACAGGAAAGAAGCTATGCCTGACGTAAGATTGCTTTTGGCCGGAGACACCGCGCTCAGCGCGGAGTTTGGCAACGAGATCAGCGAGGAGATCAACGCGCAGGTCCGCGCGTTCACCATTGCTCTGAAAAAGAGCGAAATCCCCGGTATTGTCGAGCTGGTGCCGACCTATCGCGCCTGCATGATCCACTACGACCCCGGCGTCATCTCTTACACGGCGCTGACAAGGCAGCTGGACGGCCTGCTGAGCAGGCTGGACTCCATCGAGATCCCGCCCAGCGACGTGCTGGAGATACCCGTGCTCTATGGCGGAGAGGAGATGGGACCCGACCTCGCCTTTGTGGCGGAGCATACGGGCCTCAGCGAGCAGGAGGTCGTCGAGCTCCATACCTCGACGGAGTACCTCATCTATATGCTGGGCTTTACGCCCGGCTTCACCTATCTCGGCGGCATGAGCGACAAGCTGGAGACGCCGCGCCTCAAGCAGCCCCGCGTGAAGATCCCCGCCGGTTCCGTCGGAATCGCGGGCAAGCAGACAGGCGTCTACCCCATTGACTCGCCGGGCGGCTGGCAGCTCATCGGGCGCACACCGGTGAAAATGTACGATCCGAACCGCGAAACGCCCATCCTGCCCAAGGCGGGCCAGTACATTAAGTTCCGCGCCGTCGACCGGGCGGAGTATGACAAGATCGCGGCTGCGGCGGAGAAGGGCGAATACATATGCCGCACCTATCCGCGAGGGGAGGTGCCGAAATGAGCATTACAGTCGTCAGCCCCGGACTGCTCACGTCGGTACAGGACGCGGGGCGCTTCGGCTACCAGCAGTTCGGCGTTTCCGTCTCCGGCGTCATGGATCCGCGGGCGATGAGAATCGCCAACATCCTCGTCGGGAACGACGAGAACGAGGCTGTGCTGGAATGCACGATGCTGGGGCCGGAGCTTAGGTTCAGCGCGGCGAACGTCGTCGCAATCACCGGCGGCGACCTCGGCCCCACGCTGGACAACCAGCCGATTGCAGGCTATGCGGCCATCGTCGTGCAGGCGGGACAGACGCTGCGCTTCACGGTGTTGCGCTCAGGCTGTCGCGCGTACATCGCCTTCGCGGGCGGACTGGATATCCCGCAGGTGATGGGCAGCCGCTCCACCGATATGAAGGCAAAGATCGGCGGGCTGAACGGGCGCAAGCTGGAAAAGAACGACGAGATCGGTTTCCGCGCATCGAATCCGGACGTGCTCAACCTCGTGCAGCGCCGCATTGCGCCGGAGGTCGCGGCGCGCGAATCCCATACCGTGCGCGTGCTGATGGGTCCGCAGGAAGACATGTTTACCCCAGCGGGCATTAAGACTTTCCTCAACGAGACCTATGCGGTCACCAACGAGTCGGACCGCATGGGCTGCCGCATGGAGGGCCCCGTCATCGAACACAGGAACAGCGGCGACATCATCTCCGACGGCATTGCCTTCGGCGCGATCCAGGTGCCGACGGCGGGCAAGCCGATCATCATGTTCGCCGACCGCCAGACCACGGGCGGCTACGCGAAGATCGCCAACGTCATCACGGCGGACTTCCGCATCATCGGCCAGCTCAAGGCCGGCGACAGGGTGCGCTTTGTCAAAACCACCATTGAGGAAGCGCAGGATGCGCTGCTGACGGAGCGCGCGGCTCTGCGCGCGCTCAAGACCATGACCGGCCCCGCGAAGCGGAAGGAGCGGAAGCCGCTCAAGCCGCTGCCAACGAAAGAAGGAGGATGAATCCATGGCGTTCGACATCACCCCCTATGTCAACAAAAAGCCCTCCGAGGTGCGCGCGCTGATCCGCGAGGGCAAGATCGACTTTCCCACTGCGGGCATGTGCGCCGGCTATGCGCAGGCGAACCTTGTCATCCTGCCGCCGGACTATGCAGCGGATTTCGAGGAGTATGCCAGACGCAATCCGTATCCGTGCCCGATCCTTGAGATCGTCAGAGGCGAGCCGATTACCCATTCCATGGGCGAGGGCGCAAACATCTGCACGGACATCCCGCGTTACCGCGTGTACGAAAACGGCGTGTTTACCAAGGAGCTGACCGACGCCCGCGACTACTGGAGAGATGGGTATGTGGGCTTTCTGATCGGCTGCTCGTTCTCCTTTGAGGAGGCGCTGCTGCGCGAGGGGATCGAGGTGCGCCACATCACGCAGGGGCGCAACGTTCCGATGTATAAGGTCGACTTGTTCCAGACGGTGCCCTGCGGCCCGTTCAAGGGGCCGATGGTCTGCTCCATGCGTCCCATGACGCCGGAGAAGGCAAAGCGCGCCTATGAGATCACGTCCAAAATGCCGAACGTCCACGGCGCGCCCGTGCATATGGGGCCTGCCGAAGCCATCGGCATCAAGGACGTGATGAAGCCCGACTACGGAGAGGCGGTGGACATCTATCCCGGCGAGATCCCTGTCTTCTGGCCCTGCGGCGTGACGCCGCAGGCAGCGGTGGAGAACGCCAGACCGCCCATCGTCATCACCCACGCGCCGGGGCACATGTTCATCACGGACGTTTTGAACGCGAAGCTCAACGACTATCTGGAAGCGCAGAAGAAAGAGAGGTGAGCGCAGCATGGAGGATCACAAGGTCAAGGTGACGGTGCTTGAGAGCGGCTGCCCGCGCTATCGGAGGGGCGACGAAATCTTCTTTGACGGCGCCTTCATCGACAAAGAAAAGAGCGCGGCGCTCTGCATGGTGGCGCTCAGCGCAATCTATCCTTTCGTCTACGCCGCACGCCGCGGCGGCAGCGTCAAGCCGACGCCCGTGCAATGCCCCGACTGCGGGGAATGTGTAAAGTTTCGGGTCGAGCGGCTGGATTGACGCCGAAAACCGGCAAAACAGCTTCGACAGTTTCAGGCTCAACAGACAAGAGAAAGGATGAGAAGAAATGACGGTTGAATTCTGGTTTTTAATAGGCGCCGCACTTGTGTTCTGGATGCAGGCCGGCTTTGCCATGTGCGAAACCGGCTTTACGCGGGCAAAAAACGCCGGCAATATCATCATGAAGAACCTGATGGACTTCTGTATCGGCACCGTGGTGTTCTCCCTGCTGGGCTATACGCTGATGATGGGCGAAGAAACGCTGTTCGGACTGATTGGAAAGCCGAATCTGGACTTATTCACACAGTTCGGAGCGTTCATCGAGAGCCCCGGAGACGGAGGCTTCACAAGCGCCTCCACTTTCGTGTTCAACCTGGTTTTCTGCGCCACGACGGCAACGATCGTGTCCGGCGCAATGGCGGAGCGCACGAAGTTTTCCGCGTACTGCATCTACTCGGCGGTGATTTCCCTGATTGTTTATCCGATCGAGGCCCATTGGATCTGGGGCGGCGGTTGGCTCAGCAAGATGGGCTTTCACGATTATGCCGGCTCCTGCGCCATCCATATGGTCGGAGGGATCGCGGCGCTGGTGGGCGCGATCTTTCTCGGACCTCGCATCGGGAAATACAAGAAGGATACAGGAGGCAAGGTGATCAAAGTCAACGCCATCCCCGGACATTCCATTCCTCTAAGCGCCCTTGGCATATTCATCCTCTGGTTGGGATGGTACGGCTTCAACGGCGCTGCCGCCACTTCCCCCGCGGAGCTGGCCTCCATCTTTCTGACCACGACCATCGCGCCCTCGATCGCAACCTGTACCACCATGTTCTATACATGGAAAAAGAACGGGAAGCCTGACGTTTCCATGTGCCTGAATGCTGCTCTTGCCGGGCTTGTCGGAATCACTGCCGGCTGCGACGCGCTGGACGTTATCGGTTCGACGATCGTGGGGGTCGTTTCCGGGATCCTCGTGGTGGTCGTCGTGGAAACGCTGGATCTTAAGCTTCATATTGACGATCCTGTCGGTGCGGTAGGCGTCCACATGGCAAATGGAGTATGGGGCACGCTGGCGGTCGGGCTGCTTGCGAATCCCGCCGCGCCGGCCGGCCTGAACGGTTTGCTTTATACCGGCTCTGCAAGGCTGCTTGGCATACAGCTGCTTGGCGTACTATGCGTGGTTGCCTATGCCGTGATTTCAATGGTGATCACGTTCGCGTTGATCCGAAAATGGCATGGGCTGCGCGCGTCAAAAGAGGAAGAGCTGCTCGGCCTGGATAAAAGTGAACACGGCTTGCCCAGCGCATATGCGGATTTTGCGCCTGCGGTGGAGAAGTATGCGGAGTTTGCGCCGGATGAGCCGATCGTGGTCGTGCCGGGGACAACCCCGATGGCGGAAGCCGTTCCCGTAAGGCGCGAGCCCTCCTTTGACCCGAACGGGCACAAGTTTACCAAGGTTGAGATCGTGTTCAAGGAGGAGAAGCTCTTTGTTTTGAAGGACGCCATGAGCAAGCTGGGCATCACGGGAATGACGGTATCGCACGTCATGGGCTACGGCATTCAGAAGGGACAGACCGAATACTACCGCGGCGTCGCTATCGAAACGGATCTGCGGCCCAAGGTCCAGGTCGATATCGTTGTGAGCAAGGTCCCAGTGCGGGATGTGATCGAGGCGGCAAAGAAGGTGCTTTATACTGGGCACATCGGCGACGGCAAGATCTTCGTCTATGACGTGGAAAACGTGGTTAAGGTACGTACCGGAGAGGAAGGCTACGATGCGCTTCAGGATGTGGAATAGCACACAAACAGGATCGGAGGCTTGTTATGAACATTGCTATCATATCGCATGACAACAAAAAAGAACTGGCTGAGCAATTCTGTGTGGCATACGCCGCCGTTCTTGCCAAGCACGAGCTTTGTGCAACAGGGACGACAGGGGCGTTTCTCATCGCGCATACGAGTCTTCCCATAACACAATTCATGAATGGGGCGCAGGGCGGCATGGAGCAGATCGGGTCTCGCATTGCGCTCGGAGAGATCGACCTCTTGCTCTTCTTCGCAGATCCGCGCTGGACCGACTTCGACAAGGACGCGGCATATCTGGCTCAGGTATGTGCCCGCCATAACGTGCCGTTTGCCATCAATCTGGCGACGGCGGAGGCGCTGATCCTCGCGCTGGATCGCGGCGATCTGGACTGGCGCGAGGCTATGAAGGGAAACCGGGATCTGACGCCCAATGCAAGAGACTTCCTGTGTCCCCTTTAATCAATGCCATTAAGTTAGGAAAGCAGAAATATGAAGCAAGCACAATTACAATGCAATTCACGCCCAGCAGACGTATGAGCAGGAGCGTTCGGAGAGCCGTCAGGGCATTGCCGTCTCGCCCGAGGAGCTGGCGCGCATCGACGCGTTTGTGTCCCCGCTGCTGAAGCAGGGGCAGTCTATCCATCACGTCTGCGAAAATAATCGCGACGTGGTTATGGTTTCAGAACGCTCTATCTATAACTATGTTACGATGGGCGCTCTGGATGCTGGTCCGCTGGACCTTCCGCGGATGGTGCGGATGCGGCCGAGGAAGCGCACCGTGATCAAGAAAGTCGACCGCAACTATCTTGTGAATCGGACGTACGAGGACTTCCTTGTTTACGTCGCCGAGCATCCTGATTTACCCGTTGTGGAAATGGATTCCGTGATTGGGCGCAAGGGTGGCAAGGTGTTGTTGACAGTGTTCTTCCGTGAGTCCAGCCTCATGCTGGCATTTCTCCGCGATGCCAACGACGCGCGGTCGGTGTCCGACGTTATCGAAGTCCTGTATCAAACGCTCGGACACGAACTCTACTGTCGGCTGTTCCCCATCATCCTGACCGACAGGGGCAGCGAATTTACGAATCCTGCCGCCATTGAGGCGGATGCGAACGGCGAGCTCCGTAGCCGCGTGTTTTACTGCGCCCCCAGCTCTCCCTATCGGTTGGGAAAAATCAGAAAGTACGGGAGATTCCTCACCTGAAAAACCGAATCGGGCAACACAGCGAATTTGGCGCGCGGAATCGGACAACGGCTCGATTGCACCGCCAAAATCGCCATTCAAAGCCCTGCTCAGTCCGTGCTTGTGACGTAGTTTTCTTCGGCGCGCTGCTCGGCGTCGATCAGGATGCGTCTGGCGTCCCAGACGTTCGCGTCCTCCAGCGCCGCGAGAGCGTCCTCAGCGGCGTTGACCATCAAATGGTACAGCTTTTCGTAATCCGGCATGGCGTTGCCCTCCCAAAAAAAAGTGGCGCAGCAGAGCCACGCCACCGAAAAACGCAGAGGCTCTCTGCCGCCAAGCAAGTTCAAACGCACGCAAGGTGTGATGAACGAGAGCATGCGTTTTTGCCGCATTATTATGGGGCAGAAACGCACACCTCACGTGCTTAAACAATATGAACTTGCTTGGCATACTTATATTACCATCTTCCGACGCGGTTTGCAAGAAAAACCGCTCGACGGGTTTCGACAAACGGCAAAACGGGACAGGGCGGTGCTGCCGCCGCCCCGACCACGCCGAGGTTCAGATTTGCATGAGCAGATACCTTGTGTACATATAGACGTGATTGTGGTAGTAATCGTAGGCGTCAACGTAGTACCGCACGTTCGGGATGGCGTGGACGGCATCCGTGATCTCGCTCTCGCGCCACGGCCAGAAGGCGCCCGTGTAGGGTTCATACTCCAAGGGAATCTCAGTGTATATCTTGCACAGCGGCTTTCCGTCGCGCCACGCGTCGGGTTCCTCACCGATGGCGTTGTAGATGGTGTATACCATGCGGCGCACTTCGTAGACGTTCCTCACAAAGAGGTCGTCGCCGTGCTTGTCGTTGTAATGCTTGACGATTGGCTCGGGCAGCTCCAGCGTCGGGAACGCGCTCCAATCGCACGTCGGCGTGGGGAGCGGCGGCAGGGGACCGTCCTGAAAGACGTTGGTGTCCCAGCGCACGACGTCCTTGATCTCATACTCCGTGCCGTCGCCGCATGGGATGAGGTCGCCGACCTGCGGGACGTACTGGCTTCCGTCAGTCGGGAGCCGCACGATCCGCGACGTCTGCGCCGGGGCGGCCTCCGCGTATGGTTCGTTCGTCTTGATGCAGACCGTGTTGGAGGCGGCGTCGTAGCTGACGTTGAAGCCAACCGCCTTGCCGATATCGCGGATCTTCGCGTAGTTGTTGCCGTTGATGCTGTACGCCTCGATCTGGACGCTCTTGCCGTCCACCGTGATCTTCTGGCTGGACTGCTGCGCCGTGAGCGCCGCGCCCGCGACCGGGGTGGCGAGCGTCGCGCCGAGGAGGATGCCGCTCGCGACCAGCGCCACTTCTTTTCTTCTGCTGTTTTTCATGAGCCAACTCTCCTTTCTCATATTGCCAAGCCCTTTTGCAGCGTCGCGGACGCTGCTTTCTTGTTTTTGTCGAACGAGTGGGTGTAGATGTCCAGCGTGGTCG
>SVKP01000190.1 GCA_015068395.1 Oscillospiraceae bacterium
CCGGTGAACACCTTGCCGTCGCGCGTGTGGACGCGCACGTTCTCCATCATGCAGTAGAACGGATACAGCCCGCCCACGTTGCAGACGTTCAGCGTACCGTCCTTGTTGACCTTGCGGACCATGAGGCCGATGTCGTCCAGATGCGCGGTGACGGCAAGCGCGTTCCCCTCGCCGCCGAGATCCGCGATCACGCCGCCCTTGTGCGTGACCTGATACGGGCAGCCCAGCTCGTCGAGCAGCTCGCACAGCAGCTTCTGCACCTCCTCGTACTGGCCGGTGGTGCTGTCCGCCCCCAGCAGGCGCTCAAAGGTCTTGAGGCAATAGCTCTCGTCAAATTCGTACATTTCGTACCCCCTTCATAAAACCTGTGCGTCCCATTGTAGCGCGGAGACGGCACAAATGCAAGGGCTTCGCGGCCCGGAAAAAGGAGAAAAATCATGGGCTATCAAACCATATTATTTGACATGGACGGCACCGTGCTCGACACGCTGTACGATCTGTGGGCAAGCACGAACGCGGTGCTGCGGGAGATGGGCTTTCCGCAACGCACGATGGAGGAGATCCGCAGCTTCGTGGGCAACGGCGCGCGCAACCAGCTCCGCTGCGCGCTCCCGGCGGGAAGCGGCGACGCGCTGATCGACGAGGCGCTTGCGCGCTACCGCCCCTACTACGCCGCGCACTGCCGGGAGCACACCCGGCCCTACGACGGCATTCTGCCCATGCTCCGCGCGCTGGACGCGGCGGGGAAAAAGCTCGCCGTGGTGTCCAACAAGCCGGACGCCGCCGTAAAGCTCCTGAGCGAGGAGCACTTCGGCGCGCTCTTTCCCGTCGCCCTCGGGGAGACGCCGGGGCTCCGGCGCAAGCCGGAGCCGGACGCCATCGACGCCGCGCTCGCGGCGCTGGGCGCCGGACGCGCGGGCGCGGTGTACGTGGGCGACTCGGAGGTGGACGTGGCGACCGCCGCCAACGCGCGTCTTCCGCTCATTGCGGTGAGCTGGGGCTTCCGCGGCCGCGCGGCGCTGGAGGCCGCGGGCGCGGAAACCGTTGTGGACACGCCGGAGGAGCTGTTGAAGCTGTGCCTGTAACCTCTCCCACGCTCAGCGCGTCTGCGCGAGTCCCTGCCGCGCCGACGCCGCGTCGGCGTACCCGGTCACGCTCTGCGAGTTCGGGCCCCAGTATCCGTCCACGGCGATCTGACGGTCCGGGTTCGCGGCATTCCACACCCTCTGCACGTTCTTGACCTCCGTGCGCGACAGCCCGCCGTTGTTGTACGTCGACGTCTGCGTGCCGCCGCTCTGTGATGCCGTACCGCCGTAGGGCGCGCCGTAGTAATACTCATAGTCGCGCGCCGCCGTGGGGGAGAGCGCTGTGCCGTTTTTCCGCGCGAAGTCCAGCTCCTTTTGCAGCTGCGCCACCGTGAACGTGGGCGTGTAGGTCTCCGGCTCGCTCTGCGTCAGCGCGCTCACGTCAAAGCCCAGGTTCGCATAACCGCTGTAATCGCCCAGCTTTGCCGCCTGCTCCGCCGCTTGCAGCGCGCGGTTATAGGCGTCCTGCTGTCGGCTGTAGGCAAGCTGGTCCGCCGCGAGCTGCCGGCTGTAGGCATCCTGCCCCTGATCATAGGCGAGCCGCGCCGCCTGAAGCTCGCGGTTGTAGTCATCCTGCTCCCGGTCGTGGGCGAGGCGTTCCGCCGCCAGCTGCCGGTCATAGTCGTCGCTCGCCATGCGGTAAGCCCACTCGCTGTCATAGCGCGCATCCCCAATCAGGTCTCGGGCGAGCTGATAGGCGCGCTCCCACACAAGCGCATCGTCGTACCGCGCGTCGTTGACCGCGTCGCGGTTTTGCTGATAGGCGCGGTCCCAGTCCCGTGCCGCGAGCGTGTCGCCGCGGCTGATGAGCGCCCGCAGCGCGTCGGCGTAGGCGTCCGTCTGCGCGCGGGAGAGCTCCGCGGCGGTCTGCGCGGCGGAGAGCTCACCGTTCAGCCGCGCGTCGCCGATGGCGCGGTCCAGCTCATCGAGCGCGCCGATACGCTCCTGCTCGCCGCGGCGCAGCGCGTCGGCATAGGCGGCGGCATAGCCGAGCCGCGTGCTCTCCGCCGCGCCGCCGTTGATCCCCTGCGCCGCGAGATACTGATCCAGGTCCCTCCGGCTGTTCATGCTGTCGCGGTAAAGCTGGCGGAACAGCTCCGCGTACTTCGCTTCGACGCCGCTCTTCTGCCCCTCCAAGCGGCTCACCGCCTGCTCGACGGCGGCGGCCTGCGCGGCGCGGTGTGCCTCCAATGCCTGCGCGTAGGGGCTGTTCTGCCCGCTGTAGAGCGATTTGAGCTCCTCCGCCATCGCGTCGCTCTCCGCCCGCTGCGCCGCGAGCGCGTCCGCGTACGGCGTGCTGCCCAGACTCTGCGCCGTGGCGGACGTCTGCGTCCCCCGCGCCTCCAGCAGCGAAAGCAGCTGTCGGTACAGCTCCGTGCGATCCGTCAGGTTTGCCGTCGCAGCGCTTGTGGTTCCGCTCGTCCCCGTCCGGGACGGCGTTCCTGCGGCGGTCGGAGCTGCCGCGTTTGCTCCGCTCGCAGTCGTCTGCCGCAGCGCTGCGGCGGTCGTTGGCGTCGTCTGCGTCCCGCCGCTGACGGAAGACCCGTAAAAATCACGGACCGCTTTCGTGCGGTTGTTCGGATTCTCGCCCCAGTTGCCGTTTGCCAGCTTGACCGTGCGCTCCGGGTCCGCGTAGTAGCCAACGTCCCCTTTTTCATCCTGTCCGTAGTACCCGGTGCCGTAGCTCCCATCCCACGAGCGGAAAGCCGTGGGATTTTTCTCGTTCCACGTCCGATTGATCGCGCGGACCTGCTCGCTGACGTCGCCAAGCCCCTGCGCCTCCGCCTGCCTTTGGAGGCGGTTGATGTAGTGGTTTTTCTCCTCGAAGCTCGTCGCGTTCTGCGCCAGCGCGCCGTAATCGGTCTGGTCGCGGCTGAAGTCGGTCATCTTCAACCCTGTGACGTCCTGCCCGTTCGCCGTGTTCACCGCGCGCCCGGTCTGCGTGTTGACCGCCACGCCCGTCGCGGCGTCGTTCGCCTCGTGGCCCGGCTCGCCCAGCGTATAGGTCGAGCCGTCTGGCTTCGCGCCCGCGTCCGTCGCCGAGGTCTCGCCGCCGGTCGCGTAGTCTGTCTTGACCCGGGGGATCAGCTTGTCCCCGTCGATGGGCGTCGATTTCCTTATCTTGACTGCCATCTGTCATCCTCCTCTCTCATCCGTAAATTCCCATGCGGTCGTTGACCACAAACTCGCGCAGCATATCCGTCGACAGGTCCAGCCCGTCGTCCGTGCCGTTCAGCGCGCCGCGCTCCACGAGCTTCGCGACCGTCTCCGCCGCCCAGGGCGCGTCAAGCCGGATCTCCTCCAGCGTGTGATAGCGTTTCATATCGTCCTCCTTTCCGTTCAGTTCCCGCGGCACGATATACACAGGGTTTGCATACCCCAGCGTTCTGTGCCTCTTCTGCACCCAGCCGCCGTTTGCGTCGTTCCCGCCGGACGTGTTTCCGTCGATGGTCGTGAGCTTAAACCCGTCGCAGGAGACGAACAGCCCCGTATGGTCCGTGCGGTACGCCGTGCCGGGAAAGTCGAAGATCACGATGCACCCGCGCACGGGCCTGTCCGTGACGCATTCCGGCTGATGCTCCCGATACCACCGCAGCAGCGCCCCGCAGGACGCCGTGCTGAACGGCAGGTCGAAGCCCGCTTCGTGGTACACCCACTGGACAAACTCCATGCACCACGGCTCGCCGTCCAGCCCGTACCACGCGCCGTATTTGTTGCGCTTGCCCTTGTCCTCGTGGTAGCCGATCTCCTTCGAGGCTGTCTGAAGGATGAGCTCGCCGCGCGTCATTTGGGATCATCCCCCTTGTCCCCGCGCTCCAGCAGCACTTGCAGGATTTTTTCGAGGAACTTCGGATGCGGCACGCCCATAATGCAGAGGTTTTCCAGCAGGCTCAGGCCCTCGTTGCCGATGTAGAAGATGATGACCGCCGAGCGGATATAGGTCGTGCCGATCGCCGCGTCCAGCAGCACCGCGACATAGACCAGCAGGAGGATCATGCACTTTTTGACCAGCCCCTTGAAGCTTGCCTTGCTGTCGAGCGTGCCGGTCTCGCTCTTGTTGGACTTTTTCCAGATCGCTGCAATCAGCAGCCCGGTCAGGTAGTCCGCCGCCATCATGCCGATAAGGACCTTCAACAACACGTCCCAGCCTCCCAGCGCCGCCGTCAGCGCTCCCCCGATCGCGGCGAGCACTGCCAGCACGCCGGTTTTGACCGTCGCCGCGTCCATGTTATTCGCCCTCCGCGACCGCTGTGTGCCGATAGCTCGCGTGTTCGAGCGGGAAGCCCTCGTTGCTCATCATGGCGCAGGCATGGACGGGCATGGCGCTGATCGCCGCCGCCGCGAGAACCTGATGGTATACGCTGTCTGCTTCGTTGCGGGTTGCTTTTTGTGTGACGATTGTGGAGACGGTCCCGTTTGCGTCGGTCTGCATTTCAACAATGATGTACATAATCAATTCCTCCCATTAACAAATATAAATGATTGAAAACTGTATGGTTTTTCCAGAGGCTATCGTGGAAGCCGACTTCACGTTGATAGTGCCTTCCGTTCCAGAAGATACGGCAACTCTGCAAACCCCTTCCACTACGGAAGCGCTTTGCCCGTAGAAGCCGGTAGCGTATGCAGTCGCAGAAGGTTTTGATACACCGCTTATTGTGCCAAGGGCAAAGTTGCTTGTGCTGCCGCCTGTAACCGCTGCGGAAATAGCCCCTGAAAAGCGAATATAAACAACCGAGCCGACCTGCTTTACGGTGTATTCAAGCCCCGTGCTTGAAACATTGGTGGTGTTTCTGGTGAATTCTCCCGTTTTCTGCTTCATTTCTGCGCCGATGGTAACTGCCATAAAGTGGTCTGCGTTCCAAGCCGCTGCGCTGTGTGCAGTTGTACAGCGGTAAAGAACACCGTTGTACATCACATATTCTCCAACAGCATAATTGGCGGAATTACTGAACGCAGGAGCAGCGCTGTTAAAAAACTCACGCTGCACAAATGCCGTCGTCGCGATACGCGTGTTGTTGACCGATGCTGCTTGCGTCGGCGCGGTAGGATTTCCCGTAAGCCCCGGAGACGCAAGAGGCGCTTTGCCATCCAGAGCCGTCGCCACGCCGCCGCTCTGCACAGGATTTGTGCTTCCTGCCGTCGGCGTACCGTCGATGAGCAGCGTGTCCTGCTTGTGGTTCCAGGTATATTTTTCCGCCGGCGTACAAAGCGAAGGCGTGGCGCCATACTGCGCCGCGGATTCCACCGTCGGCAGCGTGACAACGCTGTGAGAACCGTCCTCCGTGGTAAACGTCAAATCGCTCGTCGAGCTGTTGTACGCGACCGTCTTGAAATGCTTGTCCGTCACGCTCTTGGCGCTTCTGGACGTGTCGGTCGGGTGAACATGGTTGGCTCTAGCCGCCTCCGTACTGTTTCCGATCGCCGCCGTACCGTCTGCGACGGGCGTTACGCTGCTGGTGAGCGAGGGCTTTCCGTTCGCCAAATCATACGCCGTCTTGACCGCCTTCGGGGTCGCCGCCACGCCGCCGCTCGCCGCCGCACTGGTTGAATTGACCGCGTCTGAAAGCAATACGTGACCGTACTTTCCGTCGGTTCCTTTGCCATATGTCACTGCGCTTGACGCATGACTGACGGGCGCTTTGTCATTCAAAGCCGTCGCCACGCCGCCACTCTGTACCGGGTTCGTACTTCCTGCCGTCGGCGTGCCGTCGATGAGCAGCGTGTCCTGTTTGTGGTTCCATGCATACTTCTCCGCCGGCGTGGTCAGGCAGGGCGTTGCGTCCGACTGCGCCGCGGTCAAGACCTTCGGCAGCATAACAACGCTGTGAGAACCATCCTCCGTCGTCAGCG